>JAEDOC010000012.1 GCA_016302185.1 Clostridium sp. | reverse complement strand
GTAACCGATGCTACCAGCACATACAGGAAGATAATGATATGCCAGGTTCCCCGCGGAATATATACCGGGAAAGCAAGTCCCAGAGCCACACCAAGTACCAGAAGTCCTAACGCAATCGCGGTATTTACCCACTTATTCAGCTTACCGTATTTCAGGATCATACCAAGGCAGACAGCCTCAATAATAAACAGCATGGAGGTGGTAGCTACTGCACCATTGGCCTCAATCGTGGAGGTTACTCCATCCTTTACCGCAAAACCATTGAAGGTTCCGGCTACAACGTCGGCGAAAGCGGCAACAACCAGAATACAGAACAGCCAGCAGAATGCCAGAAACAGCTTCTTGCCCAGTTTTCCGATGTATTCTTCAATAATATAGCCAATGGTACGGCCTTTATTCTTTACAGATGCATACATTGCAGAGAAATCCTGCACCGCTCCGAAGAACACGCCTCCGATCAGGACCCATAACAGAACCGGAAGCCATCCGAACATTGCAGCCTGAATCGGTCCGTTGATCGGGCCTGCGCCCGCAATCGATGCAAACTGATGTCCAAATACAACGTTTGTGTCAGCAGGAACATAGTCCACGCCGTCCTCCAGCTCATACGCCGGTGTCTTTGCGTTGGGATCAATGCCCCACTTCTTCTCCAGATAACGGCCATAGAAGAGATAGGCACCGCCTAACACTACAATGGCAATTATCATCATCATAATTCCATTCATTTTTCTTTTCCCTCTTTCTGTGAAATATACGTATGTCTGCTCTGATATGAACCGCAGGGGAGCAATCCGCAGCGGAAACTTTTTGAGAAATGTCGAGAGAATTTCTTACAGCGCAAAAAAAATCTGCAGCACATCTTCTGTGCTGCAGAGACGAAACTTTTTCGCGGTACCACTCTGCTTGCCGTACTGCTACGGCCTCTCTCCTCCGTCTTCCGGATGGATCCAATCCGGGAACCAGTGCCTCCTGTAACGGGAAGAACCCGTCTTTCTCTACTGACGCAGCCGCGCGTTCAAAAAAGCAGCTCCGGGGTGAGATCCATCTGGCGCTTCTGCCGCCGTTCCAGCAACCGGCAGCTCTCTGGAAGAAGTGTTCTCCATCCGGCAGGTCCCCATCCATGCATTTCATATCATTGATATTGTTTTATCACGTTCTTACTGACATGTCAATTTTCATTTTGACAAAATTCTTACAGTTTCCTTCGCCTGTTTTATACAATTTTAATGATTTAACGCAGCAGAAGGATGGCTCAATGCCATCCTCCTGCATTTACTTCTGTATTTATTTTACTTCCCAGCTATAATTTCTCAGCTGCCCTTCCATGGTCATCTTCTCAAATCCGTTCTGACGCAGAGCTTCATAGAGAATAATCGCCACGGAGTTTGACAGATTTAAGGATCTTGTCTCTCCCCACATGGGAATCCGCACACTGGTATCGGGATGCTTTACCAGAATCTCCTCCGGGATTCCCCGGCTCTCCGGCCCAAACATGATATAGCAGTCCGGCTCATAGGAAACCTCCGTATATACATGAGGTGCCTTTGTCGTTGCCATATAGATCTTCGCGCCCGGATTCCGATCCAGAAAATCCTGATAATCGGCATATACGGTTACATCCAGATGCGGCCAGTAGTCCAGCCCTGCCCGTTTGATCTCCTTCGCATTCAGGCGGAAGCCCAGCGGCTCGATTAAATGCAGGCGGGTATTGGTCGCCACACAGGTCCGGCCGATATTGCCGGTATTTAAGGGCATCTCCGGTTCATACAATACAATATTCATTATCAAAGCCTCTTTTTATTCCGGCGTTTCCGCCTTCGTTTCTTCCTGTTTTCCGTCCAGGCGATCCACAAACCGGTGAATTCGCTGCATCGCCTTTCTCAAATCTTCCATGGAATATGCATAGGATACTCTCATATAGCCCTCTCCGCAATCACCGAAGGCCGTTCCCGGCACAATCGCCAGTTTTTCCTCCTGCAGAAGTCTGGTCGCAAACTCATCCGAGGTCATGCCAAACCGCTTGATGCTGGGAAACATATAGAACGCGCCATAGGGCTCAAAGCAGTCCATGCCCATACTGCGGAATTCCTTGAGCAGATAGCGGCGGCGCTCATCATAGGCCACCTTCATCCGGAGAATATCGTCATCACCGTTCTTTAAGGCCTCCACCGCCGCATACTGGCTGGTGGTTGGGGCACACATAATGGCAAACTGGTGAATCTTCAGCATCTGCTTTAAGACCAGTGCCGGCGCAGCCGCATAGCCCAGTCTCCAGCCGGTCATGGCATACGCCTTGGAAAATCCGTTGATCAGGACCGTTCTCTCCTGCATTCCCGGGATCGCCGCAATGGATACATGCTCTCCTTTATAAGTCAGCTCCGAATAAATCTCATCACTGATGACAAAAATATCATGAGCCTCAATCACCTTGGCAATCTCTTCCAGATCCTGCTTCTCCATCACCGCACCGGTGGGATTATTGGGAAAAGGCAGAATCAGCACCTTGGTATTGGGGGTGATCTTTTCGATCAGTTTCTCCCTTGTCAGCCGGAAATCATCTTTTTCCTCCAGTTCGATAATCACCGGTTTTCCTCCGGCCAGAACCGTACATGGAACATAGGAAACATAGCTGGGCTGAGGGATCAGCACTTCCTCTCCCGGATTCAGCATGGCACGCAGAGCAATATCGATGGCCTCACTGCCTCCGACAGTTACCATAACTTCGGAATTGTAGTCATAGGTTAAGCCCTGACGGCGTTTTAAATAATTGCAGATCTCAATCTTTAATTCTTTTAAGCCTGCGTTGGAGGTATAGAAGGTTCGGCCCTTTTCCAGGGAATAGATGCCCTCCTCCCGGACATGCCAGGGTGTATCAAAATCCGGCTCGCCCACACCAAGGGAGATAGCTCCCTTCATCTCGCTGACAACATCAAAAAATTTACGGATTCCGGACGGCGGAATCTTCACTATGGTATCTGATAACGGGTTTCTCACGGAACAATCAACATCCTTTCATCCTGCGGACCGTCACACAGCACGGTACCGTGGTCCTTATATTTTTTCAGCACAAAATGGGTGGAGGTGCTGAGCACAGAGTCAATGGTAGACAGCTTCTCCGCCACGAACTGTGCCACCGCGCGCATGGTTTTTGCCTCAATCATCACGGTAAAATCAAAACCGCCGGACATCAGGTAAACCGCTTTGACCTCGCTGTATTGATAGATTCGCTCCGCGATCTTGTCAAAGCCCATCTCTCTCTGGGGTGTTACCTTCACTTCAATCAGGGCAATTACCTTTTCCTCGTCCGTATGCTCCCAATTAATCAGGGTATGGTAGCCACAGATAATGTGCTCATTCTCCATCTCGGCGATCTCTGCCGCGACCGCGGCCTCATTCTCTCCAAGTAAATCCGCCAGATCCTTGACACTGATTCTGCTGTTTTTTTCAATGACCGCTAAAATTCTCTCTCTCATAACTTACCTCCTGTTAATTGGATTTTATATAATTCATCGGGCTTTGGCCGATCCAGAAAGGTCTGAAGCTCTCCATTACGGATCCTTCGGCCAATGCTTTTTGTCGTTCTGCCGATTACCACCGCAGGAATCCCCTGCTTCTCCAGGGAAGCCGCCAGGACCCTGCCATTGGCCGCCGTCATGAGAATACAGCCCTCTGACTGAAGCCGGTAAGGATTCACATCAAACACCTCACAGACCTCCACAGTCTCCTGTAAGATCGGAAGACGCCTAAGCTCTATCTCAAATCCCAGATCGAATGCCTCAAAATAATCCCAGAGCGCCGCCATCACGCCGCCCTCCCCGACCATGCACCAGGAGGCTGCTCCGAAAGCTGAAATACCGGGGACTGTCTTCACCCCCCGAGTCTTATCGATCTCCTGACACCGCTTTACAAAGCTCCTGGTAAATCTCTTCGACAATGCTTCGCTTCCGACAACCGCCAATCGGGCAGTTCCGCTTAATGCAATATAACCGGCGACAACCAGATCCTGATCCGGCTCCATCACGCCGTCATATCGCAGGTTATTCTCTAATCTCATCCTTCTATACTCCCATGCCGGGCGCCGCCGGCTGCGCCGGTTCTGCATCCGCCGGTGCCGGACTTGCTGTCTCCGGTGCGGGACTTACCGCAGCCGGTTCCGCAGATGCGCTGCCGGACGGACTCTCTGCCCCCGGTCCGGTCGCTGCCGGTCCTGCCGGCCCCTGCGGCTGTGACTCTGCCGGCGCTTCCGTCTCTCCCGGCTCCGCGGCTGCTCCCGGATCGGCCGGTGCCGCATCGGCTGCTGCCACGGCCGGCCCCACGCGGTAGATTGCCTTTGATGCCATATAGGTATCCGAACTGATCAACAGCTTTTCTGTCTCCGCTCCGTCTACATAAACATACTTCCATAAGCGGGACTGAAGTCCCTGATGGGCAGACTGTTCCTTCACCTTAGCTCCCGGTGCCAGAGACGGATCCTGCTTCATGATCGGCTCCCCCGGATCCTTTACGCTGACGGTCTCAGAGACAAACTTAATCTCCCTGTTGGCCGGTCTGGTCTCTTTTCCGTAAATCGTAAAGGTCAGTACACCTCCATTTACCACACCCTCCAGATAGATCGGGGTATCATTGGAATTCTTGAATTTCAAATCCTTTACTGTTCCGGCAATGGCCGAATCCTGGGACGGCTTTACATAGCCTACCACCATGGAATGATTCTGCCGCTGGGTAATCTCCAGCTCCGAAAGCAGCGCCGCATTATACAGTGTGGTGCAGAGCTGGCAGGCGCCGCCTCCCACAGTATCTACTACCTGACCGTTGGCGTAAGAGCCGGCTGCCGCATATCCGTTTTCAATGGTAAAGGGGGTCAGCCAGGTATAGGCAGAGAATTCTTCTCCCGGCATCAGAACCGTGCCGTCCACCTTGGACGCACCGGTTCTTAAATTCTTAGAACGGGATACATTGCCGGTGCTGAAGGTGGTACTGAAAGTTCCCAGAACATCCTGAACCGTCGCCAGCTCTTCCGTACTTCTTGCCGGCTGTGTCTCTGTCACCACCGCCGCCACCTTGACCGGTGCGTCCAACCCACCCTGAATCGCCTCATCCAGGGCTTTCTTGGTTGCCGCGATGTCCACCTCCATGCCGGCAACCGATTCCGTTACCTGAAATTCTCCATTTTCCCGGGTCAGAACCGCATCCTGCGCTTCTCTGGTATACGGGCTTAAGTGGCTTTCTACAAATTCCTCCACCTTTCCCGCGTCCACCGAGGTCTCTATCTCCAGCTCCACCGGTGTCTTCTCCAGACGTTTCTGATTTAAGTACCGTCTCAGGAGATTGCCGCCGGCATATTCCGCCTGCGCTGCCTCAATCTCTTCCCGGTTCGCCCAGGAAAAGCCCAGTTTCTCTGCTGTAGTGGCAATCTCATTTCCATCAATGGTCAGAATGATGCTCTGACCGGAAATGGAAGAAATATACTCTTCAATCTTCTGATCCGCTTCTTCCTCCGAGAGACCGGCCAGCTCCATGCCGCCCACGAAAAACCCGGAAGGAAGGGTACCCGCTGTTGTCTCCTTTGCGGGTATAAGTAATAATCCGGAGGCCAGCACAAGAACTGCCGCTCCGGTAATCCAGACTTTCTTTTTCATCTATACTTCCCCTAATGTTACATTGACAAAGCGGCCAGAACAGTTCCGCCTACCATGGCAAGTACAATCACAATAATAATCACTGCGGAAACAACTTTCTGTTTTCCATGATTTCTCATATCAATCATTTTTTTCACCTCTTTATTCTTCCGTACTGTGAGATGATTTTGTCGATAATCCTCGAAGCCTCGTTCCTGGATAACGAATCGATCTGCACAGTTAGATTTATTCTATGATATTTTACCAAATCCCGCAAGACTTCTTTTTGCATTTTCGAAGCCGGCTGCTCTTTTTTTACCTTATAAATCAAAGGATTCGGCGAAAATGCCTCCGGCGCTGCCAAAAAGAAGTGTTCCTTCAGCTTCTGATACAGCCGGTGCGCCGAAACGGCGTCTCCCAGCGCCCGGTGCGCTTCCTCCTGCTCCACCTCAAACCAGGCACAGGCAGCTGCCAGATTTTTCTTTTCCTCTCCCGGCATAAACCGGCGGCACAGCTTCAGCGTGTCGATTCCGTTTCGCTCAAAGGTGGTTCCGGCATTTACCGCCGCCCGCTTTAAAAAGCTGTAATCAAAGATCACATGGTGCCCCAGCAGAGGCAGCTCCCCGCAAAACGCAAGAATCTCCCCGATCACGTCCCCGATTTCCGGCGCACCGGCAAGCATCTCATCCCGGATTCCGGTCAGCTCTACAATCCGCGGCTCCAGCTCCATTCGCGGATTCACAAAGGTGGAAAACTGCCCTGTAATTTCTCCCTGTTCCACCCGCACTGCTCCGATTTCAATGATACGTTCTCGCTTAGGATCCAGACCTGTGGTTTCCAGATCAATGGCCACATAGGAATTCCTGTTCTCCTGCACTATTCTTCCCGCTTTCTCCTGATATTTTTCTTTTTTCCCGCAGAGGGACACTCTTCCCGCAAAAAGCACGCTTCGCAAGCCGGGTTGCGTGCCGTACAGATCGTACGTCCCAGCGTAATAATATGAATATTCCACAAAATCCAGTGATCCTTGGGCAGCACCTTCATCAGCTCATATTCGATTTTCTCCGGATCCTCTTCCTTCGTCAGTCCCAGCTTTCCGGAAATCCGCTTCACATGGGTATCTACGACAATACTGGCCTCTCCGTAAATATTTCCTCGGATCACATTGGCTGTCTTCCGGCCCACACCGGCCAGCCCCGTCAGCTCTTCCATGGTTTCCGGCACTTTTCCGCCGTATTTTTCCAGCAGATCTCTCGTGCAGGAAATGATATTTTTCGCTTTGGTATGATAGAAACCGGTGGAATGGATATCCTGCTCCAGTTCTTTTAAATCCGCATCGGCAAATTTTTCCAGAGTATCATATTTCTGAAATAAATCTGCGGTCACCAGGTTCACTCTGGCATCGGTGCACTGGGCACTGAGCATCACGGCAATCAGAAGCTGCCATGGGGTCTCATAGTTTAAAAAACAGCGGTATTCTGTTCCGTATTCCTGATCCAGAAGTTCCAGAATCCGACGGACCCGTTTCTGCCGCATCGCTTTCGTCTCTCTTGGCATGTCAGTCCCTTTCCTCTACCTGAGCCGCTGTCAGATGAAATGCTCTCGCATTTCCCAGCAGAGCGTCCCGGTTCTTATAATCAAACAGCACATACGTGCCGTCCCCCATTGCCTCTAAATGAGCCATCTTACTGAGCTGACGGGAATCATAGCCGTCGTAGCCCTCCAGATACTGCGGCGAAGCTGCTTCCTGCCGGAAAAACGCCTTTACTGCCTCTTTGCAGGCCGAAGGATCTCTGGCAAAGGAAGGCCGGCTTTTCACATTCTCCCTCAGATACAGATCATACATCAGCCGATCACGATACGGTTCCAGCGAGGATCCCTGCAGCCCGGCCCGATCCTGTAAGAAGTCGCAGAGGATCTCATAGCGGGCCAGCCGGTTATGATTGATTTCCGACAGTCCTTTTTTCTCATAATACTCTGCCAGTGCCTGATAGAGGGCAAAAGGAGAGGCAAACACTGCCTCCTGCTCCAGCGCCCGCATCGTGGTCCGAAACTGACCGCTGTTATAATATACTTCCACCATCTCCTCCACGCCCTTGAGCAGAATCACATCCTCATAGCTCATCCAACGGGTGGAAAGTACCTCGTACGGAGGCTGAGACTGATATACAAGTCCGTAATCCGCGGCCTTTTCTTCCATATAGGAGCCCTTCAGCACCTTCAAAAAGCCCAGCTGCAGCTGTTCCGGCTCCATACGGTAGACCTCGTCAAAGGACTGACAAAACCGTTCCAGATTCTCATAGGGAAGTCCCGCTATCAAATCCAGATGCTGATGTACATTTTGCCCGGCATTGACCCGGGCCACATTCCGGGCCAATTTCTTTAAATCCATACTGCGGCGGATCTCCGCAATCGTCTCCGGATTTGTCGTCTGCACTCCAATCTCCAGCTGAATCAATCCCGGGCGCATCTGCCGGATCAATTCCAGCTCTTCCTCATCCAGAAGATCCGCCGAAATCTCAAAATGGAAATTGGTCACGCCGTTGTCATGCTCCAGCAGATACCGCCAGATTTCCATGGCATGGCTCTTTTTGCAGTTAAAGGTCCGATCCACAAATTTCACCTGCGGTACCTTCCGCTCCAGAAAGAAGTCCAGCTCCTTTTTTACCAGATCCAGACTGCGAAACCGAACCCGTTTGTCAATAGAGGACAGGCAGTAGCTGCAGGAAAAAGGACAGCCCCGGCTGCTTTCATAGTAGATAATCCGATGCTCCAGTCCTTTTAAATCTCCATAGGAAAAGGGAATCTCATCCAGGGAAAGCAGCGGTGTGGGGCCGGTCTGGCGTATATTCCCCCCTTCGTCCCGAAAAGCAATTCCCGGAAGCTTGTGCAATGCTTTCAGCCACCGGTAATTCCTCTGCCCCGCTTCTTCTGACGTCATCCGCTCCGCAGTCTCCTGTTCAGAAAGCTCCACCAGTCGTCGAAAGGTCTCCTCCCCTTCCCCCAGCATCACCAGCTCCACCTCCGGCAGTTCATGAAGCAGACGGGCGGCATCATAGGACACCTCCGGGCCGCCCAGCCAGATACGCAGCTTGGGCATAACTTTTTTTAGATTTTTTACCAGTTCTTTTACATAAAGAATATTCCAGATGTAGCAGGAAAATCCCGCCACATCCGGACTTCGCTTATAGATATCCTGAAGAATCCGATCCATCTGGTGATTGATGGTATATTCTCCCAGCTGGATCTGCGGAGAAGCGGGAAGCTTTTCTTCCGCATATTTCTTCAGGCTGTAGATACCCAGATTGGAATGGATATATTTTGCATTGATTGCCGCTAACAGATACTTCATTTCTTATGAAACCTTTATAATATGATATCCCGCCGCCTTATTCAGCCGGTTCATAATCGCCTGTCCCAGATTGTCCTCCGGAAAGCCCTCGGAAAAGATATATTCCGCTCCAAGATCGTCAAATTCTCGCAGGACGGCATACAGGTTGTGGGCCACCGTCTCTTCCTTCGCCCGCTCTCCGATGCTTCTCACCATGCCGCCCGGATAACATCCCCTGGTCTCCTCCGTGCAGATAATCCCCACCTTACGGCCCTCCTGCAGCTTTTCTCTCGCCAGCGTGTTGATGGTCCGGACCACCTCCGCGGTTTCTCCTTCCACCAGTGTCAGATCCGCCTTGGGCGCATAGTGGCGGTACTTCATGCCGGGAGCCTTGGGATGTACATCCGGGCTTAAGGGGCCAAGAATCGCCGGATCGATCTCCACTTCTCCCACAACCTCGCGGAGCATCTCCATGGTAATGGCACCCGGACGCAGCAGCATGGGTACCTCTCCGGTCACATCCACAATGGTGGACTCCACACCGATTCCCACCGGGCCGCCGTCCAGAATCATCTCAATTTTCCCGTTCATGTCCTGATACACATGCTCCGCCATGGTGGGGCTGGGACGCCCCGAAGTATTGGCACTGGGGGCCGCCACCGGAACTCCGGCCAGACGGATTAACTCCGATGCCACCGGATCCGATGGCATACGGATCGCTACAGTCTCCAGACCGCCGGTGGTTCCGTATGGCACCTTCTCACTCTTTGGAAAAATCATAGTCATCGGCCCCGGCCAGAATGCCTCCGCCAGCCTTCTTCCCATCTCCGGAAAATATGCTACCAGCGGTTCGATCTCCTCCAGGCAGGACACATGGGCAATCAGCGGGTTATCTGACGGACGTCCCTTCGCCTCATAGATTTTTTTCGCCGCCCGCTCATCCAGCGCATTGGCACCCAGTCCGTAGACAGTCTCCGTGGGAAATGCCACCAGACCGCCCTCTCTTAAAATCTCTGCCGCTTCTTTTAAATGCTCCCTCTCCTCATCGGTAAAGGAGCCGTTGTCTGAAACCTTCCATACTTTTGTATTCACGATAGTATCTTCCTTTTTATAATGCTTATTCCAACATAAACGTTTTTCTGAACTTTTCCCTATTGTAATATAGTTTGCCACAACAATCAAGCGGCGGAACACTTCTCAGCTTCTTTTCTGAGCGTCTTTTGGTCCGATTATCTCCCATTTAAATATTCCATGATCCCCATATGGATGGTCCAGGCCAGCCGATCCTGATATTCCGGTGAATTCAGCAGTGCCGCCTCCTCCCAGTTACTTAAGAAACCGCACTCCACAATCACAATGGGGGCCTTCACATGGAGCAGCAGATAATAATTGCTGTTGGGCTTCGCCAGCCTCCTGTTTTTTTCTCCCAGCACATAGTCAAACCGCTTCTGCAGAATCTCCGCCAGCTGTTTCCCTTTTTCCGAACCCTGATAATAGAAGACCTGACCACCGAAAATTTCCTCCTGATGGTAGCTGTTCTGGTGGATGCTGACCACCAGATCCGGCTTGGCCTCGTCAATCATCGCGCAGCGGTTGCGCATATCCGCCGCCTTTTTTCCGGAATCCGACTCTTTATATAGACCTCTGTCGTCTTCTCTGGTCAAAAGCACCTCTGTATCCGACTGTTCCAGATACGTTTTCAGCCGCTTTGCAATCGCCAGATTGATGTCCTTTTCCAGACTGCCGTCCACACCGATTTTCCCGGGGTCATTTCCCCCGTGACCCACATCGATCACGATGACCGGCGGCTTCGCCCCCAGATGGACGCTGCTGCCGGATGCCGCCAGACCTGCATAGCGGGCCGTTAAATATACGCAGAACAAAAGCACCAGACCGGCAAAGGACTCAGCAGTCAGACGACTTCGAATCCGTTCTTTTATTGTTTTTTTACCATCGGACAGGCTGTTCAACGATCTCCACTCCCGTTTTTTCCCGTTCCATAAAGTATATCGTACGGGCAGCTTTTCCCATGCGGAAAATGCGGATAATTTTTATTCTCATTCCTTCTCAAAACAGCTTTCTGCTGTTTTTCTTCTATCCCTCGTCGTAGGGTTCTGTGGTTTGATTCTGAGTATTTCACCTTCGATTCATCCCCACATGCTTTGCAATTTAGTGTATTTGTGTTATCATGAAAGGAGAACCATTGATGCAAAAGACAATCGTAAATCAGAAACACAAGGATCGACTGTTCCTTCGGCTGTTTCAGGAAAAACAGGCACTGCTGAGCCTGTATAATGCAGTGAACCGTTCAAATTACTCCGATCCGGACCTTCTGGAGATCACCACGTTGGAGGATGTTCTATATATCGGAATCAAGAACGATGTGTCTTTTCTCATCGACAACTGTATGAATCTCTATGAGGCTCAGTCCACCTGGAATCCCAACATGCCGCTTCGGGGACTGTTTTATTTTTCCAGACTTTACAGCAGCTATGTGGAAAGCAGCCATCTGGATATCTATTCCAGAACTCAGCTTTCTCTTCCCGAACCCCGGTACATTGTTTTTTACAACGGCACGGACATGAAAACGGAGCAGACAATCCTGTCGCTCTCCTCGTCCTTTCAAAAGCGTGACAATCAGGAGCAGGCCCCCTGTCTGGAATGTACCGCCACTGTTGTGAATATTAATTACGGGCACAATCAGGAACTCTTAAATAGCTGCCAGGCACTTTTTGAATATTCCTGGCTGATTCAGAAAATCCGTGATTTTCTCTCCCACGGCATGACGCTGGAGGCCGCTGTCGATTCCGCTGTGGAAGACTGCATTCAAAACAATATTCTGGCTGATTTTCTCGTCAAACACCGGGAGGAGGCGAAATTTATGATTCTATCCGAATATAACGAAGAGCTTCACCTGAAAACTCTCTATGAAGACGGTTTAAAGCAGGGCAAAACCGAAGCACAAAACAACATTTCCACCTTATTGCGACAGCTCTTACAGGCCAATCGCATGGATGATGTCAAAAAAGCTGCTGAGGATCCGGCGTATCTGGAGCGGCTCTTACAGGAATTTCATTTATAGTCTCTACAAAAACAGTGTTTTCCGACTTTTTCTCACAGTTCCGAGAAAAGAAAAGCTCTGCCTGCCGTTCCCGGCACACAGAGCCTTTTTTTGTTTCTTCGTTTTGTTTCTTAATTTCGTTTCTTCGTTCGTTTCATTTTAATTTCGTTTCACAGTTTTTGTCTTTTACCTAAATTCTTTTTGACGGCTCTCCCGTCTAATCCCAGCAGATCACATCCCACACCTCAGCCGGTTCCATTCCCAACTTCCATGCGGCCACGCCTGCCAGAGCATGCTGCTTGATCAGCTCCATCTTCAGGCCCAGAGAACGGGTCTCTTCCATCCAGAGCTGGGTTTTTGTACCCTCGCTCTCTAATTCCCCGTAATACTGCCCGGTTTCCTCGTTCCAGGAAAGCTCCATTCCGCTTTCCTCTACCCATTTCATGGCCTCTGAGATTCCCATCGCCTTAGAAGACACCTGATCTCCGTTTTTCGTCCACAGGCGGGTATAGAAGGGAACACCATTGATTACCTTCTCCTTCGGTACCAGCTCCAGCATATCCTCAATTCCATTTTTCACATATCCAATCGAAGACACAGAGCCGATATCCCCGCCCGCATAGTGCTCATCATATCCCATAATGATGACATAATCGGCTACGATTCCCTGCTCCTTCTGGTTATAGAACCGGTTATAGGGAGCAGGAACATAGTTGTCCACCGAAAGCACCAATCCTTTTTTCCGGCAGGATACCGACAGCTCGCGGATAAACTGGATGTAATGAACTCCCGCTTCTGACTTCAGGCTCTCAAAATCCAGATTAATTCCGTCAAAGCCATAGGTATCTGCCTCCTCCATCAGCCGGTCAATCAGCCTCCGGCGCACAGAGGTCTTCGAAAGGAGTACTTCCGACTGTACATTCTGACTGCATTCTTTACTGAAATTGTCCACCACAGCCCAGACCTGGAGTCCTTTTTCATGCGCCTTTTCCACATAGCTTTTGCTGGCCAATGACTCATAATTGCCTTCATTATCGCTCAAGGTAAACCAGGTTGGTGCAATCACATTCATTTTGCCGGCAGCCGCAGCTGTCAGCTGCTCCATCTTTTCATTGGCGGCATCGATCGTTACCTGATGCCAGGCCAGAGTAATCTTCTCCTCCAGGGAAATATTGGTGTACACCGGAGCTTCAAAGGTGCTGACCGGAGTTTCTTCATAGGGGTCAGAAAGCTTGCGGTTATACAGATAGCCGATATGACCGTCCTCTGTCATGACTCTGGACCAATGCTCCATCGTCTCCAGCACGGTTACCGTCGCGCCGCGGGAAATCTCCGTAAGAACCGGGCTGCGAAGTCCGCCTCTCTGGCGGATTTTGCCGCTCCATTTCACTCTCGCTTTTGTTTCCGTATTCCAGGTATTCTCCATATAGATACGCTTCAGGGCATCACCATCATACAGCTGGCAGCGGATATCGGTATAATTTAAAATCAGGCCAAGGGAAAGATATACCTCATCCTCCCGTTCCAGCAGAAGCAGCTGCCCTTCTGACCCTGTGGAATCCAAATCGGCAGTCACGATCTCTTCCGGCAGCGCATAGCTCAATACCTTTTCTCCGGAATCCCAGTAAAATCTCTCGTTTAATTCGGCATTGACCCAGCGAAGCGGCAGATACGTCTGACCGTTCTCATAGATTCCGCGGCAATCCTGTCTCTCATAATTCAGGAACACCGCCACGCCTTTGTCTCCTCCCGCATCATAATACGCTTCTAAGTTCACCCGTTCCTTCGTCGGTCCGAACCTCTGATACCCATAGATACCGGCTGCACACAGCAGAAGCAGTATCAGCAGGCCAAACAGGCAGCCCAACGGCACACCTTTTCTTCTTCGTCTTCGTCTGCTTTTCATCATATCCTCCGGAATTCATCCCATACTTTTCCTAAGTATAGCACAGCTTATCCGCAGAATGTTGACTTTTTTCTTACTTTTTCTTCTTCACAGCGTTTCCGCGCGGCTCCCGCAGAGCTCTTTCTTCGCCCCGTTTACAGGCAGGACAGTGTCTTTCGCTGTTATCTGTAATAGACTCTGTCAAAATGGATCTCCGTCAGCACTCCTGACTCCGCACCGATGTAATCTCCCATATAAAAGGAGCCGTCTTCCCTGCATTCAAATATTCTTTTATATTCCTCCGGCGGACATTCTTTTCCGTCAATAAAAATCGGAATTCCTTTCTGATGATAGCGTTCCAGCCCCTCTAAAAATATTCTCTGCTGTTCCCTCTTCCTTCTCTCAAGTTCTTCTCTTCTGTCATTCTTTTTCATCCTGTCATTTCCCTCGTTCGTGCGGAACAGGCCTCTGCCTGGCAAGACCAGCATCGGAGGTGATTCCGTAATATATTAACTTATGATACGTCCTGTTCCATGTTCCTCTAACTCAGGAACCTCCCAAAAAAGGTCATTACTTCTCCGGTAATCACAAAAGCATCCCGCGTAATCGGAATCCGGTGGATCCGCACTCCCAGCAAACGCTCCGCCATATGGAGAGCTTCTTCACTGCCGAAGGAAGCAAAATACTCCCACCCCATTCTGCGAAAACCATCAGACTCGCTTAAAAGCTCGGCCGTGCGCGAAAGCTGCCAGTCCGAAACAGAACACACCAGAAATCTTCGATCGCATTGAAGCAGTTCTCCTTGAATCTCCTTGCGGTAACATCCAAAATCAATCACGATCTTTTCCGTCTGCCACCCGACACAATCCAGAAGAGCCTCGTTACCTGTTTCTCTGCAAAATTGGATTTCCAAGATATTAAACGATTTGTCCGCCCGGTTTGTGACAGTTTTTTTCTTCCAAACCTTATCCAATAATTGGAAAGCTCCGCTGTCATTCCATTCCAGTACAGCCGTTTTTTCTCTCCGGACTCCGGACAGATAGCCCGCAGTCAGAATCGAAAAATGCGTCGTTCCCACTGAGGGACCGCTGCCTGCTATCCCAATCCGTTCTGCCTTTACCGGAAGATTCGTCTCTTCCATTTTCGAAGTTTTTCGACGGCTTCTCTGCATCGTTTCCACACAGGCGGCCTCCTTTCTGCCATCCGGCGCTCCTTTTTCTGTCTCTCAGAAAGCTTTACCCAGGCATCGGTTCCTCGCATCACAGCCTCCCAGAAGGAATCCTGTGCTGACGAACGATCCGCGAGAGAAAGCTCCGGAAGACGAAATAATTGAAACTTTGTGACATCTCCCGGAAGAATCAGAATATCATCGGGAGAAACATGATTAAAAATGACGCGCAGATTCTTTTTCTGCGCAAGAATACGCACGGAGGAAACCGTATCCTCCCGCTCCCAGTCCTTTGCCCCGCACAAAAGCAGTATCAAATCGTAATCCTCATCCAGAACCGTCTGGAGTCCGGTTCCCAGATCCTCGATCACTGCATCTGCCTGCGGCTCTTTCAGCCTTACGTTCGGTCCGTACTCCGGCTGCACCAGCCATCGATCCATATGGTAGATTCCATATTCATCCGGAAGTTCATTCCGAGAGGCCGCCATCTTTAATACGGCGCCCGAATCGTTCCGTTCCCTGATAAGACAGAGATATCCCTGTGACAAAAGATAAGAAGCTGCGCAAAAAGACACATGGGTAACACCCATGCCATGACTGCTGCCCACAACAGCTGCTTTTAGAAGCGGTACCTTATTTTCTGAAAACGCACCGGTCTGAAGCTTTGAAAGCGCCTCCTGCACTTCCCTCACACTCTGGAACCGCTCTTCCCTGTTCTGCCGAAGACAGCGCTCTGTCACGGCATCCAGTCCATCTCTGCCGGCATGCGCCCGCTCCGCTATACTCCCACAGACCTTCCCGGCGCCCGAAGCTTCCTCCGGCGCATGTCCGGTTCCCATATAGAACAGGAGGGCACCAATGGCATAGATGTCGGTCCTTACATCCAACGGTTCATCCGTATATTGTTCGGGTGCTGCAAAGCCTCTGGTTCCGCAGCGTTTTCGCAGACGTTTTGCCGCATTGGCTGATACTGCCTGATCAAAATCGATCAATTTTAACGTTCCCTGACAGATCAGAAGATTATGCGGTTGGAGATCCAGATACAAAATTGGATATGTTTCGAATGAATGCAGATAAAAAATGATTTGGCACAGCTGAATTCCATAGGAAATCCGTCTGGCCTTCGTCAGACTGCCCTCTCTTTCAAGACAGGCATACAATGACTCACCGTCAAGATATTCTTCGATGAGGTAATAATAATTGGAATCTTCTTCTAAATCATAGATTACCGGAATTCCCGGATGTTTCAGATTCTTTAGTATTGACACTTCATAAAGCGGCTCCCCATCCTCCTTCGGAACTCTCTTAACGGCCCGATATTCCTTCAGGCCCAGATGCTCCGCCAGATAGACCGTGCTGCTTCTTCCGCGTCCGATCACCCTGCATATTTTGTATTTACCAAACAGAACGGTGCCTTCGACTTCGCACACCTCCTTTCGGAAAATACCGCTTCTGACACTCATTTTAATCGATTTTCCCGCATATTACAAGAGCTTTTTGTAAGATTTCTCCATAAAATTTTTCTGTAAAAATCCAGAAGTTTCCATTTTTTCTTATTTTTTGTAGATTTAATAGTAAATTTCTGTAAATAATTAAATTTAAAGGATTTTTTCTTTATTCTGTGTTAAAATCAGAACGGATTTTCCGGAATGTTTCAGGAATCCAGATCAATTTTTGTCAGAGGAGGAGTCATTCATGAGACGAACCTTTCAACGTGTGTTATCCCTGATGTGCGGCGCACTGTTTCTCTGCTCTGCGCTCAGCGGATGTACATCCGCAAAGGAGCAGCGCATTATCCGGATTGGCCATAACCAATCCACCAATCACCCTACCCATATCGCGCTCACCGCTTTTCAGAAATATATCAATGATACGCTGGGCGACGAATACCGGGTAGAGGTCTATCCCAGTGAGCTTCTTGGCTCTCAGACCGACATGGTTCAGCTGACACAGACCGGTGCTATCGATTTCTGCGTTGCCAGCAATGCAATTCTGGAAACCTTCAGCGAGGACTATGAGATTTTTAACCTGCCCTATCTGTTCGCCAGCACGGAGGCCTATCACCATGTGATGGACGATCCGTCGATTACCGAACCGATCTTTCACTCCACCCGGAAGGCGGGCTTTACCGCTGTGACCTGGCTGGATGCGGGAACCCGAAATTTTTATACAGTAAATAAACCCATTGAAAGCCCCAAAGACTTGAAAGGATTAAAAATCCGTGTTCAGCAGTCCCCGACCAATGTGGAGATGATGCGCCTGCTGGGCGGCTCCGCGGCACCCATGGGTTTTGGCGAGGTATACACCGCTCTGCAGTCCAACATCATCGATGGAGCTGAAAACAATGAGATGGCCCTGACCGACAACGGCCACGGCGATGTCTGCAAGTATTACTCCTACGATATGCACCAGATGGTACCGGATATCCTCATCGGCAACTACGCTTTCATGGAAGGACTTTCTGACGAGGAGCGGGCCGTTTTTGAGGAAGGCTTTCTGCTGATCAATCAGGTGGAACGGGAAGAATGGGTCAAGGCCGTAGAAAAGGCGAAGTATCGCGCACAAAATGAGATGAATGTGAACTTCCTCTATCCGGATCAGAAGCCTTTCGTAGAAGCCTGCCGGCCGCTGCACCAGTCCGTTCTTGACGGGAACCCGGCCCTGGTACCGATCTATGAGGCTATTCAGAACTATAACACAGCATATCCTGCTGCTGCGGAATAAGGAGGGATATCATGAAGCAGTTAAGAAATGCAATGACTTTTATGTTAAACGGACTTGCAGGCGTCAGCTTTCTTGCCATGGTCATCCTGACCTGCTGGCAGGTATTCACCCGCTACATCCTGCAAACCCCCTCCTCCTGGTCGGAGGAGCTGGTGTCCTACCTCTTTGCCTGGATGACTCTTCTCGGCGCCAGCCTGGTCACCGGTGAGCGCGGTCATATGAATATTCCCGCTCTGGTGGAACGTATGCCGGAAGGCATGAAAAAAATGTTTTCGATCTTCGCGGAGCTTATCGCCTTCGCTTTCGCCGCCGTGATTCTGGTCTTCGGCGGTGTTCAGATTACTTCCCTGGCGATGGGGCAGATGACCTCTTCCCTGAGGGTAGCCATCGGTATCTTCTATATCGTGCTGCCTCTGAGCGGTGTTCTCAACATGATTTATACCGCAATCAACATCTATGATATCGTAAAAGGCAACATCCCCGTGCTGCCTTCCGCAGAAGAAGACAGCAACGCTCAAAAAACAGAAAAGGAGGAAAAGTAAGCTATGGCAATTCAATCCTTACTTATTATCCTGGCGGTTCTGGCCGTGCTTCTGGTGGTTGGGGTTCCCATCTCCTATGCGATCGGAATCTCCGCTCTGGCTGCAGTCCTTCCGATCGTTCCGCCGGATGTCTCTGTGCTGACTGCGGCACAGCGTATCTTCGTCGGTATGAGTAAATTCAGCCTCACTGCCATCCCGTTTTTTGTACTGGCAGGCAATCTGATGAACCAGGGCGGCATCGCCAAGCGTCTGGTGGATTTCGTGCTGGCCATTTTAGGCAAGCTTCCCGGTTCCCTGCTGGTGACCAACGTCGGTGCCAATGCGTTGTTCGGAGCCATCTCCGGTTCTGCCTCCGCGGCAGCTGCTGCCGTAGGAAGCATGGTACAGGAAGGGGAAAAGGAACAGGGCTATAATCCGGCCATCTGCGCAGCCACGAATGGCGCCTCCGCCCCGTCCGGACTTCTGATTCCTCCGTCCAATGCGCTGATTACTTACTCCCTTGTTTCCGGAGGCACCTCCGTGGCTGCTCTTTTCATGGCAGGCTATGTACCCGGCATCCTGTGGGCACTCTGCTGTATCATTGTCGCCATCCTCATCGCAAAAAAGAAGGGCTATCGGGGTACACCGGGCAAATTTGACTGGAAGAATCTGACTGGCGCCACTCTGCGTGCCATTCCGTCCCTGTCCCTGATTGTTGTGGTCATCGGCGGTATCATTGCCGGAATCTTTACCGCCACAGAAGGCTCTGCCATCGCCGTGGTATACGCACTGATTCTGGGAATCTGCTATCGAAATATTACCGTAAAGAGCTTCTGGAAAATCGTAGTAGACAGTGCCAGAATGAGCGGTATGATCGTCTTCCTGATAGGTGTATCCAATATTCTGGGATGGGTTATGGCCTTCACTCAGATTCCGCAGGCCATTTCCGCACTGCTCTTAGGCATTACTAACAATCAGTATATCATTCTGTTGATTATGAACTTTATCCTGCTGATTGCAGGCACCTTCATGGATGTAACTCCGGCAATCCTTATCTTTACGCCGCTGTTTCTTCCCATTGTCAGTACCTTCGGCATGCACCCGGTGCATTTTGGACTGATTCTGGTTTATAACCTGTGTATCGGCAATATCACACCACCGGTGGGAAACACGCTGTTTGTCGCTATCAAGGTTGGCAAAACCTCTCTGTCCAGGGTCATTCCGTACATGCTGATGTACTACATCGCCATACTGACCGGACTTCTTTTAGTTACCTACGTACCTTTCATCAGTATGGGACTCCCGACACTGGCCGGACTGATCAAATAGCTGTTTGTGAATTCGCTTCCATTAATTTTTAATAAATTTTTTCAGATTAGAATTGCCAATTCACAATATAATATAGTATAGTGAATACGTGTACCTAAGATTGTGTACCTGAAAAGACAAGGAAGTGATCGTATGAAGATTGAACGAATTAATGAAAATCAGATTCGCTGCACTTTAAGCAGCTTTGATTTAAGTGTTCGCGATTTGAATTTAGGCGAGCTGGCCTACGGCAGCGAAAAAGCCAAAAAACTGTTCCGCGAGATGATTCAGAAGGCTTCATGTGAGGTAGGATTTGACGCAGAGGATATTCCGCTGATGGTGGAGGCCATTCCGCTGTCCGGTGAGAGTATCATGCTGATTATTACAAAGATAGAAGATCCGGAAGAACTGGACACCCGTTTTTCCAAATTTTCTCCCACGACAGAGGACGACAATCCCCTGGCTTCTCTGGCCAGTGAACTGCTGGACGGAGCGGACGGGCTTCTGGAGTTGTTCTCCCGCAATACCTCCGGCAGCAATTCCGGAAGCGGAGTTTCACTGCTTCCGTTCTCACAGACAGATACTGCAAATCCACTCCCGGAGAAAGAAGAGAAAACAGCAGACTCCCCTGTAATCCGTTTCTTTACCTTTGACAGCCTGGAAGCAGTCTGCCGCGCGGCCCGTGTAGCCGGAGCCGGCTGCCAGGTATCCAACCGTTTATACAAGAATCCGGTGAATAGCCGGTATTACCTGGTGCTGGATGCCCCGGCCACAGAGACCAATGCCTTCCACCGTATCTGCAATCTGCTGTCAGAATACGGAACCTCGGTAAGGACCACAGAAAGTGCAGAGGCTTATTACCGGGAACACTACGAAATTCTCGTCAAAGAACATGCACTGGAGACGCTTGCTTCCCTGTAGAAAGCAAGCGTTTTTCTTCCAGCATGAAATCCAATAAATTCTTCTTGAATAATTCTGAAATATAGTATACAATAAATGAAAAGTAAAATTTATAAGGAGGTACTTAATCATGGCATATGTTATTACTGATTCCTGCGTAAGCTGCGGCTCCTGCGCTGGTGAGTGCCCGGTAGGCGCTATTTCCCAGGGCGATGGCAAATACGAGATCGCTGCAGATTCCTGCATCGACTGCGGTACTTGCGCTGGCACCTGCCCGACTGGTGCTATTGAGCAGGCTTAATTGAACTGTATACAAAAGTATACATAAAAGAGACTGTCGATTGACAGTCTCTTTTTCGTTTTACACACATATCTTAGTGATAAAGCAGATAAGAAAAGAGCATAATCCATGGCCAGCCCTCATCCCCTACCGATATCCTCTTCCGTTCACACTCCGAAACCGCTCATCGGTGTGACCTCCTCTGAGCTTTCACAAGGGGAAGCTGCTGTCAGCCCTGCGTATCTTCATGCCCTTTCCAACAACGGTGTTCTTCCCGTCCTGCTTCCGCTTTCTTTAACCTGTGAAGACTGCAGCCGGCTGGCAGAGCTTCTGGACGGCATCCTCTTCACCGGCGGTCCGGATCTCCATCCGTTTCTGTTTGGAGAAGAAACCTTAACCGGCTGCGGCAGTCAATCGGCACTCCGTGATCGGACAGAGCTTCTTCTTTTTTCCGCCATGTACAAACAGAAAAAACCGATACTTGCCATCTGCCGTGGCATTCAACTCATCAATCTGGCTCTCGGCGGAGATATCTGGCAGGACATCGATGCACAGACCTGCCGGACGCTTCCCATCGCCCACCGTCAGCCCTTCGATCCATCCGTTCCTTCCCATCATGTCACCCTAACCGGAGGATCCCTTCTTGCATCCCTTACAGGCTCCTGCCGCATCGAAGTCAACAGTGCCCATCATCAGGCAATCCGCCGCCCGGCCCCCTGTCTGAAAGTCTGCGGACTGGCTCCCGACGGAATCATCGAAGCCGTGGAGCTGCCGGACTATCCTTTCCTTATCGGTGTTCAGTGGCATCCGGAGCTGCTCCTTACCACTCAGGCCCACGCGAAAAACCTCTTTTCAGCGTTTACAGCTTGTTGCCGTTGCGGCCGAATCTCTTCTTTTTCAGACGGAAAAAGGGAAATACCGTAAGAGAAGCGGCAGCCTCCGCCTTTCCCTGGCTCTCCCGCTGGCAGGCTCGGATCGATTCGTCTAAATTCTTAAAGCGCTCCTCTTCCCGCTCCTCCGACACACGCATCAAGTACTCCATTTCTTTCAACAGCTTGTCATGCACCAGATAACTGATATCCTGACTCAGCTTCTCACTGTTTTCCTCCATCGCCCGTCCGATAATATGGTTCATCAGCTTCTGAAACTGTTCCATCTTTCCTCCGGCCAGCACTTCTTCCATCTCTTCCTCCGCTGCACCGGCATTCAGTTCTCCGCTGTCCGTCTCTTTTAAAGCTGCCACCACATCCTCTTCCAGCACTTCTCCCGGCACCACAGAACCATCTTCCGCAGCCTTCTCCAGGGCCGCCTTAATTGCCTTCAGCTGATATCCCTTTTCCTTCAGCTGCTTTACCTGCTGAAACAGGCGGATATAATACTCGGTATAATACCGGTGTCCCATCTCATTTCGGGGAATCGAAAGCTCCAGCTCTTCTTCCCAGTATCTCAGTACATGTGCTTCCACATCCACCTTCTTTGACGCATCTGAAATCAGATAATGTATCTCTGCCATTTGAATCCTCTCCTCTGATCCGCATAAATTCTTTTCGGCCGGCCTGTCCCATCCGCCGTCATGACAGCGGATGGGATCCCGTCCCCACTCACTTTACTACTACTATATGCTGACTTAAGAAGAAGTATGAATATAAGTTTCTATGAAATTTCATCGTCCGAACAGCTGACGGAATTCCTTTAGCTGCGTTCTGCCGATGGGCAGGAGATTCTTCTCAAAATACTTCATTTTCAGGCTGTAGCCGTTATTATAGCTGGGCACCATCTCCACCACATAATCCAGATTCACCAGGAAGCTCTTATGAATCCGGAAAAAACGGCAGGCCTTCAGCCGCGTCTCATAATAATTCATAGATTCATTCTGAATATAATCCCGTTCTTTTGTGTGGATCCGGCAGGAGCGCTTCTCTGTCTCAATATAGATAATCTCCGATGCATCCAGCACCTGAAATCCTGCTCCCGCATTGACCATAATCTTATGGAGCTCCATTCCCTGTGACGGCGAAGCTTCCTCCTTTCCTGTTGTCAGCCCTGGCTCCGCTTCGCGCGTCCCGCTCCATCCGGGTTCCTGCAGACGGCTCATGGTTTTCTTCAGACGCTCCAGATCAAAGGGCTTCAGCAGGTAATCCACGGCCCCCAGTTCAAATGCCTTTACCGCATACTCCCGGTATGCGGTCGCAAATACAATCTTTGCCTCCGGCTGACGGCTTTTAATCAATGATGCCAGAGTTGTCCCGTTGGCGCCTCCCAGATCAATATCCACGAAGCAAACATCTATCTCTGTTTCCTCCAGAAGCTCCATCAGACGCTCACTGCTGTCCGCTTCCGCGATCTCCACCTCAGGGCAGCATTGACGAATTAAATATACCAGTTCGCTCCTTGCCGGACGTTCATCATCCACAACTGCTATCTTCATCTGTCCTCTCCTTCTGATTCGGAATAATCATTCGCACTACCGTTCCTGATTCTCCCGAAATCACCTGCAGACCGGCACTTTTTCCAAAGAGCCCCACCAGGCGGCGCTGTACATTCAGCATGCCAATTCCATGATTATCCGTCTGATGCGGACATTCGGTGTCATCTCCGGCATACAGCCGATCCACCACTTCTTTCTCAATTCCCGGTCCATTGTCTATCACATCGATAACGGTATCCCGCTCACCCTTTTGCACCTTAATTTTTACCTGTCCCTTTTCCCGTTTCATCGCGCCATGTCGGATAGCATTTTCCACAATCGGCTGAAGAATCAGATTGGGCACCCTGCAGGTACAATCCTCCGGCTTTGCATCAATCTTAACCTTAAGCCGATCCTCAAACCGGGCCTCTTCCAGCATCACGTAAGCTCTGACATGCTCCAGCTCCGTCTCCAGCGGTACCATATAATCGATATCCGCCAGCATATTTCGGAAATAGGAGCTGAGTGCCAGCAAAAGCTCCCTGGCTTTCTCCGGCTTCTCCCTGCAGAAACAGGAAATGGTATTCAGCGCATTAAACAGAAAATGCGGATTAATCTGGGACTGCAGTGCCTTAATCTCCGCCCTGCGCAGATGTTCCTTCTGTTTCTCCATATCCACCAGCTTCAGCTGTGTCGAGAAATAATTTGCCAGACCGGTAACAAACTCGATCTCCGCCCGGTAAGAATACGCTTTTTTCCGCACCAGCATTACCAATGACAGCACCCGATCCTCACTGCGGACGATAGGCGCTGACAGAATTACATTTTTCGCATACAGCGGATAAAAAGCATCCTCTGGCATAGGCACCCGGCTGATCCGGGTAGTCCGGTAAGTCTTGGTCGCTGACAGCAGCCTGGGATAATTATCCTTTCTCAGTTCAATCTCGTCGAAGGCGCTGCTGCGTCCCAGAAATTCGAGGTCCTGAATCATTGCCACCCCGACACAACGGTATTCCGACATGATAATCTCAATGATCTGGTGCATACTTTCCCGGTTGGTCTCTGCATCCGTCAGAAACGGCGTACAGCGATCCGCCGTCCGCAGCGCCAGTGATACATTCGCCGCCACCTTTAAATCTTCTTTATTGAAGATTCCCTTGAACACACCAAAAAAGATTACCATGCCGAAAGAGTTAATGATCACCATGGGGACCAGCACGATCTTGACAATCTCCACAGCTTCGGCAAACGGCCGGGTCAGAATCAGAATCAGGCCCATATGAACCGCTTCCGCCAAAAATGTACTTCCCAGAAGAAACAGATTGGAATACTGCTTATCATTTCGGTGACAGTAACCAACCACAGAACTGAAGATTCCGTGAAGCATAGCGGAAATGACGCAGGCCACCGTACTGATTCGCTCCGGAAACACAACATACCGGTGAACGGAAGCAATCACCGCAGTTGTCATACCGGACACCGGTCCTCCCAGGAAGCCGGCCGACAGTACGCCAATCACACGGGCATTGGGAATCGCTCCTTTCACCTGCATTCCAATATAGTCGGAAATAATGCAGAACACCCCGAAGATCACTCCCAGAAAAAGTTGGTTCTTCAATCTTCGGGTTCTGCTTTCTTCCTCTTCCGGCCGCTCCACATTAAGAAGAATCTCCTGCATAAATTCCAGCTTCGTCAACAGAACAGCTAACGCCACCAGAAGCGTAATATTCATGCAGATACTCATAATAACATCGTTTCTCACTCCGTCTTCCCTCCCATAGATTCCTCTTTTCCAAATCTGCCTCGGCATCCCTCACCAGGTTTTTGCTGCAAAACATCGTTTCAGGAAATAAAAAAGGCGCTGCGTCTCCTATGAGACCGCAGCACCCCTTTATGCCGTATCGCTATACGGCTATTGTAGCATCTTTTTTCGATAATGTCTTCTGGAAAATAACAATTACTGCACAAATTGCAATACCGATAATATCTGTTATCAATCCACTGTCAATCAGCAGGTATGCTCCGATAAAGCAGAGTACCCGGAAAGCCACATTTACCTTCTTAAACAGGAAGCCTTCCACTGCCACACTGATTAAGAATACGCCGATGGCTGCGGTAATGGCAACCTGGATTCCCTTGAGAACCGGAGTATTCAGAAGCAGCAGGTCGGTATTATATACAAACATGTACGGAAGAATAAATCCTGCCAATGCCAGCTTGACGGAAGCCCATCCTGTCTTCATCGGATTTCCTCCGGAAATACCCGCCGCCGCAAATGCTGCCAGCGCTACCGGCGGAGTCAGGTTTGCGAACATTGCGAAGTAGAAGCAGAACATATGAGCAACCAGAGCCGGAATTCCCAGCTGTACCAGTGCCGGTGCGGCGATGGTAGAAGTAATGATATAGGACGGGATGCTCGGAAGTCCCATACCAAGAATCATACAGGTTACCATGGTAAACATCAGAGTAAACATTAAGCTCTTGCCGCCGATACTGATGATGGTGCTTGCCATGTTCAGTGCGAAACCAGTGATACTGCAGGAACCTACGATAATACCTACGCAGGCGCAGGCGATAGCTACCGATACGGTTGACTTCGCACTTGCAACCATTGCTCCCAGAATATCATTGAAATTCATTCTGGTATTCGGACGAAGCTCTGCAACAATAATTGTAAAGATAATGGTATAGAAGGCTGCCATGATTACGGTCTTGCCGCTGAAGAACAGCATGTAAACCAGGAAGATAATCGGCAGAGCCAGATGACCGTATTCCTTCATAACATCGCGAACTCTCGGAAGCTGATCCTTCGGAGTTCCGACCATCCCCAGCTTCTCAGCCCTCATCTGAATCTGGAACAAAATACCCATGTAATAAATCACTGCAGGAATGATGGCTGACACCAGAAGCTCATTGTACTTCATACCTAACGTCTCTGCCATGATGAATGCCGCGGCGCCCATAACCGGGGGCATCAGCTGTCCGCCGACAGAACCGGTAGCTACAACTGCGCCTGAAAACTCATCATCATAACCAGACTTCTTCATTAACGGAATGGTAAAGGAACCGGTGGTTACAACAACGGCTACAGCTGCACCGTTAATCATACCTAAAAGACCGGAAGCCACAACTGCTACCTTTGCCGGACCGCCCTTAGTGCTTCCTGCGATAGCATTGGCAATATCATTGAAAAACTTACCCATGCCGCACTTGTTCATAATCTCACCGAAGGCAATGAACAGGAAGATATAGGTGGATGCGACGTTTACCGACGATCCGTAGATACCCTCCGTATTGGCGAAGTAATGACTCATCAGCTTCTGCCAGCTGTATCCTCTGTGAAGGAAGATGCCGGGAATATCAATGGGGATTAAGCCCTGCTTCGTTCCCATCAGGCTGTAAATCATAAAGATGACAGCGATAATCGGAAGTGCCAGACCACAGACACGGCGGGTAGCTTCCAGAACCAGAAAAGTCAGTAATGTTCCCATGATAACATCCATGGTATTTGGCTTTCCTGCCCGGTTAATAATATTGAAATAATCCGTCCACATATAGATCGGAACCGCAGCAGATAATGCTATCAGTATGTAATCGTACCAGGCAATTACCTTACGGCTGGCCTTCTTGGTCGCCGGATACATGGCAAATGCCAGAATCAGGATCATCGCCACATGCATGGAACGATGCTTTAATGTCTCCGGCATATACAAACCGGAGGAGAAAATCAAATGATACAGAGTGACAAAAATAGCAAACGCTTTATAGGCTTTTACCATCACAGGAGATGCAAAAGAACGTGTTTTGCTTTCCTTATCAAACTTTTCAAGAAGCTTCTGTTTCTCTTCTTCACTCAATTCTGCATTCTCTTCTGAAACAGTGCCCTTGGTGTTCTCTTTTTCACTCATTATTTAGCCTCCCTTCCCTATTTTACACTCATCACAATTTTTTCATGGTGGGGCATATCCGCCCCCGTCAGGAGGCATTTCCCATTCACTTCGATTTTTTTTAAGGCGGTGTGAGAATTAATCCAGTTAAACCGCTCAAACCGGCTTTCAATGTTGTCCATATAGATAAGTCCGTCTTCATACCGGTAATCACAGTCCATCTCCGCCGGAATCCCGGCTCCAAAGCCGGCAACCGAAATGGTGTGCAGAAGGAAGCTTCCATCCTTCTCCACTTCATAATACTCATGCCAGGGAATATGTTCAAACGAATGCTCCCATTCAAAAGAAACCTCATCTCCGGCTTTAATTGGTACACTTGCGTAGACTTCTCCGGTTTCTAAATTTTCCGCCACTAAAACTTTATTTTGCTGCCGTGCGGACACGGCAGCAAGAATGATTATCACAGCTGAGATACTCAGCCAGATGAAGTTTTTCAGTTTTTTATTGATATTAATTCTGAGGTGTCTCATATCCATGATCCTTCCACCACTTAGCGGCACCGTCATGGAGCGGAATCTTAACGTCGTCTACGCCGAAGGTTACATCGATGTTCTTATCAGCGGTGTTGTGAGATGCTTTAATACCTGCAATACCCTCATCAGAGAAGATACAATCAAGCATATCGTAAACCATATCATCTGATACGTCTTTATTTACCAGCATGATGTTGTATACGAATACACTGTCCACATCCTCTTCATTATTATAGGTACCTGCCGGAATGGTGCTGGCTGCGAAGAACGGATACTTCTCAATTAAGTTGTCTCTGCCTTCACCATCAATCGGTACGATTACCATATCATAGCTGAATGCCAGCTCGCTGACAGTCGAGTTCGGAAGACCAGAGGTAACGAACGCTGCATCACACTGACCATTCTTCATCTGGTCGATTGCCTCGCCATAGGATAAGTAGTCAACATCACTGTCTTCATAGGTCATGCCGTAAGCTTCATAAATCATACGTGCGTTCAGCTCAACACCGGAATTCGGTGCACCAACGCCGACACGTTTGCCCTTCAAATCCTCTACACTCTTGATACCGGTTCCCTCTACGGTAACTAACTGCACGTAGTTGGGCCACAGTCTCATCAGAGCTCTTAAATCAGAATTGGTCTCTTCGAATGCGCCAAAGCCTTCATACGCCTGCATTACAGAGTCCTGCATGGAGATGGCCAGCTCTGCTTCTCCGTTCAGAATCAGGTTGATATTCTCAACAGAAGCGCCTGTTGCCTGTGCGGAGGTCTTATAGCCTGCGTTGCCGAGAGCCGTTGCGAAGGCACCGCCGATGGGATAATAGATACCACTGGTTGGTCCGGTTGCAATAGTAACGAACTCTTTCGAACGATCAATATCCACAGACGGTGCTGCTGCCTCGCCGGAGGTCTCACCGGAAGCTGCCGCTGCAGTAGTCTCCGCTGCCTTAGTCTCTGCCGGTGCGCTGCTGGAGCCGCCGGAGCAGGCGGTCAGGGATGCTGCCAATGCCAGACTGGTAAGACAGGAAATAAACACCTTTACATTTTTCTTCATAATTTCTTCCCCACTTTCTTTTTTATACTACCTCTTTTTTCTTATTGTATTGAATTCTTCATAAGCGCTCAGAATTATCAATCAATTCATAGCCTGATTTTACATTTTCTCTACTTTACAGTCAATTAGGCCTGCACCAACTGTAAAAAATGGCGTTTCAACGGTAAAATTGAGGGCGCAAAATAGAGATTGTATTGAGTAACTCAGGGAGCGTCGCGTAAGCCGGCGCTCCTT
>JAEDOC010000099.1 GCA_016302185.1 Clostridium sp. | reverse complement strand
GCGGCAAGAACGCCAGAGGCGTTCTTGAAAATTGGCTAACAGGAACGTAAGATGGAAGGAGCGGGGAAAGGAAAATGGGATATCCAAGATTTTTACTGGCGGCAGGGGCCAGCGGAAGCGGAAAAACTCTGATTACCTGCGGGATATTGCAGGCTTTTTGCAGCCGGGGGCTGCAGGTACGGTCCTTTAAATGCGGGCCGGATTACATTGATCCCATGTTCCATTCCCGGGTGCTGGGAACCAGATCCAGGAATCTGGATACCTTTTTTACGGATGATAATACCACCAGGTATCTGTTTGCAAAGACGGCAGAGGGAGCGGATATTTCCGTTATGGAAGGTGTCATGGGTTTTTATGACGGACTGGGAGGAATTTCAGTCCGGGCCAGCGCATATGATCTGGCCAGAGCCACAGATACCCCTGTGGTTTTGATCGTAAATTGCAAAGGAATGAGCCTGTCAGTGCTGGCCTATATCCGCGGTTTTCTGGAATATCAGCCGGACAGCCGGATCCGGGGCGTGATCCTGAACCAGCTGTCTCCCATGCTGTATCCGGAGATAAAAAAGAGGATAGAAGGAGAGCTGGGAATCCGTGCCTTCGGGTATGTTCCGGTGGTGAAGGATCTGAAGCTGGAAAGCCGCCATCTTGGGCTGGTGATGCCGGATGAGATTCAGGGGCTGAGAGATAATCTGCGAAAGCTGGGCGGGATTCTGGAAGAGACGCTGGATCTGGACGGGTTGCTGGAGCTGGGACGGGCCGCTTCTGAGATAAGCTGCTGTCCTCCAAAGCTGTTTCCGGTGACGGAGAAGGAAGAAGAACGTCCGGTGGTGGCAGTAGCCAGAGATGAGGCTTTCTGCTTTTTGTATGAAGATAATCTGGAGCTTTTGGAAAGAACAGGCGCCCGGCTGGAGTTCTTTTCTCCCCTTCGGGATGTGTCTCTTCCCAGGGCGGACGGTCTGCTGCTTTGCGGAGGATATCCGGAGCTGTATGCCAGAGAATTGGGAGAAAATGTTTCCGTGCGGGAAAGTATCCGGGAGGCGGTTGCCGGGGGGATGCCCTGTATGGCGGAGTGCGGCGGCTTTATGTATCTGCAGCAGGAGCTGGAGGATATGGAAGGGAATCACTATCCCATGGCCGGGGCAATTCCCGGCAGTGCGTACCGGACAGAAAAGCTGGGACGGTTTGGATATATCACCCTGACTCCCCGGCAGGAGCAGATGTTTGGCATGGATATTGGCGAGATTCGTGGCCATGAGTTTCATTATTTTGACAGTACGGAGTGCGGGGAAGCTTTTCGGGCCAATAAGCCTTTGCGAAAGAGGAGCTGGGACTGTATTCAGGGAACACAAAGCTGTATTGCGGGATTTCCTCATTTGTATTATTATTCGAATCCAAAGATTGCGGAGCGGTTTTTGAAGGCCTGTATGAAATACAGGGAAAAAGATTGTTCCTGCAATAGAAAAGAAAAGGCAGAAGCGGTAACAAAGGAGATAGAAGAGAGGCTGAGTTTATGAGAGGTTGGACACTGGCTGCTGTGCTGGCAGGATTTCTTCTGGATCTGCTGATCGGAGATCCACATTGGCTGTATCATCCGGTGCGGCTGGTGGGAAAACTGATTTCCGGTGCAGAAAAAATACTGCGCAGGATCTTCCCGAAAACGGAGCGGGGAGAGCGTATTGCCGGCATTTTTCTGATTCTGATCGTATCGGGAGTGACCACGGCGGTGGCTGCAGGCCTGCTGTTTCTGGCAGGGAAATGGGATTTCCGGGCAAAATTTGTACTGGAGGTGCTGATGTGTTATCAGCTTTTTGCGGTGCGGGCGTTGAAGGATGAATCCATGAAGGTATACCGGGAACTGGTGAAGCCGGATCTGGAGGGAGCAAGGTATGCAGTATCCATGATCGTGGGACGGGATACGCAGAGCCTGACGGCAGAAGGGGTAACGAAGGCCGCAGTGGAAACGGTGGCAGAAAATACCTCGGACGGAATCATTGCACCCATGTTTTATATGGTGATCGGAGGCCCTGTTCTGGGGTGGCTTTACAAATCCATCAACACCATGGATTCCATGGTGGGATACAAAAATGAAAAATATCTGAATTTTGGAAGATATGCGGCAAAACTGGATGATGTGGTGAATTTTATTCCGGCCCGGCTGTCTGCCTGGATGATGATCCTGGCCTGCCGGCTGACCGGGCTGGACGCCGGAAAGGCACTTGAGATCTTCCGGCGGGACCGCTTCAACCATGCCAGTCCCAATTCCGCCCAGACCGAGGCGGTAATGGCAGGCGCGCTGCATGTACAGCTGGCCGGGGATGCCTGGTATTTTGGGAAATTATATAAAAAGAAAACCATTGGGGACGCACTGCGCAGGGTAGAGCCGGAGGACATCCGGCGCGCAAACCGGCTGCTGTACGCAGCCTCTGCTCTGTCCCTGGTGGTGTTCGGACTGGTACGGATAGGAGTTGTCTGGCTGCTGCTGGCAGGGAGCAGGGGCCTGTAACAGAGATATCAGATATCCTTGCGGTGGGAAATAACGGTCGGGGAAATACCGGTCCATACCCGGAGTAAGGAAGAAAGTTGAGGAAGAAATACAGAACAGGAGCAGAAGAGTATGCAGATACACGGCGGTGATATTTATACAAGAGAATACAGAATCGATTTTTCTGCGAATATCAATCCTCTGGGCACACCGAAACGGGTACTGGAGGCGGCCTGTGCAGGGGTCGGGCATGCGGCGGATTATCCGGATGTGGAATGCCGGGCGTTGAGGGAAGCCATCAGCCGGCGGGAAGCGGTGCCCCGGGAGTGGATTCTCTGTGGAAATGGAGCTGCGGAGCTGATTTTTGCGCTGGCGCTGGCCATAAGACCCAGGAAAGCGCTGCTGGTTTCTCCGGGATTTGCTGAGTATGAACAGGCGCTGCTGGCCGCGGGCTGCGGCTGTGAGATCCGGTTTTATGAATGTCGGAAGGAGCAGGGATTTCAGCCCGGGGAAGATTACCTGGAACAGATCACGGATGACCTGGATCTTGTTTTTTTATGTAACCCGAACAATCCCACCGGACTTTTGCTGCCGGAAGAACTGATGGAGCGTATTATTTTGCGCTGTCGGGAAAAGAAGGTGCTGCTGGCGGTAGATGAATGTTTTAATGGCCTGCTGATGCAGGGGGAGCAGGTTTCCCTGATAAAAAGACTGGGAGAGATGCCGAATCTGTTTTTGCTGAAGGCATTTACCAAGCTGTATGCCATGGCAGGGCTTCGCCTGGGCTATGGGCTGTGCTCGGATACAGAGCTGCTGCTGCGTCTGAAGCAGGTACTGCAGCCATGGAATGTGTCCATACCGGCCCAGATGGCAGGGATTGCTGCCATGGGGGAAGTGGATTTTGCAAAGGAAAGCTGTGTCTACGTGTCGGGAGAGCGGGAATTTTTAAAGCAGGGTTTAAAAAAGCAGGGCATACACTTTTATGATTCCCAGGCCAATTATCTGTTTTTTGAGGGACCGCCGGATCTGTATGAACGGTGCGCCTCGGAAGGGATTCTGATCCGGGACTGCAGCAATTACCGGGGACTGGGCCCCGGATATTTCCGGATCGCGGTAAAAAAACGGGCGGAGAATGAGGAACTGCTTCGCGTATTGGCCCGGGTATGGACAGAGAAAGAGGAAAGGGAGTAGAAATATGGCAAAAGCGATTATGATACAGGGAACCATGTCCAATGCGGGGAAAAGCCTGCTGGCGGCGGGGCTTTGCCGGATTTTTAAACAGGATGGTTACCGGGTGGCTCCTTTTAAATCCCAGAACATGGCATTAAATTCTTTTATTACTGAAGAGGGGCTGGAAATGGGACGGGCTCAGGTCATGCAGGCGGAAGCGGCGGGAATACAGCCTTCTGTTTTTATGAATCCCATCCTCCTGAAGCCTACAAATGATACCGGAAGTCAGGTGATCGTCAACGGAGAGGTGCTGGGCAATATGCCGGCCAGAGAATACTTTGCCTATAAGAAAAAGTTAATTCCGGATATTATGCGGGCATTTCATAAGCTGGAAGAAGAATATGATATTATCGTGATCGAGGGAGCCGGAAGTCCGGCGGAAATCAATCTGAAGCAGGATGATATTGTAAATATGGGTATGGCCCGGATGGCAAAGGCCCCGGTGCTGCTGGTGGGAGATATCGACCGGGGCGGAGTATTTGCCCAGCTCATCGGTACGGTGGATCTGCTGGAGCCGGAGGAGCGAAGTATGGTAAAGGGCCTGATCATTAATAAATTCCGGGGTGACAAAACCATCCTGGATCCGGGAATCACCATGCTGGAGGAAAAGGCCCAAATTCCCGTGGTGGGAGTGGCGCCCTATATGCGCCTGGAGCTGGATGATGAGGACAGCCTGACAGAGCGTTTTACAGGCAGTCAGGAAGTGAAATGCATCGACATTGCGGTGATTCGGGTCCCCCGGATATCCAATTTCACGGATTTCAATCCTTTTGAAATGATAGAAGGTGTTTCCCTCCGTTATGTCAGCCACGTATCGGAACTGAAGCATCCGGACATGATTCTGCTGCCGGGAACAAAGAATACGATGGAAGATCTGCTGTGGATGCGGCAGAACGGGCTGGAAGCAGCCGTGATCAGGGAAGCAAAAGCCGGTACAGTAATCTTTGGCATCTGCGGCGGTTATCAGATGCTGGGAGAGCGGCTCAGTGACCCGGAGGGAGTAGAAGCCGGAGGAGAGATACGGGGCATGGGGCTTTTGCCCATGGAGACGGTATTTGCCGGACAAAAGACCCGAACCAGAGTAGAAGGTACTTTTCAAAGCCGGGAAGGAATATTTGGAAATCTGGCCGGTGCGGGGCTGGAAGGCTACGAGATTCATATGGGAGTAACCCTTTTGAAAGAGGGCTGCCAGAGCCTGACAGAACTGGAAAGCCGCAGCGGAGAGACTGTAGAAAAGAAAGCTGACGGTGCCTTCATGGGACAGGTGTACGGAACCTACGTTCATGGTATTTTCGATAAAGAGCAGGTAGCCAAGGGAATCGTGATGGCCCTGGGAAAGAAAAAGGGAATCGATATGTCCCAGGCCTGCGGAGTGGATTTCACTGCATTCAAAGAAACACAGTATGACCTGCTTGCAGAAGAACTGAGGAAACACCTGGATATGAAAAAAATATATGAGATTCTGGAAGAAGGACTGACGGAGCGGCAGTAAGGCTGTCGTTTGTGTTGTTCAGGGTAATACACTTTGCGATGCACAGAAACTGCATTTCATGCAGTTTTGTGTTTACCGTCCCCGGGATTTTGCCCATTCTGCGGGAAAATCCCTTGCGGAACAGTGACACAGGAACAATAAGAGGAATAATAACGCTGTAAAAGCAACAAGGTGTTTATAAGAAATATGAAGAGAATAGCTTAGAGGAGGAGAATGCAGATGAAAACAGAGTTGGAAAGAGTAAAGCCCATGGAAATCGAAAAGCGAAGTTTCGAAATCATCACCCGGGAGCTGGAAGAGCAGGGAAAGATCCTGAAGCCGGAAACAGAGCTGATCATAAAGCGCTGCATTCATACAAGTGCTGATTTTGACTATGCGGACAATCTTGTTTTTTCTGAGCATGGAGTAGAAGAGGCGCTGGCAGCCATATCATCGGGTGTCAGTATCATAACAGATACCCAGATGGCAAAGGCAGGAATCAATAAAAAGGCTCTGGCCAGATATGGGGGAGAGGTGCATTGCTTCATGTCAGATGAGGATGTGGCAGAAGCAGCGAAACGCAACGGAAGCACCAGAGCGGCAGCCAGCATGGAGAAAGCAGCGGCCCTGGGCGGAGATTTCATCTATGCCATCGGGAATGCCCCCACTGCATTAGTACGGCTGTATGAACTGATACAGGAGAAAAAAATAAAACCCAGACTGATCATCGGGGTGCCGGTGGGATTTGTAAATGTGGTACAGTCGAAAGAATTGATTCTGCAGACAGAGGTTCCCTATATTGTGGCCAGAGGGCGCAAAGGGGGGAGTAATATTGCGGCCTGCATCTGTAATGCGTTATTGTATATGCTGAATAATGAGCGGTAGGGATGAAAAAAATGGCTTTCCGGACGAAAAAACCGGCCTGCACATCTCCCGTGTTCATCTCAAAAACGAGCATTTTTCTGATCTGTTTGCCATCAGAAAGACATAAATGTCTTTCTATGACAAACATCTCAGCAAACTGTCGTTTTTGACGCTGTACACTGGGAGAAATGCAGGCCGGTTTTTTTCTGTTTGTGGTATGGCGGGAACTGGTTTTATATATTAGGAACTGTTTATATATTAGGATATATGCAGCGACAATCGCATACCAAAACCAGCGGCATAAGCGGGAAAGGGTACTTCGGCTGACAATAGCAAGTTTCCAGGCATTTCGACTGCGCTGGCAGCGGCTGCAGGAGCACTGTTTGAGGCCGAAGGCCGAGTTTGCGTATGCAGCCGCGAATAAGCCGCGCGGGAGAAAGCCGGAAACGCAGCGTGTCAGACGGAGTACCCTTTCCCGTGTTGCCGCGTCCTGGAAGAGAATGCTTCCTGCGATTAGCGGATATAACTGTCATCCTCCATCCCCAGCAGTTCTATGGTGCCGGTAGTCTCAAATTCCTCTTTCAATGCCCGGTAATCCAGGATCCTCTGATCCAGATACTCATCAATATTTTCTTTCGTCAGATAAATACCGAATCCCTCTTTCGTTTCTCTGCCGTACATGGTATTCACCATCAGATCTGCCACCGCATTATCATAATGCTTGTTATTAATGAAGTTGTAGGGATTCCGGTTCACATCATTGTAATCACTGAAGTCCCATACATCTGTGATCTCCACGATCTGTCTTAGATAATCGTAGTAGCGATAGCATTCGTAAGCATACCGTTCTGCGAGGAAGCTGGCGCCGATAACCACCTTTAGGGTGACCTGGTTTTCGGCGCAGAGAGCTTTGATACGCTTTAGTGAGGCAATATTGTCATCAAAGGCGGTGTACTGGCTGGCTTCCTGGCTGAAGAATTTTTTCATCCGGCTTTCGAAACTATTCGTGACATGGTTTTTGACGAAGGCATCCGGGTCTTTTGCCATGCTTTTTATGGCTTTTCCCCAGATACGTTCTCCTGTAGCCACATCATCCGTAGAATAACCGCCATCCTGTTTGTCTTTTGCTTCCTGTAAAGTGGTTTTTATGTCCGTCATCAGGTAGTTACAGATTTCGGTCAGCCTGGACCAGGGATTTCCGGTGAGAATGGCAGGAACCTCAAAAACATAGGATCCGTCCCCTTCTTTTGTATAGTATTGGGTCTCAAAGCTGCTCAGGTGAAGCGTTACCTCGGAGATCCCCACATTTTCTATTAAAAAGGTAATGTATTTTTCGTAGTCTGAAAAATTTCCGCAGTTAAAGTAGAAGTTATAATAACTTTTCCCGGTGTATTCGGATAACAGTTCCGTACTCAGGACTCCTGCCTTGGAGCCACCGATCACAACAGCGTCAAATTCTTCTGGGTGTTTGGACAGGTATTCTGATTTGATAGCCCGGGCGTAGCTGTCGGTATTGTAGGATGTTTTGCTTTTGGAGACTGTAAAATAATCCAGGGGATCCAGTGTGTAATTCAGTCCCATAAATGCGGCGATTCCTGCGAAAAACAAAGATAAAAAGATGCATATCCAACGTTTGCTTTTCATTTTCTTTTCCCCCTTTAGAACTGGAAGTACAAAAACTGTACCACTTTATTCATCTGCATGACACAGAT
>JAEDOC010000098.1 GCA_016302185.1 Clostridium sp. | reverse complement strand
GATTTCCCGCCGCAGGCTTCTCCATCACAGACTTCCCCGCCGCAGCTTTCCAGATACTGAAAAAACAGCTGCTTCAGATAACGGCTGCGTGCCGCATCATCCGTTATCTCTTCCTTCACAGGCGCCCTCTGCTCTGCCAGCCGGTCCAGCAGCTCCTCCATCTGTTCCGGAAGCAGCTTTTCAATCTTCTCCCGCAGCCAGACTGCCGCAGACGGACTGGCCCCCGAAGTCGAGATTCCGATCGACAGCTTTCCCCGTTTGATTAAGGACGGAAAGAAAAACGTACATTCCTCCGGACAGTCCACCACATTCACCGGAATCCTCCGTTCCCGGCACAGCAGCGAGATTCTCCGGTTCTCCCTCTCATCATCGCAGGCAGCAATCACAAATTCCGGCTCCGGCGAAAGATCCGAATCGCGAAAAGACCTTTCCACCCGGACCACATCCAACCCGGAAAACTCCGGCAAAAGCTGCGGCGCAATCACCGTCAGCTTCGGCCCGTAAGGCAGCAGCTTCTCTGCCTTCCGCAGCGCCACTCTTCCTCCGCCGACGATCAAACCCTCTGCGTCTTGAATATCTATAAAAAATGGAAAAAAAGACATCTCATTCTCCTTTTATTGATCCAGGATCATCCTCTGAAATCCGGGCTTTAACCGGCTGCAGACCAGCACCGCCAGCACACAGAGCAGAAAATCCTCAAAAACAGTCAGAAGACAGCAGTTGATCAATACCACCTTCCAGCCCACCGGCATACGGATCACATAATTGCTGATAAAATAAAAATAGAACATCCCCATCCCATAATAGGCAATCAGTCCCACAATCGAGGTCACCATCATCCAGGGAATGGAAGACTTTTGCTTCCGGTCCATCATCATCCCCATAAGAAAGGCCGCCAGGGCAAAGCCCAGCAGGAAGCCGAAGGTCGGGCGAAACAGATAGGCCGGGCCTCCGCCGGAAGCAAACACCGGTACCCCCACCAGGCCGATAATCAGATAGACACAGACGCTCATGGCCGCCCGCCTCTTTCCCAGTAAAAGCCCTGCAATCAGGACAAAAAACCACTGCAGCGTAAAATGCATGGGATAAGGCTGAATCGGAATCTCAATCTTCAGAAACGCCCCCACGGAAATCAGAGCCGCAAAAAAACCGCACAGCGTCAGATCCTTTGCACTCATCCGGCCGCGTGCTCCGTAACACTCTGCCGCTATCCTTTCATTTTTTGCTTTACACATTCCGCAGCCTCCTTTGCGACAGCAGCAGGATCTTTACCGGAAACCTCCGCAAAGACAAGCTCCTCTCCCATCTCATCTCCATACATCACTCTCAGGGAGATCTCGTCCCCTGTCATCTCTCCAATCGCTCCCACCGGCAGATGGCAGCCGCCGCCCATCAGTGACAGAAACAGCCTTTCCGCTGTGACCGCGCAGCCGTCCGCTTCATCCTCCAGCAGGGAAAGCATCGCCCGGACATCTTCCCTCGACTCCTTCATCTCAATCGCCAGAACTCCCTGCGCCGGAGCCGGAATCATCTCCTCCGGTGTGAAATACTGCGTAATTCTGTGCTCCAGATGAAGCCGCTTCAAGCCTGCCGCTGCAAGCACAATTCCGTCCAGCCCCTGCTCCTCCATCTTCCGGATACGTGTTTCCACATTCCCCCGGATATCCGTCACCTCAAGATCCGGGCGAAGGCGCAGCAGCTGATATTTTCTCCGCAGACTTCCGGTGGCAATCCGGGCCCCCGCCGGAAGCTCCGCCAGAGAGGAAGCCTCCCTTAAGATCAGCACATCTCTGGGATCCTCCCTCTTCCAGGGCTTTGCCAGCATCAGCCCGGCCGGAAGTCCTGCCGGCATATCCTTCATACTGTGGACCGCCAGATCCAGGGAGCCGTCCAGCAGCTTTTCCTCCAGCTCCTTGATAAAGATTCCCTTCGTGCCGACCTTTCTCATCGGCACATCGGAGAACTTATCCCCGGTGGTTTTCACAATTACCAGAGCAAACTCATGCTCCGGAAACCGCTCCCTTAATCTGTTCCGTACATATTCCGCCTGCGCCAGCGCCAGCTTCGATCCTCTTGTTCCAATTCGATATAACATAATATCCTCTGTTTTTCCGATTCTCTGTTTCTTTCTGATAATGAAAAAGAAAAAACGTATCCCAAAACAGAATACGCTCTGACATCTACAAAATTATAACAGACAATGCGGGAAAATACAACGCCCATTCTTTTCATCTATTCCCCGATTCATTCTCATTTTCTCTCCTGTCAAGGAATTCCCGGCGATACTGTGACGGTGTAATTCCCTCATTCTTCTTAAACACCTTGGTAAACACACGGTAATCTCCATACCCTGACTGCTCTGCCACCTCCGCTACCGAAAGTGCGGTGGAAAGCAGCAGCTTCTTTGCCCTCTCCATCCGGATACTGGTAAGATAAGACAAAAAACCCACACCGATCTCATTTTAAAAAAGCTGGCTGATATACTGGGAATTCAGATGAAACTGATCCGCCAGAACGGACAGACTCATCTCCTCCGACAGATGCTCCTGGAGATACCGCGTAATTCCGGTGATCACTCTCTCCCCCTGTCCCTTTATCTCCGAATCATCCGCAGCCCGCTGTTCAAACAGGGAAATCTTCAGATTGTCGATGCAGTTTCCAAACTCCTCATAATTTACAGGCTTTAAGATATAATCTGTGATCTGCATCCGCAGAGCCTGCCGGCAATAGGAGAAATCATCATAACCGGACACAATCACCCAGGCAATCCCCGGATGCTTTACCCGGCTGATCTGGATGACCTTTAAACCGCTCATAATCGGAATATTAATATCCATAATGACAATATCCGGACAGAGTGCGTCAATCCGTGCCAGTGCCTCCATCCCGTCCGATGCCTCGCCCACCACCTCACAGTTATGAGCTTCCCAGTCAAACAGCCGCTTGAAGCCTTCACGAATCATAATCTCATCATCCACCAAAAGTACACGCAGTTTTTTCATCAGACCTTCTCCTTCCCGAACAGCAAAAATATGTAAGCGGCCGCTTCACAGCCTACGCTTCCTCTCTCTTTCTCTATCTTACACCATCTATTCCGCGGACAACAGGAAAAGAATCGATGAAAATGTGTCCGTTTTATAGATATCATACCACACCGGAAGCGCCGGCGTATATACAAAATAAAACAGCCGCCCCGGCCGAAACCGAAGCGGCAAGCATACATGCGAAGCTTAATCATCTTCGCAGTCTGTCAGTAACGGCAGGATCGAATCCAGTTTTGCCTTCAGAACGCCCTCCAGCTCTGTGATTCTCTGCAGGGTTGTCTGCAGGGAAGTATCGATGGCCAGCAGGGTTTCGATATCACTGTGGGTATTCACAATCTTATTTACCTTCGCACATTCCGCGTTCAGGATACATGCCAGCGCATCCTCCTGATGGGCAATCGAAGTGGCAATATCTAAAATGATGGGGCATGGGCAGCTTCTCGGACACATGGTCTGGGGATGGCAGGGAGTATTGATTTGTTCAGTCATAATACTTATCTCCTTTAAAAGGGTTTGTACTATACTATATGGACAAATCTTAAATGTGTGACAGGCTGATTCTTCCGTCCGGCAGAATCAGATCCGCAAAGTTCTCTCCATCCGATCGGTAACTACACCTTATTAATGAATTCCAAATCCTTCTTCAGCACCTCTTCCACTGTCATATCAAGCCAATTCTTCTTGGAACGTTCCACCTGCTTTTTGTAGGTACTGCTGGTAAAAATCCTCTCTGCTCTCTTTCTGATTTCAGCTGCATCATTTACATCAATTGTGGTATCAGCATATATGTATTTCTGTATGCAGGATTTAAGTTTCTCCATATCCGCCAAATCAGACAGATAACAGATATCAAATACATCCTTATATCTGGTTGACCGGGTTCCGAATCGCATTAGGGATTTTAGTTTTTCGGTAATCATTTGCTCCCTTGAATTAATCAGCACACTGGCAGAATCCTCCTGAAAACACACATCAAAACAATACTCTTCCTGCTCAATATCTAAATCCTTATGTACGCCGATATCCATTTTCAAAGATAACACATTCTCAGCATCATCTGATATCTCAATATGAATACGCTTTCCTTTATAATCCTGATGCTTTAATTCCTCTATGGGCGCTGACATCCGCAACCGAATCCCCTCTATACAATTCAGCTTCTCAATAAATTTACCTATCGATTCTTCCGATATGGAATATCTAATAAAATCCAAGTCCAAATCCTGCGTAGCACGTCTTGCATTCTTAGACAGGCTACGCATAACCACACCACCTTTAATCGTAACATTTCTATTCAGACTACTTTTCGAAATTGCACTTATAATAATATCCTGACATAGCTTGGCTTCTGCATTTGCCTCGCTGTATCCGTCTTTTTTGATTTTATCTACTTCATCCAATAAATTCATTACAATACCTCCAGATCAATGATCTGCATGATTTTATCCGAATGCGTAAACTTATCTGCGTACTCTTCTACTTTGACAATATCCATGGTCTCCGTACGATTCCTGTACGCCCCGATAATCTCCTTGTAATAGTCAAATGGTAATTTACCCCTGAATCTTACAAGTTCAATCAACATTCTCTCCAGGTTGTAGATACATATTTCTGTGTTATGATAAGGCATTTTGATTTTCCCCATATCAAAAATCTCCTCTTTCAGAAATGTCTGCTTCACCCGTACATCTTTTATCCGCCCATCAGTTCTGACGGTTGCCAGATGATATAAGTCAGGAATCACATCCGTCAAACCATGATAGTAAAAAGCACTCTCCCCTGTAAAAACTGCCTTCGGATATTTTGCACCGATAATCTCCAACTCAGAACAAGTTCTGTCCAAGGAATAGATCCCTTTTTCTTTTTGAAAAATATTTCCTTCCGCTATTTCTTTTTTCAGCATATGGTCACTACCATATTTCTCTATACACTGCTTATATGTCAAAACCATAATCCACCAACTTTATTTAAGCATTTATACACACATCCTTTGTTTGTGTGTATCTTTGCTCAAATTTTAACATGATATACATATGTAGTCAATGAAAATTTAAGTAAAAATACACACTTCTTTTGGTTGTGTGTATTTTTACTCAAATATGTATTTATTATATTATTTGATTATTCTTTGTTGGATGATTTCCTGAATACCTGAAAAAAGGAAAAGCAGGACTTCGCTTCCGTTAAAACTTCCCCCCGCCTCCTCCATGACTCCTTCCCGAAGAACCGGTATGGGTACTGCTCCCCCCGGAGCGCTGCTCCGATGCTTTGTTTTCCCGGACAAGTACCCGATAAGTCACATTCTTATCCACAAACCGATCCGCGTTTTCACAGAGCGCCAGACTTCCTGCGGCGGCATAATTCAAAGCCCCCGACTGCAGGCTGACCGTCGTCAGGCTTCTCTTCTTCTGCTCCGCCATGGTATAGGCAAAGACGAAGCCCAGACCCAGACAGACAAAGAGCCACAGAGGAGAAAGCTTCTCCTTCGGAAGGTTTTTCGTGTCATAGGGCTTCCCTGATCTGGCCTGTGTAATAAAATCATCACAAAGCTCCGCATAGATTGTAAACGCTTTTTCATACTTTCCGTCCCCCAGCGGAGACAAAAACTGTTCCGACAGATACGAAATCCCGGCATCCGTAAAGGCAGTGATTCCGTAGCCGCAGGTGCTAATCCACCAGTCCCTTTCCTCCATGCTGACCAGCAGCAGAACACCGTCATGGTTCTCCCCAAAGCCATAGCCGCTGTAATCATAAAAATCATCCGCATACGCCATGGGCTCCTGACCTTCCGTAGAATCCGTCGTCACCACAACCACATCCAGCTGCTGGCGCTCACTGATCTCATCCAGCTTCGCCAGAAGCTCTCCCTCTTCCCTCCCGGTCAGAAGATCCGCCCCGTCCACCAGACGCGGGAAACGACTCTCCCCTTCCTTCGCCGATACCGGCATCGCCGCGAGAATCGTAAGAAGGAGCGCGAATCCGGCTGTCATCAATCTCTTTTTCATACGCTTCCTCCTCCCTACAACGACATCAGCGCCCATAACAGCGCATACATCACCATACCGATGGCCACGCCCCGGGTCACCACATATTTCATAAACTCATTTTTATCAAAGGGCAGATTGCCGACCATCCTGCCGGTCTGTCCATTCATCGCAAAAATATACTCTTTGCCCCGCCACTTCGTGTTCAGGATCCAGACCGGATACAGCGCATAATGGTACGTTGCATTGGATACATGGACGGAACTCTTTGTCACCCTCACCGACTGAAAGCCCTGTACCGTGGCAGAAAGAGAGGTAAGGGCACTGGAACGCATCCGGTCTCTGGCCCGGTCGATACAGCTCTCCGCATCCACATCATAGCGCTCTGCCGCATAACCGGCCAGATACGCGGTCTGGAACGGAACCGCCCCGGAAAAATCAAAGGGCTCGATGGATTCCATCAGCGCGTCGTCCATCTTTTTCGAGCCGTCGGTCGGAATATGCTCAAAATTCAGAGTTCCGGAACGGTACAGCTCATAATTCTCATGCTCCGTGTACTCCCGATCTCCCGCCTTCCATACCCGGCAGATCTCACCGCTGAAGGTGGCACTTGCCTGCGCCTCGGCGTCAAACACCCAGAACGGCACATAGACTCCCTTGATCTCCTCAATATGATTCTCCTCTTTAAAGATCGACGGCATAAAATATCTGCCCTTCAGATGGCGGCGGTACGCTTCCTTGGCCGCCTTCTTATCCAGCTGGAAGGGAATGATATAATCCGGTCTCCGGTCTCCCGAAAACTGCTCCTGCATCACCACACGGTTGCCGCAGAACGGGCAGGTCATGGCGGCGGTTGTCTCCTCCGCCATGATCTCACCTCCGCAGGATTTACAGATGTAGATCCGCATGCCATCCGCCTCACCCTGCTGCCATTCGCCGCTGCCTCCCGCCTGCCAGTTTTCAGCCGCATGCTCCGCTGCCGGCTTCGCCGCCTGCTCCTCCAGCAGCTTCTGATAGGCCCCGACCTCCATCTCCGTATCACAGTAGGGGCATTTCATCTTCTGTGTTTTACTGTCAAACTCCATGGCGCCGCCGCAGGCAGGACATTTATACTCCATCAAATCCGCCATATTCGCTGTTTCTCCTTCCGATGCTTTCTCTCATCGTTTCTCTATCGAATATCACTCTCTGTAAATGGATCGCCGCATTCCGGACAGAACTTCGGCGGATTTCTCGGATCCTCCGGCTCCCAGCCGCACTTATCGCAGCGGTATAACGGAGCTGCCGCCGGCTTCTTCGCACCGCAGTTGGGGCAGAACCTGCCCTTGTTCACCGAACCGCAGGCACAGATCCAGCCATCCTCCGCCGGCTTCACCTTCTGCGGAGCCGCCTGGCCGCCGCCCGGCTGCTGACCGTAGCCCGGCTGGCTGTAATTCTGCTGCGTACCCATCTGCTGACCCATGGCAAACAGATTCTGCGCGTTCATGCCGCCGGCCTGCTGCGCCATCCCCATTCCCATAAAGCCCATCATCGCTCCGTTGGGATTGCCGGCCGCCGATTTCATCGCCTCGGACTGAGCGCCCACCAGCGTTGCCGCCGCCATGGTCGGATCCCGCATGATTGCCGTGCGCTGTGCCTGCTTGATCATCTCTGCATCCTCCTCCGGCAGAGTGATCGGATTCATGGCGATAGAAACCACAGATAAGCCCCGCTGCTCGCTCCACTTTCTGGTCAGAGCCTCATTCATCGCCTC
>JAEDOC010000097.1 GCA_016302185.1 Clostridium sp. | reverse complement strand
ACTGCCATGTTGGCATCCTGATGTGCGATCAGAATGGTCGGGGAAATGCTGTGGTATCCGCCGCCGGCCGGGTTGGTTCCGTAGATGCCTACGATTACCGGAATACCTAACTGGTTTAACTCAGAGTTACGGAAGAACGGTGTACCGCCGCCGCGTCTGTTCGGGTATACCTTATCCTGGTTCGGGAACTCAACGCCGGAGCAGTTCAGTAAGTATACTAACGGAAGATGAAGCATCTTAGCAGCATCAGAAGCACGAAGCAGGTTTTCTGCCTGACCCGGTACCCATGCACCGGCCATCTTCTTGTTATCGGATGCTACGATATAAACCCATTTGCCGTTTACACGACCAAGACCGTTTAAGATGTTGGTGGTACCGAACTTATTGTTCTCCGGATTGAACAGGCTGTTTAACGGGCACCATGTACCCGGATCAATCAGGGCGTTGATACGCTGCATAGCAGATAACTGTCCACGCTCATTTAATTTTTCTTCAGAGGTGATACCTGCTGCAAGACCTTTTTCGATGGTCTCATGGATATCGTTCTCCACTGCTCTTACGCTGTCAACATTTTCCGGATTCGCATTTACTAATGCTTTGCCTACGGTCGGCATATTCTGGAAATATTTCGGCATGGAATACATATTCATGTGTTCTCTCTCCTTATTTGCGATATTATCGGAATTTTCAGGACGACGCTGTTTTTAGCCGTCCTGAATTGTTAATTGGAATTAGTTCTCTTCCTTCGGAACCTGGATGAATGCCTGACCAGGATCGATCTCCTCACGGATCATGCGGATAACTTCCGGATCCGGAGCCGGCAGCTTCACTGCTCTGGATACATCAATGTCGAAACCGGTGTTCTCGATGATGTCTTCCGGTGAAGATGTCTCATAGTAGCCTGCCAGATACATTCTCTTTGTCTTCTCGTCGAACTTCAGAAGGCCACGGTCAGTTACAACTGCCTGCGGTCCGCGGTTGCCCGGAAGGCCAAGCTTCTCACGTCCGCCAGGGCCGTCGATCCAGCCCGGGCTGGTTACGTAGTCAATCTTCTGCATGAAACGACGTTTCTCATGCTGAATCATGATGATGGTGTTGTTGAAGGTAGCGATTGCATTTGCACCGCCGGAACCGGTGAAACGGGTCTTCGGAGCATGGTAATCACCGATACAGGTGGAGTTAACGTTGCCGTACGGGTCGATCTGAGCGCCGCCGATGAAAGCAACGATACGCTCCTGATCATGTAACCAGTCATTGGTCTCGAAACCGATGAAACGGATATTCGGCCACTGGCATCCGCAGTGAGCCATGAAACGAAGGTCACCTACAGAACGCGGAACTTCAATCGGAGAGCAGTCCATCAGACCGGACTCAACGATTAAGTTACATTTCGGAGCAAATAAACGTTTTGCAACGGAAGCACCGATTAACGGAAGTCCGGTACCTACAATTGCGATATTATCATTGGTGATGCACTGTGCAAGTGTAATTGCCTGCATCTCTTTGTTTGTATACTTTGTGTAGTCAGCCATGATTAATCCTCCTTGCTTACATCTGTTGAGTAGCCGTAGCCATCAGATACTTTTAACTTAAGGAGACGGTTCACGCCGATCTTCTCAAGGAACTCTGCATGATCTTTTACGCCGTAAACATATTCATTTAAGAATGCCTTGAAGTCTTCCTCAGTCTTGCTGGCAGCACCGTATGCCTTTAAGTAAGCGTTATCATAGTCATAGTAGCCGTAGCACTGGGTCGGGAATGCGCCGTACGGAACAACACAAACTGCATCAACAGCGAAGCACGGGATCTTGGTTAAGGTCGGATCTCTGCGGATCACTTCGTTGCTTACCAGTTCCTCGCAGGTAACGATAACCTTCTTTGCTGCTACTGCGATATCAACATCATGGAACTCATCGCCCATCAGGATACAGGTTCCGTCCGGAGATGCCTTCTGAACATGGATGATAGCGGTATCCAGCTGCGGAACCGGCAGACATACAGTCTTCTCACCCGGGTTGAAGGGGTTGTCCATGTATACGAACTTGTCGTTCGGCAGCTTGTCAATGGTCTGACGAACTTCCTTGCTGATTCCCCACTCATCTACCAGACCGGAACCGATCATGAAACGTACCGGAAGGAACGGAAGACCTAAGGAAGAAGCATGGAGCATATACATAATTGCATCCTGGGAGTAATCCTCGTAGATTAACTCGCCGGACTCAATTTTCTTACGGAAACGACGGGAAACATTAGTTACACCGGAGTCAGCGGTATAGCAGTTAATGTAAGCCTTTACGCGATCCTCGCCGATCATCATATCCCAGTCGGAACCGGCCGGACCTGCATAAGCAATGAAATCTTTCTTGCCCTGACGAAGAATTTCGTAAACAGCAGCCATTGGTTTTTTGTTGGTTGTAAAGCCGCCGAAGGAGATGGCATCGCCGTCTTCTACATACTTAGCAACCGCCTCTTGTAATGTACATACTTTATTAGCCACAATAAAGCCTCCTTTATAAAAATATTATAGAACTACCTTAATTAACCAAATACGGTCATGAAGAAACCAGCCGCAACCGCAGAACCAATAACACCGGCTACGTTCGGTCCCATCGCGTGCATCAGCAGGAAGTTGGTCGGGTTCTCTTTCGCACCAACGGTCTGAGCAACACGGGCTGCCATCGGAACGGCAGATACACCGGCAGAACCAATCAGAGGATTGATCTTACCTCCGGTAATAATGTAAAGAAGCTTACCAAGCAGAACACCGCCGACGGTTGCGAAAGCGAATGCCAGAAGGCCCATGCAGACAATGGCGATGGTCTGAACACGCAGGAAGATATCGCCGTTTGCGGTAGCACCTACGGTAGTACCAAGCATGATGGTTACGATATTACACAGAGCGTTCTGTGCGGTATCGGAAAGACGCTCGGTTACGCCGGACTCACGGAACAGGTTGCCAAGCATCAGCATACCAAGTAACGGAGCAGTGGACGGAAGAAGTAATGCACAGAAGAGAACTACGAATACCGGGAAGATAACCTTCTCTACCTTGCTTACCTTACGCAGCTGCTTCATCACAGTCTTACGCTCTTTCTCCGTGGTTAACAGCTTCATAATCGGCGGCTGAATCAACGGAATCAGGGCCATGTAGGAATATGCGGCAACCGCAATGGCAGATACCAGATCCGGTGCCAGGTTGTTTGCTACGTAGATAGCGGTCGGGCCGTCAGCACCGCCGATGATACCGATCGCAGCAGCCTCACCAACGGTAAATAAACCGGTTGCATTGGCAAGAACGAATGCTACATAGATACCGAACTGTGCAGCCGCACCTAATAACAGGGAAATCGGGTTCGCAATCAACGGACCGAAGTCAGTCATTGCACCTACTGCCATGAAGATCAGGCACGGGAATAAGCTGGATTTTACACCCATGTACATGATACGAAGAACACCGGACTCATACCAGTGTCCGCCCGCTGCAGTTGCATCATACATTAAATCTGCCAGCGGCAGGTTGGCAAGGAACATACCGAATGCGATCGGAAGCAGAAGAAGCGGCTCAAACTGCTTTTTGATAGCAAGATATAAAAGCAAGAACGCTACCAGCATCATAACGGCCTGTCTCCAGGAAATCGCTGCGAAACCGGATGATGCAAGCAGCTGGCTCAGAACGTCAAAAAAATTCATTACTCTACCTCCTAGTTAAGAGAAACCAAAGCAGCTCCTGTATCTACCATAGCACCTGTCTGTACCAGTACCTGGGCTACAGTTCCGTCTGCCGGTGCAACAATCTCGGTCTCCATCTTCATGGCTTCCATGATAATAACAACTTCACCGAACTTCACTGCCTGTCCCGGTGCTACCTTAACCTGAAGAATCTTGCCGGGCATCGGAGCTTCGATGGTGGTACCGCCTGCTGCAGGTGCTGCCGCCGGAGCTGCTGCAGGTGCCGGAGCCGGTGCGGGTGCCGGGGCCGGGGCTGCTGCTACAGGTGCCGGAGCCGGGGCTGCTGCCGGAGCCGGTGCTGCCATGGTCGGAATTACCGGTGCTGCTGTGCCATTGCGATCCAGAGATTTGTATGCCTCTAACTTTTCTACTTCAACTTCGTATCTTTTTCCATTGATCGTAGCAACATATTTCATAATTTATTTACATCCTTTCGATTGTTTTCTATCCTGAATTAGCCAAGAGTTACCAGTGCTGCGCCTGTATCTACCATAGCGCCGGTCTGTACCAGTACCTGTGCTACTGTTCCGTCTGCCGGTGCAACAATCTCAGTCTCCATCTTCATGGCTTCCATGATGATAACAACCTCGCCGAACTTCACTGCCTGACCCGGTGCTACCTTCACCTGAAGAATCTTACCGGGCATCGGTGCCTCGATAGTGGTGCTTGCTGCTGCAGGAGCTGCTGCCGGTGCCGGAGCCGGTGCCGGAGCGGGGGCCGGTGCTGCTGCTACTGGTGCCGGAGCCGGTGCTGCTGCCGGTGCCGGTGCTGCATAAGTAATCGGTGCTGCCGGAGCAGTCGGGGCTGCGCCATATCTCGGAACCGGCTCATATCCGTCGATTCTCTCAAGTTCTACTTCGTACTGCTTTCCATTAAGGGTAGCCATATATTTCATAGCTGCTAAAACCTTCCTTTCAATTATCCTTCCATTCCAATAAGTTTCTTACTTCACTTCAGTTACACTCTTGATTCTGAACTGATCCGGCGGACAGCCAAGATCCTCTCCAATAGTTGCCATAAGTACGGCAAGTACTTCCTTCTGCGGTTCATCGGATACCACAGGTGCCGGAGCGGGAGCCGCAGCCGGTTTCTGAGCTGTCTTTCCAGAAAAGGAACCCAGAATCTTGGAAATCACGATGATTGCCAGTGACAGACAAATCAGCGCAAGGAATACAACAGAGATTCCCATCGCTGAGATAATCAGAGACTGGCCAATAGACATGGTTGATTCAGTCCACATGTGCATTGCACCTCCTTATAATTTTCGACCGTTGACTGGCGGCCGGCCAGGTTCGCTTTCGTCTTCCTTTGTGAAAAATTATAAAAGCAAAATCTCGGCTTCCAATATTCCACATTATGGAACGCATTCCATTTTTGAAAGCTAATTTTAAAAAGGGCTTCCCCCCTTCTTTGTGCAACCTGCAATTCCTCATAACTATAGCAGGTACACCATGGTTAAATTATAGCAGTAACCCCCTGGATTGTCAACCAAGCTTTTCATAAAAAGTGCACAAAACCACGGTACATTTATTGGCTAAATGGTCTTTTTTTTAGGAGTTTTTTATAACAAATCACTACATTTTCCGACAGAAACCATCTTTCTCTCCACCTCTTTTTTCCATTTTGAACAGTAAATTCACCATTCCCGTTTTTTTGTATCGAAACCTCTTTCAATTTTTTTTGCAGTCTTACTTTATCTTGTTTTTCTGTATTTTATCAAACAATTATTTTTCACAGCCGCTGAAGGATACTGACAAAAAAAGCAGAGACCGGGAACGATTGTGTTCCTTAGTCTCTGCATCTTATTTTTATTCGTATGATTCTTATTTCGGAAGCTTAAAGGAGCTCTTCAGGGAAACGATGCGGTTGAATACCGGCCGTCCCGGCGCACTGTCCTTGCAGTCCACACAGAAATAGCCGTTTCTCACAAACTGGAAGCTGTCAAATGCTTTGGCTTCCTTTAAGCCGGGCTCTAAATAGCACTCCTTTAAAACCGTCAGGGAGTTGGGATTTAAATTCACGGTTCCGTCCGCGTTCAGCTTGCCTTTCTCCTCATCCACCAGATTCTCATAGAGACGGCATTCTGCCTTCAGTGCCGTAGGCGCAGCCACCCAGTGGATGGTGCCCTTTACCTTTCTGGCATTGAAGCCGGAACCGCTCTTGGTCTCCGGATCATAAGTGCAGTGTACCACTGTGACATTGCCGTTCTCATCCTTCTCGCATCCGGTACAGGTAACAAAGTAGGCATTCATCAGACGAACCTCATTGCCCGGGAAGAGACGGAAATACTTCTTCGGCGGTTCCTCCATGAAATCCTCCCGCTCGATATAAAGCTCGCGGCAGAACGGAATCTTTCTGGAACCCAGTGATTCATTCTCCAGATTGTTGGGCGCATCCAGCTCCTCCATCTGTCCTTCCGGATAGTTGTCAATCACCAGCTTCACCGGATCCAGGATCGCCATAACTCTGGATTTCTTCAGCTTCAGGTCCTCTCTCAGGCAGTATTCCAGCATCGCGCTGTCAATGGAGTTGTCCGCCTTGGAGACACCGGCCAGTTCTACAAACTTGCGCAGGGATTCCGGCGTATAACCTCTTCTTCTCAGAGCGGCGATGGTAACCAGACGCGGGTCATCCCAGCCGTCTACCACCTTATCCTCCACCAGCTTCTTGATATAGCGCTTACCGGTAATGACATTGGTCAGATACATCTTGGCAAACTCAATCTGGCGCGGCGGATTCTCAAACTCACATTCCCGCACAACCCAGTCGTACAGCGGACGATGATCCTCAAATTCCAGCGTACAGATGGAATGGGTGATATGCTCAATGGCATCCTCAATCGGATGGGCAAAATCATACATCGGATAGATACACCATTTATCTCCGGTATTGTGATGAGGCATATGGGCCACACGGTAGATGACCGGGTCTCTCATATTGATATTCGGCGAAGCCATATCAATCTTAGCGCGAAGCACCTTCTCGCCATCCTTGTACATACCGTTTTTCATGTTTTCAAAAAGCTCTAAGTTTTCCTCAACAGAACGATTGCGGTAGGGGCTCTCCTTGCCCGGGGTATTGAAATCACCGCGGTACTCTTTAATCTGCTCCGCACTTAAATCGCAGACAAATGCTTTTCCTTTTTTAATAAGAAGAACAGCGCACTCATACATCTTCTGAAAATAATCCGAAGCAAAGAAGAGGCGATCCTCAAAGTCCGCACCCAGCCATTTCACATCCTCGATAATGGATTCCACGAACTCTGTCTTCTCTTTCGTGGGGTTCGTATCATCAAAACGCAGATTAAACTTTCCGCCGTACTCCTTGGCCAATCCGGAATTTAAGATAATGGATTTGGCATGGCCAATGTGTAAATATCCGTTTGGTTCCGGCGGGAAACGGGTCTGGACATGATCGTAAACTCCCTCGGCCAGATCTTTGTCAATCTCACGCTCGATAAAGTTTTTGGAGACATTTTCTTCCGTCTCTGCTAAAACAGTCTTGTTTTCTTCCATAAACATTCCCTCCGTCAAAGTTTCTCGATGTTTGTTCCAGGTAAAAAATATTTATTATCATACCACACTTTGTAAAAATGGAAAAGGAGAAAAAAGAATATTTTTCCGGGAATTCGGGTATTTCTAAGGGCAGAAAACAGATTTTGCAGAAGGAGGAATCAAAAAAGTGAAACGGGATAACCGAAAAATCGCTTTAATCGGCACAGGCATGGTGGGAATGAGCTATGCTTATGCCATGCTGAACCAGAACACCTGTGACGAGCTGGTGCTCATTGATATCAACAAGGCCCGGGCAGAAGGAGAGGCCATGGATCTGAATCACGGCCTTGCATTCTCCGGCTCAAACATGAAGATTTATGCCGGAAGCTATCAGGACTGCACCGACGCAGATATTGTGGTCATCTGTGCCGGTGTTGCCCAGAAGCCGGGAGAAGGCCGTCTGGATCTCTTAAAGCGGAACACCACCGTGTTCCAGTCCATCATCGAACCGGTTACTTCCTCCGGCTTCAACGGGATCTTTCTGGTGGCCACCAACCCGGTAG
>JAEDOC010000011.1 GCA_016302185.1 Clostridium sp. | reverse complement strand
GGCAGATGCCCTGCAGCGGGGAAACAGTGTCTATGTAAAGGATGATACCGTAACCGAGTCACAGGGAAGAGTTCCGGCCGGCTTCCGTGAGGTGAAGGTGGAGACCGGACTGATCAGTGAGGATTACGTGGAGATTGTGTCCGGGGATCTGGAAGAAGGGGATGAGGTTTCTCTGGCATCTACCAGCGTTCCGACAGAAAATGATTCGAAAAATGCCGGAATGAATGGCATGGGCGGTATGGGTATGCCCGGTGCCATGCCACCCGGCAGCGGAAGCGGAGGATCCGGCGGAGAAAACAAAAACTGGAACGGCGGCGGAAGTGGCAGCGGAAATGGCGCTCCCCGAAACCGGGGATAACAAAAGCCGGCAGGAGGAAACAGAATGGAACAGAGAACAGAACAGCCGGTGCGGCCGCTGATTGAACTGAAGGATATTCACAAAATCTACCGGATGGGTTCGGAAGAGGTGCGGGCCAATGACGGAATCACGCTTACCATCCGCCGGGGAGAGTTCGTTGCAATTGTCGGAAAATCCGGCAGTGGTAAATCCACGCTGATGAATATCATCGGAGCCCTGGATGTCCCAACCAGCGGAGAATACTATCTGGGCGGTGAAGATGTCAGCCATATGTCGGAGAACCAGCTGGCGGAGATTCGGAATAAGATGATCGGCTTTATTTTCCAGCAGTACAATCTGCTGCCGAAGGATAATCTTCTGGAGAATGTGGAGCTTCCGCTTCTGTATGCGGGTCTGGGAAAAAAGGAACGCCGGGAACGAGCCATGAAGGCCCTGGAGAAGGTTGGGCTGGCGGAGAAATGGGCTAACAAGCCTTCCCAGCTGTCCGGCGGCCAGCAGCAGAGGGTATCCATCGCCCGGGCGCTGGCCGGCAGTCCTTCGCTGATTCTGGCGGATGAGCCCACCGGTGCACTGGATTCCAGGACCAGCCGGGAGGTGTTAAACTTTTTGCAGGAACTGAATCAGGAAGGAAATACCATAGTCATGATTACTCATGACAGCTCCATTGCGCTGGAGGCGAAGCGGGTGGTCCGGATTCATGACGGACAGATTAATTTTGACGGTGAGGTAAATGAGTATGCTGAAATCCTTTCATCTGGCTCTGAAAAGCATCTGGAGCAATAAGATGCGTTCCTTTCTGACGATGCTGGGTATTATCATCGGCGTGGCAGCGGTTATCATTCTGGTGGGCCTGGTCAATGGCCAGATGTCTTATATGAAGGACAGCTTCTCCAGTATGGGAACGAATCAGCTGAATGTGAATCTGGTGAATTTAAGCACCCGCTCCGTTTCGGATGATGAGATGTATGAATTTTATGAAGAAAACCGGGAGTATTTTGATCAGATGTCTCCATCCGTGTCAGTGAGCGGTACGGTAAAATACGGGAATGAATCCCTGACCGGCACCACCATCAGCGGTGTCAGTGAGGAATATTTAGAGTTAAAAAAGCAGGATCTGACCGCCGGACGTTTTCTTCAGTATTCCGATCTGATCTCCCGTCAGAAGGTCTGTGTGATCGGTTATTATCTGGCTTCCGAGCTCTGCGGCGGAGCGCAGAATGCGATAGGGGAGACCATCCATATCAATGGCGAAGGATATACGGTGGTAGGCTGTGTGGAGCGGCAGACCAGTGAAAGCGATGAGGTGGAAGAGGGAGGCAGCGATGATTTTATCTATCTCCCCTACACGGCGGCGGTAAAGCTGTCCAGAAACGGAACCATCAATAATTATGTGTTTACCGTAAAAGATACCGGGGATACGGAAATAGTGAAAACTCTGTTAAGTGACTTCCTGTATCCTATCTTTAAAAATGAGGATCTGTACCGGATCACGGCGATGAGCGAGCTTCTGGATTCGCTGGATTCCATGATTGCCATGATGTCCATGATGCTGGGGGGTATCGCCGGCATCTCTCTTCTGGTGGCCGGTGTAGGTGTCATGAATATCATGCTGGTATCCGTGACGGAACGGACCCGGGAGATAGGAATTCGAAAATCTCTGGGGGCGAAAAAAGGAACCATTCTGCAGCAGTTTGTCATTGAAGCAGCAGTAACCAGCTCCATCGGTGGCCTGGTAGGCATCGCAGCGGGCTGTGTACTCACCGGAGTCATCGGAAATTTCATGGGGATGACCGCGGTGCCGACACTGGGCTCGATTCTTCTTTCCTTTGGGGTATCAGTGGGAATCGGCCTTCTCTTCGGTTATATGCCGGCCAGACGGGCCGCCGGGTTAAATCCCATTGACGCTCTGCGAAGTGAATGATAAAATCAAAGCACAACACCCGGTTCGGGAGGAGCTTTGCACATGAAATATATGGATTTGCACTGTGACACGATTTCTGCCATCTATGAGAAACGGCAGAAGGGCATGAAGGCAGAACTAAAAGAGAATACAGGCCACATCGATCTGGTGCGGCTGAAAAAGGGCGGATGCTTCGGGCAGAATTTCGCCCTTTTTACGTATATAAAAAGGACGAAGGAACCCTATCGGTACGGAAAGGAGCTTCTTCGCACCTTTCAGCAGGAGCTGGCAGCCAATCCGGAGGTGATTCGTCAGGCGTTTTCCACAGCGGATCTGCTGGAAAATGAGAGAAACGGGCGGATGTCAGCGATTCTGACGCTGGAGGAGGGGGCTGTCTGTGAAGGAGATCCGGAGAAATTAAAAGAGTTTTACCGGGCGGGTGCCCGGATGATGACGCTGACCTGGAATTTTGAGAATGAGCTGGCCTGGCCCAACCGGATCGATCCGGTGACCGGTGCCTTTGCTCCGGAGACAGAGCGTGGACTGAAGCCGAAGGGCGTGGAGTTTGTGGAGCTGATGGAGGAACTGGGCATGGCAGTGGATGTGTCCCATCTGGGAGATGCCGGCTTCTGGGATGTGGCAAGGGTTACGAAAAAGCCGTTTCTGGCCAGTCATTCCAATGCCAGGGCAGTAGCTTCTCACGTGCGCAATCTGACGGATGAAATGATCCGGACGCTTTCGGAGCGGGGCGGCATCATGGGGATTAATTTCTGCGCCGCTTTTTTAAATGATGCGGAAGGCAGTCATCCGGACGGCGGAACCAGCCGGGTCGCAGATATGATCCGGCACATCAATCATATCTACCAGGTAGGCGGAATCGACTGTATTGCGCTGGGATCGGATTTTGACGGCATCGGCTGCCGGCTGGAGATGGAGTCTCCGGCGAAGCTTTCCCTGCTTTGGGAAGCACTGGAACGCAATGGATTTACAGAAGAAGAGGTAGAGAAAATTTTCTGGAAAAATTCCTATCGTTTTTACCGTGAGGTCTGGAGGGAATAACGGAAGAAGAAATGAAAAGTTTTTGTAAAAAAACGTGATTTTACGTAAATTTTACATTCCCATGGTTTTGACTTTACATAGATTTGATATAGTGATGACATACTACACAATGAAAAAATGATATTATGATGGGAGAAAAAGTATGTCAATCAACGAGCTAGGGATGATATTCCAGTTTGTGGGCGGTCTGGGAATGTTTTTATACGGCATGAATGCCATGGCAGACGGCCTGCAGCGTTTTGCCGGAAACCGTCTGCAGAAATTTTTGGAGATTCTTACCTCCAACCGCCTTCTTGGCGTTCTGGTGGGTGCTGGGGTAACAGCAATTATTCAGAGCAGCTCTGCAACTACGGTTATGGTGGTCGGTTTTGTAAATGCCGGGATTATTAACCTTCTGCAGGCTACCGGCATTATCATGGGTGCCAATATCGGAACCACGGTAACCAGCTGGATTGTTTCCATGAGCGAATGGGGCGAGGTGCTGAAGCCGGAGTTTTTCGCCCCGGCACTGTTCGGTATTGGTGCCTTTATTACTATATTTGCCAAAAGTCACCGGAAGAAAGAGGGCGCTGAGATTCTGATTGGTTTTGCCCTTCTGTTTATCGGTCTGTCTTCCATGTCCGGTGCCATCAAGCCTTACCGGGAAGCGCCGATTTTTATCAATGCGTTCCGGGTGCTGGGGCAGAATCCGTTTCTCGGAATTCTGGCCGGTATGGTGGTGACAGCCATCATCCAGAGCAGTTCGGCCTCCGTCGGTATTCTGCAGACTCTGGCCATCAATGGAATGGTAAACTGGCAGTCGGCGGTGTTCATCACCCTCGGTCAGAATATCGGTACCTGTGTAACGGCGCTGTTATCCTGTATCGGAACCTGCCGTACAGCGAAGCGGGCTGCGGTAATTCATCTGCTTTTTAACGTGTTTGGCGCGATACTTTTTGGTTTCCTTATGTTTGCTGTTTTTGTGGTTCATCCGAATCTGGCTGCCTCCGCGGCAGACAGTGTGGGAATCTCCATGTTCCATACCGTCTTCAATATTACCAATACCATGGTGCTGTTTCCATTTGCAGGGGTTTTGGTTAAGGCCTCTGATCTTCTGGTGAAGGAGAAACCGGCGGATCGGGAGATGAAGATCAGCGATGTGGAGACTGATATGATCCGCCATTTAGACGATCGTATTCTGGAGACTCCGTCCTTTGCCATTGATACGGCCTGCAATGAGATTGTTACCATGGGACGGATCGCCCTGGCCAATTTAAAGATTGCAACCGCAGCTTTGATTGAGGAAAATCAGGCATTCTGTGATGAGGTATTTGTCAATGAAGACACCATTGATCGGATGGAGAAGATTCTGACTCAGTATCTGCTGAAAATCAACAACCTGTCTCTGAATGACGAACAGCATCTGATGGTGAAAAATATGTATTACACCATCGGCAATCTGGAACGGATTGGCGATCATTCAGAGAATCTGGCAGAGCTGGCGAAAAAGAGGATGGAGAATCACTATCCATTTTCGGAACACGGCCTGGAGGAGCTGTCTGAAATTTCGGATGCAGCCATCAAAGCGGTGGAGAATGCCATTGAAGCCAGAAAGGAACGGGAGATGCTGAAGGTTCGGCAGACGGCCCGCTGGGAGGAAGAGGTGGATACGCTGGAGGAAGAGATGAGGGAATCCCATATGGAACGGTTATCGGAAGGAAAATGCCGGCTGGAAAGCGGAGTCCTGTTCCTGGATGCTATCACTAATTATGAGAGAATTGCGGATCATGCGAAAAATGTGGCTGGTTATGTAAAGGAAGAAATGCAATGAAACACCTGATTTATGTGATTGAGGATGATGAAAATATCAGAAATTTAATCTGTGTGGCGCTGGAGAATTTCGGGTATCGCGCAGCCGGATTTGAGACCTCGGAGGAAGCTCTTGCGCAGCTTGCAGAGCTTCTGAGGAGGGGAAAGGAAGCGGCCAGAGAGCTTCCGTCTCTTTTTATTTTTGACTGGATGCTTCCGGGAATGGACGGTGTGACAGCTATCCAGCAGGTGCGCCGGATGGAGCCGTTTAAGGAGACTCCGGTGCTGATGCTGACAGCGAAGGACCGGGAAACTGATATTGTGAAAGGGCTGGATTCCGGGGCGGATGATTATATGACGAAGCCCTTTGGTATTCTGGAGCTGTCAGCCAGGGTCAGAAACCTGTTAAAACGGTCCAGAACCGTGGCGGCGGAAGTGATCAGTGTATCGGCGGGAGAGGTCACGATTGACCGGGAGACAAGAGAGGTGGTTTCCTGCGGGGAGAAAATCGATCTGACGCTGAAGGAGTTTGAATTGTTAAGCTATCTGATGGATCATATGAACCGGGTGGTGACCAGAGATGAGCTTCTGGATCACATCTGGGGCTATGATTATGACGGAGAGACAAGGACTCTGGATATGCATATCAAAACCCTGCGTCAGAAGCTGAAGAGCGGAGGACAGCAGATCAAAACCGTCCGGGGTGTGGGATACCGTTTCCTGAAGGAACGTGAGGAGTGATAAGAGACGATGCGAAAAGCGATTCTGAAACGTTTTGTCCAGCTTTTGTGTATGGCACTGGTACTGAATACACTGATTACCTTTGTGGCGGCTGGCAGTATGCTGTTAAAGCAGACCAGAAATAATATGCGCTTTACACTGGAAACGGTGGAGGAGCTGTTTGATTATGGCAGTGATCTGGAAGAGCAGAGAGCGGAGCTTCTGAAGGCGGCAAAACGCAACGGCTGTCGTTATACGCTGCTTAATACGGATGGAACGGTCGTGGTGGATACCGGGGTGGAACATTCGGAGACCATGGAGAACCACCGCAAACGGGCGGAGATAGAAGAGGCGCTGGAAAATGGGTACGGTTATGCGATTCGCCGCTCGGAGACACTGGGAAAACAGCTTCTTTATGTGGCCGTCCTCTCGGAGGACGGAGAACATATTCTGCGTCTGGCGATGCCGTATTCCGGCCTTCTGGATTACGTGAGTCTGCTTTTACCGGCTGTTCTTTTAAGCTTTGCCGGGGCGTTTTTATTTTCTGTCATGGAGGCGGAGCGCTTTTCCAATTCCATTACCCGGCCGCTGTCAAAAATCTCTCAGGAGATGATGAAGCTGGACGGAGAATCGACCGATTTTCAGTTTGAGAAGTGCCCGTATGAGGAGATCAATGTTATCGCGGATACTACGACCCGGATGGCGGCCAGTGTGAAAGAGAAGCAGCTGCGTCTGGAAAAGGAACGTCAGATCCGGCAGGAGTTTTTCAGCAATGCGTCCCATGAGCTGAAGACGCCCATCACGTCCATTCGCGGCTATGTGGAGCTTCTGGAGGGCGGAATGGTTCTGAATCAGGAGACAGAAAAGGATTTTCTGAAACGGATTCAGAAGGAAGCGCTTCGGATGACCAGTCTGGTGGATGATATTCTGATGATTTCCCGTCTGGAGTCCAAGGGGGCCAGGGCGGAGCTGGTTTCTCTGAAGGTGGGAGAGCTTCTGGATGAGGTGGTGTCTTCGCTGGAGGCGCAGGCAGCGGAGCGGGATATTATTATTCACAAGGAGTGCCGGCAGAATTTCAGGATTCGTGCCGATCAGCGCCAGATGATGGAGCTCTTTACCAATCTGCTGAGTAATGCGGTAAAATATAATAATGACGGCGGTTCTGTCTGGATAAAGGCGGAGAAAAAAGACCGGGATATGGTGCTTACGGTCCGGGATAACGGCGTCGGAATTCCGGCGGAAAGCCAGGAGCGGATTTTTGAACGGTTCTACCGGGTAGACAAAGGGCGCAGCAGAAAACAGGGCGGAACCGGTCTGGGCCTGTCCATTGTCAAGCATGTGGTAAGCTTTTATAACGGGACGGTTACTGTGCAGTCTGAGCTGGGAAAGGGGAGTACCTTTGAAGTTTGCCTTCCTATTGCCGGTACGGATTCTTCGACACTTTAACACGTTGATTTTTTGGGAAATTAAAGAAATAAAATTGACTTCGGCCGAAATGTGTAGTATGATGAAGCATATTCCCATTCGTCCGAAGTTTTTTTGACGGATGGCTGAGACAGACAGGAGGATATTGTGTTATGAAAAAAACAAACAAAATCATGGCTCTGGTATTAGCCGGTGCGATGGCAGCATCTATGACAGCCTGCGGCAGCAAGACAGAGGAGACTACAGCAGCTGCGACAGAAGCAGCTACGGAAGCAGCAGAAGCTGCTGAGACAGAAGGTACAGAGACTGAGGCAGAGGCTTCTGGTAAAACCTATAAAATCGGCGTTATCCAGCTGGTACAGCATGCAGCTCTGGATAAGACCAACGAGGGCTTTGTACAGGCACTGAAGGATGCCGGTGTTTCCTGTGAATTTGATCAGCAGAATGCAGCCGGTGATCAGGCAGCCTGCTTAACGATTGCGGAGACCCTGGTAAACAGCGATAATGATCTGATCTTCGCAATCGCAACTCCGGCAGCACAGGCAGTATCCGGTGTAACCGACAGCATCCCGATTCTGGTCAGCGCAGTGACGGATCCGGCAGCATCCGGACTGGTAGAGAGCAATGAGATGCCGAACTGCAATGTATCCGGTACTTCTGATTTAACACCGGTAAAAGAGCAGATTGAGTTAATGCAGCAGATTCTTCCGGAGGTAAAGACTGTAGGACTCATTTACAGCAGTGCGGAAGCAAATTCCGTTCTTCAGATTGACATGGCGAAAGAAGCTCTGGATGCCGCAGGTATCGCATACAAGGATTATACGGTTTCCAATTCCAACGAGATTCAGACCGTGGTTGAGTCCATGGTTGGTAATGTAGACTGCATCTACTCCCCGACCGATAACATGATTGCAGCAGGTATGTCTACCGTTTCTATGGTAGCTACCGAGAACAAGATTCCGATCATCTGCGGTGAGGAAGGTATGGTTGAAGCCGGCGGTCTTGCTACCTATGGTATCGATTACTATCAGTTAGGCTACATGGCAGGCGAGCAGGCAGTTGAGATTCTGACCAAGGGCGCAGATATTTCCACTATGCCGATTGGCTATCTGCCGGCAGAGAAGTGTACCTTATCTGTCAACGAAGAGGTTGCAGCAGAACTGGGTATTGATGTATCCGGTTTAAAGTAATACGTTCGAATTAAGTATGCTTTGAAATGCGCCGGTGAGAGTGATCGGCGCATTTCTCGTTGTAATTAATATGCCGTATTGGAGGAAAAATTCAAAATGACAGGTTTGTTAGCATCCCTGCAGGGAGCCGTTGCACAGGGCGTTCTCTGGGGAATCATGGTTTTGGGTGTCTATATCACCTTCCGACTGATGGATATCGCAGATATGACCGTAGATGGAAGCTTTGCACTTGGCGCCTGCGTCTGTGCGGTTCTGGTAGTGAACAAGGGAGTAAACCCGGTTCTGGCTCTTTTTGTTGCCATGGCAGCAGGTATGCTGGCGGGAACAGTGACCGGTATTCTGCATACGATTTTTGAGATTCCGGCGATTCTGGCAGGAATTCTGACTCAGATTTCTCTCTGGTCCATTAATCTTCGTATTATGGGAGGCAAGAGTAACCTTCCGCTTCTGAAGGTGGAGACTCTGATCAGCAGTTTTGCGGGCCGCATGGGACTGACCCAGGCACAGTCGTCCATGATTATCGGTATTATTGTGGCTGCGGTTGTGATTCTGTTTCTGTACTGGTTCTTCGGAACCGAGATCGGAAGTGCTCTGCGTGCCACCGGTAACAATGAGGATATGGTACGGGCGCTGGGTGTAAATACGAAGATGACCAAGCTCCTTGCACTGGTGGTCAGCAATTCCCTGGTGGCTCTTTCCGGTGCGCTGGTCTGCCAGAGTCAGAAATATGGTGATGTGGGAAGCGGTACCGGCGCCATCGTCATCGGTCTGGCTGCCATCGTCATCGGTGAGGTGCTTCTTGGAAAGCTGACTCCGTTCTACTGGAAACTGATTTCTGTTGTGTTTGGCTCTGTCGTTTATTTTGTAATTCGTGCTTTGGTGCTTCGAATGGGTATGGATGCCAACGATATGAAGCTTCTCTCCGCCGTGATTGTAGCACTGGCACTCTGTATTCCGGTGGCGCTGGCCAAATACCGGCTGAAGAAGTCTTATACGGAAGGAGAGGAGGATGAGTCATGCTGACCATAACCAATGTGAAAAAAACCTTCAATAAAGGTACGGTAAATGAAAAGAAAGCATTGCAGGGAATTAATCTTCATCTGAATCCCGGTGATTTTGTAACAATCATCGGCGGCAACGGCGCCGGTAAATCCACTATGCTGAATATGATTGCCGGAGTATATCCCATCGACTGCGGCAAGATTGTGATCGATGGAGTCAATATTTCCCAGGAACCGGAATACAAGAGAGCCCGCTATATTGGCCGCGTGTTCCAGGATCCCATGCGCGGTACTGCGGCCAACATGGAGATTCAGGAGAATCTTGCCATGGCGTTCCGGAGGGGTAAGACAAGGGGGCTTGGCTGGGGCATCCGGGCGAATGAAAAGGATTATTACCGTGAGGCGCTGGCAGAACTGGATTTGGGCCTGCAGACTCGTATGACCAGCAAGGTAGGGTTGCTTTCCGGCGGACAGCGTCAGGCGCTGACCCTTCTGATGGCGACTCTTCAGAAGCCGAAGCTTCTGCTCCTGGATGAGCATACTGCGGCACTGGATCCGAAAACGGCCAGGAAGGTGCTGGATCTGACGGAAAAGATCGTTAATGAGCAGAATCTGACCGCACTGATGGTAACCCATAACATGAATGATGCCATCCGTATCGGAAACCGTCTGATCATGATGCACGAGGGTCGGATCATTTACGATGTGGCCGGAGAAGAGAAGAAGAACTTAAAAGTGGAGGATCTGTTAAAGAAATTTGAATCCACCAGCGGAGAGCAGTTCGCGAATGATCGAATGATGCTGGCGAAATAGTGATATCTTCTGTATGTGTTGTGAAGCCGGACGCGTGGAAAGAACGGCGTCAGGACAGAAGAAAAAAGAGGTAATTCTTGTGTACTAGATGGACAGCTCTAAGATTCTGTCAGAGAAACGAGCGGGTACAGCTGCAATTCGCAGTAAAATCCTGATGATTTTCCTGCTCAGTGCAGCCATAATTGGCTCTGGTAAAGCCAATTATGCCTCGCTCTTTTTCTCTGCCAGAGTCTAAGAGCTGTCGAATCTCGTACAATGAATTACCTCTTTTTTCTCTGCTCTGCCGCCGTTTTTCCATGCTGATATTCGAATATTTTACAGAAGTTTACAGAAGATATTACAATTGGCCTTATCTATCCATTTCTCCGCCCTTTCTTTCCCGCGTCACAGTTCACGATTTATACTCCATCGTTCATCGTTTCGTAATAGAAATTTAACATTTATAATTGGCATCTTTCTTGGCATTTGGGGCGGTTTGTGATACAATAGCAACTGTATGTTTCGTATGAGTATGAAACACAGGATAGGAGTGTGCCTGAATGTTTGGACAAAAGAAAGATGATTATTTATCCGTTTTAAATAAAAGCAGAAAACGAAGACGCAGGGGGACGGACTGGCGCTTTGCGGCAATTGTTGCCGGGGCGGTGGCCCTTCTTGCGGGAGCGGCCTGGGGAGGATGCCAGCTGGTAAAGAACCATCAGACCGGCGGCACGGTGAAGCAGAAGCAGGAAGAGACGCAGGCAGAAGAACAGAATACGGAAGCATCCGGGGAAGAAGAGAAGGAGAAGGAAGAGGAAGCCAGAAAACAGGCGGTGGTTGACAGTTATCAGAATCTGGGAATTGTTGAGGTGGATGGCTATCTGAATCTTCGAGAGTCGGCGGATACCTCTGCGGATGTCATTGGCAAGATGCAGAATGAAAGTGCCTGTGAGATACTGGATACCTCCACGGAGGGCTGGTATCAGGTGGAATCCGGCGGATTGACGGGATATATCAGTTCAGAATTTGTCATTACCGGAGAGGAAGCCAGAGAGAAGGCCATGAACCTGGTGGCGAAACGGGCTCTGATCACAGCAGATTCTTTAAATATCCGTCAGGAGCCGTCTACGGACGCGGAAGTGGTCGGTCAGGCGCTTCAGAATGAGCGTTACCTTGTAGAAGAAGAAACAGAAGGTGACTGGATCAAGATTTCCAGCGGCTATATTTCCGGGGAATACGTTAAAGTGGAGTATTCTCTCAATGAGGCCCGGAAGCTGGATGCCCGTTCCATGGTTTTGAACCTGTATGACAATCTGGGAATCTCCAGTGTGGACAATTATTTGAATGTCCGCAAGGAACCCAGCGAGGATGCGGAGATCATCGGTAAGATGACCAGTAAATCGGCCGGTGAGATTCTGGAGACCTCAGAAGATGGAAAGTGGTATAAGATTAAGTCTGGTCCGGTGACCGGTTATGTCAGCGCCCAGTATATTCTGACGGGAGCGGCTGCGAAGGATGAGGCTCTGCAGGTAGCGGAGCTGATGGCGATTGTTTCCACGGATCGTCTGAATGTGCGGACAGAGCCCAGTACGGATGCTCCGATCTGGACCCAGATTTCCAATAACGAGCGCTACGATGTGATCAGCCAGCTGGATGGCTGGGTGGAGATTGAACTGGATTCCAGTACGGCGTTTGTTTCCACGGACTATGTGGATGTCCGCTATGCATTACCGGAGGCGATTAAGTTCAGTCCGCTGGATGGCAATACCTCGCTGCGGAACCGTCTGGTAAATTACGCACTGCAGTTTGTTGGCAACCGCTATGTCTGGGGCGGCAACGATCCCCATACCGGTGCGGACTGCTCCGGTTTTGTGCGCTATGTGTACAGCCATGTGGCAGGAATTACGCTGGAGCGTGTGTCCCGGGCACAGGCAAAGCAGGGAAGGAAGATCAATTCTTCCCAGATGCGTCCGGGCGATCTGATCTTTTATACCAACAGCGGCGGTACGGTAAATCATGTGGCCATGTATATCGGCAACGGCCAGATTGTACATGCGGCCAGCCGCAGAAGCGGTATCAAGATCTCTACCTGGAATTACCGCAATCCTTACCGGATTGTCAATATACTGGGTGACTAAAGCAAAAAGCTGGGAGTGTAAGAATGGCAGAAGAAAAGAACCAGGATTATAAGGCCCGTTTGAACCGGGCAAGAAACAGAAGAAACGGAAAAGATCCGATGAAATATTTCATGATCGGTGCAGCCTGTGTGATAGGAATCCTTCTGATCGTGATTGTCGGGAAGCTGTTAAACGGAGGAACATTCCGGGATCCGGAGAAAGCCGCGAAAGCTTCTGCGGCATCGGCGGAGACGGAGGCAGCTGCGGCAGCCCGGGCGATTGCGGAGACTGCGCCGGAGGAGACAGAAGCCACGCTCTCTGCGGAAGAACTGGCGCAGCAGCAGGAGGACGAAGCGAAGGCGGCTGTGGTGGAATCTTATTCTAATCTGGGTATCGTTCAGGTATCCGGTTATCTGAATATGAGGGAGAGCGCCAGCAAGGACGGGAAAATTGTCGGTAAGCTGCTGGGCGGAAGTGCCTGTGAGATTCTGGATGATGAATCGGCGGAAGGCTGGTATCAGGTAAGCTCTGGCGGATTGACCGGCTATATCAGCTCTGAATTCGTTCTGACCGGTGAAGCGGCAAAGACGGAAGCCTTTGAGCAGGTAAAAAAGATGGCGGTGATCACGGCAGATAAGCTGAATGTCCGCAGCGAGCCAAACCAGGATGCCCAGGTAGTGGAACAGGTACTGAAGAATGAGAGATATTCTATTGTGGGAGAGCAGGACGGCTGGATTCAGATCAGCAACGGTTATATTTCTGCGGATTATGTGGATGTCCGGTATGCGCTGAATGAGGCCAGAAAGCTGGATCTGCGCACCATGGTTTTAAACATGTATGACAATCTGGGTATCTCGAATGTAAATAACTATCTGAATATCCGGAAAGAGCCCAGTGAAAATGGTAAGATCATCGGTAAGATGACCAGCAAGTCTGCCGGTGAGATCCTGGAGAAAACAGAGGATGGGGAATGGTATAAGATTCGTTCCGGTCCGGTAACCGGTTATGTGAAGTCGGAATATATTCTGACGGGTGATGCGGCGAAATCAGAGGCGCTGGAGGTAGCGGAGCTGATGGCCATCGTATCCACGGATCGTCTGAATGCCAGAACAGAGCCCAGTACCGATGCACCTATCTGGACGCAGATTTCCAACAGTGAGAGGTATGCGGTGTTAAAACAGCTGGATGGCTGGGTAGAGATCGAGCTGGATACCACCAGTGCCTATGTGGCAACGGATTTTGTGGATGTACGCTACGCTCTGAATGAGGCAATTCAGTTTACCCCGATTGAAGATACGCCGAAATCATCCACCGGTAAGGGAAGTACCGGAAAGGGAGGAAGCTCCGGCGGCAAGACCGGCGGCGGTGTAGGAAATACACCGGGAAATGCCGCAGGCTCGTCGAAGAGAACGCAGATCGCCAATTATGCGACGCAGTTTTTGGGCAACCCCTATGTCTGGGGCGGTACCAGTCTGACAAACGGTGCGGACTGCTCAGGTTTTACCATGGCAGTCATGTCCAAGTTCGGTGTCAGCCTGCCACATCACTCCGGTTCTCAGGCCAACTGCGGAAAATCCATCAATTCTTCCCAGATGCGCCCCGGTGATTTGGTATTCTACACCAACAGCGGCGGAACCATCAACCACGTGGCGCTCTATATTGGAAATGGTCAGGTGGTACATGCGTCCAACCAGAGAGACGGAATCAAGATTTCCACCTGGAATTATCGTACTCCGGCGAAGATTGTCAACGTGCTTGGAGATTAATAATGAATCACATCAGCAGCAGCCCGGATGGTCTCAAGGACCGGAAGGGCTGTTTCTGATTGAAAAACCACATTGGGCAGATGGGCGCAGCCCTCTCTGACCAGCTGATACCGGACGCTCATCCTCCCCGCTGAGAGACGGATTGGCTGACACATGCCGATCCGTTTCTTTGTTCAACTGAGTTAAATTAAGAAGAAAAACCATTTTTCCGGTTCTCCATGAAGACTACGGTGCCGTTGGCCGAGGCGATTTCGTAAAAGCCCAGATCCCTAAAAAACATGGATTTATCGTATTTGGTATATTAAAACAGATCGATGATGCCCTGTTCGTATTCATACTGGATGAGGTGACTGCTCACCTGGTTGAGGAGGCCTTCCCCCTGATGGGAGGAGTCCACGGCCATACATCGCAGGGTATTGCCATAGCAGGAACCGGTGGCGGCCAGCTTCTTCTGTTCCCGCGCATCCGTTTCCTTGATACGGCTAACATGATATTCAGACATATTGATTTTCCTTTCCTGTGTTTGTTTCTGCTTTTTTCGTTCTGAGTTTCATTATATTGAAAAGAGGAATACTTGGAAAGTAAGATGTAAGATTTTTGCATATTTTCCGGGAAATGCGGGAAACTGAAAGAAAAGGCAGACTGCCTGAAGAGATGGACAAAAAAAGGAGAAAAAGAATGCGTAATATAGAGGAAGAAATATGGGAGCAGCAAAATTATTCGGAGTCTGCGGAGAATGGTTCCGGTGGATCTTCTGAGGAGACAGAGAAAGAAAAACGGATTCGGGAGACCGGCCAGGTGGAACTGGAGGAGGGGGAAGAAGGAAAGCGGATTCAGCTGATTTCCATTATCGGGGAGATTGAAGGTCATGAGAATCTCTCCGGGACCACTAAAACCACGAAGTATGAACACATTTTGCCGAAGCTGGCGGAGATTGAGGACAGCCGGGAGGTGGACGGCGTTCTCGTCCTGATCAATACCGTGGGAGGAGATGTGAGCTGCGGGCTGGCGCTGGCAGAAATGATTGCATCCTTAAGCAAGCCAACCGTTTCCCTGGTGATCGGAGACAGCCATTCCATCGGAGTTCCGCTGGCGGTGGCGACGGATTATTCTTTCATCGTTCCAACCGGAACCATGATGGTTCATCCGGTCCGTATGACAGGGATGATCATCGGTGCGGTGCAGACCTATGACTATTTTGAAATGATTCAGGATCGTATTCTGAGTTTTGTTTCAGGGCACAGTAAGATTAGCTATAAGCGTCTGCGCTCTCTGATGCTGAATACGGAGATGATGACCAAGGATCTGGGAACGGTTCTGGTAGGAGAAGAGGCGGTCAAAGAGGGGTTGATTGATGAGGTTGGAGGAATCAGGGAAGCGCTTTTCAAGCTGAAGGAGGAGATTGAGAAAAAGAAAAAATAGGCGGGTGCGTTGCTTTTTTGTACAAATTTATGTATACTATGCTAAGTAGAGAGACAGAAAATATGTTTGGAGGCTTAGATAGAGTGGCAGGCACAAGCAGAAAGAAAGAAAACAAAAAAGAGACAAGAGTGACGGAGAGTGCCGGAAAAAATGAACGTACCGGGAGTACCGCAGGACGAAGCCGCCGGAAACCGGCGGAAGAGGAGAGCAGGACGAAGGTGAAGTCTGCGGAGCGGAAGACTTCGAACGCAAAAACTGCGGAGCAAAAAAGTGTAGGAAAGCGGAAGGAAGCGTACGCTCCGGAAAAAGAAAGCTTTATGGGAACAGAAGTGGCGATTATTGTGACCTTTGCAGTATCGGTGCTTTTGTTTTTGAGCAATTTTGGACTATGCGGAGCGGTGGGAGGAGTCTGCCGCAGCGTACAGCTGGGAATCTTCGGTACGGTGGGGTATCTGGCGCCGGTGCTGTTATTCACCGGCATCTGTTTTTACCTGTCAAACCGGGGAAACGTAAGAGCCGTGATTAAGATGGCATCGGTGGCCATGGTGCTTCTGGCGCTCTGCGGTCTGGATCAGATGATGTTCGGCGGAGGAATGAAGGACGGCTGGACGCTGGGACAGTATTATACAGAATCAGCGGCGGAGGGAACCGGCGGCGGCTTCCTCGGCGGTCTGCTCTGTGCAGGGCTTTGCAGTTTGGTGGGAACCGTGGGCGCTTATCTGGTGCTTCTGGCGGTGTTGATCATCGGGGCAGTGTGTATCACAGAGAAATCTCTGGTAAATCTGGTCAAGCGGGGCAGCGGCCGCGCCTATGCCTATGCCAGAGAGGATATGAGCCGAAGAAAAGAGCTTCATGAGGAGCGGAAGGAAGAGCGAAGAAGACTGAGAGAAGAGCAGAAAGTCCGCGGCGTGGATCTGGAAGGAGCAGATCTGCGGGACAACCCTCCGCTGATGCGGGAATTTGCGTCCGGAATTCCGGAGGGTACGGTATTGTCCCAGGCGGCGGGGCAGAGGGCGGAAGACTCGGTTAAGGCAGAACCGGCATCGGCTCAGAAAGAACCGGAACAGCCGCAGAAGACAGAGCTTCCGGTTTCGGAGGCAGTTACAGAAGAACCGATGAAGGAGAAGGAATCTCCCAATCCGGAGGATATCTTCTGCGGAGAGATTCACCTGCCGGAGAGAATGCCGGAACCGGAGGAGGATGACAGCTTTCTCTATATCCGGCGGGATACCCGGACAGTGGCGGAGCTTTCCGGCGGAGAGATGGGAACTGCCATCAAGACCGGCCCGGGATACCGGGTGGTACATACAGAGATCGAGCGGGAGCCAATTGTTCAGGAGCCAATTGTTCAGGAGCCAATTGTTCAGGAACCGGTTGTCCGGGAACCTGTCGCGCAGGAGCCGGTAAGCTTTGAGGAGGATCTGGACACTGCGTTATCCGAAGAGACAGACTGGATTGATACGGAGGAAGAAAACCGGACAGAGCCGGAAGATGCAGCGGCAGATCCCTGGAGAGAGAATTATGAGGAAGCTGCAGAGCCGGAAGTGTGGGCGGACTCTGAAGAGGAGGAACTGCCGAAGCTGTGGACCGGTTCGGCAACGGGAACGGAAAAGAAGAACGTGGTTACCACATCCGGCAAGGTGATTCCTGATTTGACGGTCAGTGAGCAGATTGAGCGGAAGAACGAGGAAGAAAAGCAGGCGTTAAAGGAATATGTGTTCCCGCCGCTGACGCTCCTGAAGCGGGGAGAGGCAAACCGCGGCGGCTATTCGGAGCAGGAGTATAAGGAGACGGCGATTAAGCTGCAGCAGACACTGAAGAATTTCGGTGTGGGCGTTACCGTGACCAATATCAGCTGCGGACCGACGGTGACCCGCTATGAGCTGCATCCGGAGCAGGGTGTAAAAGTATCGAAGATTGTGGCTCTTGCGGATGATATCAAGCTGAATCTGGCGGCGGCCGATATCCGTATTGAGGCGCCGATTCCCGGCAAGGCTGCAGTGGGAATTGAGGTGCCAAATAAGGAAAACAGCGCAGTTCTGCTGCGGGATCTGCTGGAATCTGATGCATTTAAGCGCCACGATTCCAAGCTGGCCTTTGCGGTGGGCAAGGATATCGGAGGTCAGGTGGTGGTCAGCGATATTGCCAAGATGCCTCACCTTCTGATTGCCGGTGCCACCGGTTCCGGTAAATCCGTCTGCATCAATACGTTAATCATGAGCGTCATTTATAAAGCCAGACCGGATGAGGTCAAGCTGATTATGATTGATCCGAAGGTGGTGGAATTGAGTGTATACAACGGCATTCCCCATCTTCTGATTCCGGTAGTAACGGATCCGAAGAAAGCCTCCGGCGCGTTAAACTGGGCCGTTTCAGAGATGATGGAGCGGTATGCCAAATTTGCGAAATACGGCGTCCGGGATCTGAAGGGCTTTAATGCCAAGGTGGATTCAATTAAAGATATTGATGATGATAAAAAGCCGGAGAAATTGCCGCAGATTATTATCATTGTGGATGAGCTGGCGGATTTGATGATGGTAGCCCCCGGAGAGGTGGAGGATGCCATCTGCCGTCTGGCGCAGCTGGCCCGCGCGGCGGGCATTCACCTGGTGATCGCCACTCAGCGGCCATCGGTGAACGTCATCACCGGCGTCATCAAGGCCAATATCCCGTCAAGAATTGCCTTTTCCGTATCCTCGGGTGTGGATTCCCGAACCATTATCGATATGGTGGGAGCAGAGAAGCTGCTGGGCAAGGGCGATATGCTGTTCTATCCGTCCGGCTACCAGAAGCCGCAGCGGGTTCAGGGTGCCTTTGTATCGGATCAGGAGGTTTCCTCTGTAGTTGAATTTTTAACAGAGCAGGGCCTGACTGCACAGTACCGGCCTGATGTGGAGTCCAAGATCAGCAGTGCTTCGTTTGGAGAGGCAGGAGCTGTTTCCAATGAGCGGGATTCCTATTTCGTCCAGGCGGCCCGTTTTATTATTGAAAAGGATAAGGCATCCATCGGCATGCTGCAGAGGATGTTTAAGATTGGCTTTAACCGGGCGGCCCGGATTATGGATCAGCTGGCGGATGCCGGTGTGGTCGGTGCGGAGGAAGGTACGAAGCCGAGAAAGGTTCTGATGTCCATGGAACAATTTGAGAATATGATAGAGCAGGAGGGGATGTAATGAAGCTGAAGGACTGGCTGAAGGAATTAAAATACGAGCTTTTGCAGGGCGATCTGGAAAAAGAGGTGACGGAGGTCGTCTATGATTCCAGAAAGGCAGGGCCGGAAACGGTGTTTGTCTGCATGCGGGGAGCCAATGTGGATTCCCATTCTTTTCTCCCGAACGTCATTTCCCAGGGCTGTGAGGTTCTGGTTACGGAACGGGAAGTGGAGGCGCCGGAGAACGTAACGGTTCTTAAGGTGGAAAACGGGCGGAATGCACTGTCGCTTCTTTCTGCGGCCCGTTTTGATTATCCGGCACGAAAGATGGTAACCATCGGTGTAACCGGAACCAAAGGGAAAACAACCACAACGTATATGATTAAGTCGATTTTGGAAGCGGCGGGACAAAAGACAGGACTCATCGGCACCAACGGTGCTGTCATCGGGGAGGAGCATTATCCGACGAAAAATACGACGCCGGAATCCTATATTCTGCAGGAATATTTTGCCAGAATGGTGGAGCAGGGCTGCAAATACATGGTGATGGAGGTGTCCTCCCAGAGCTATTTGATGCACCGGGTGGATGGAATCCAGTTTGACTATTCCTTATTTTTAAATATTTCCAATGATCATATCGGCCCCAATGAGCATGCCAGCTTTGAGGAATATCTCTATTATAAAAAGCAGCTGCTGCAGAACAGCCGTATCTGTCTGGTAAATCGGGACGATCCTCATTTCGAGGAGATCGCTAAAGGGGCGAAGGCCCAGATTCTGACCTTCTCCCTGGAACAGCAGGCCGATTTCATGGCGGATGAGATTCAGTACATCAGAGAAGACGATTTCGTAGGTGTGGATTTTAAGATGCACGGAAAGGCAGACTACGAGCTGCGGGTCAATGTGCCGGGCCGCTTTAATGTAGCCAATGCGCTGGCGGCTGCCGGTGTGTGCAGCTTCTTTAACCTGCCGGCGGATCGGATCTGCCATGCCTTAGAGCACATGAAGGTGGACGGAAGAATGGAGATTGTCTACAAATCTGCACTTTGCACGGTCATTGTAGACTATGCTCATAATGCGGTCAGCATGGAGAGCCTGTTAAAAACGCTGCGGGATTATCACCCGAAGCGTCTGGTCTGCGTCTTCGGCTGCGGTGGAAACCGGGCGAAGGATCGCCGGTATTCCATGGGAGAAATCGGCGGAAAGATGGCGGATCTCTGCATCCTGACGGCGGATAATTCCCGGTTCGAGAAGGTGGAGGACATCATCGCGGATATCAAGACGGGAATGGCGAAAACAAACGGTATCTATCTGGAGATTCCGGATCGGAGAGAAGCGATTGAGTACAGCCTGCGTCATGCCGAGGAGGGCGATATGATCGCTATTATCGGAAAAGGACATGAGGATTATCAGGAGATCGAGGGAGTACGGTATCCCTTCCTGGATCGCACCGTAGTAGAAGAGACAGTGGAAAAGCTGAGGGAGGAACAATGGAAGGGATTTGTGTAAGGGAGATTGCGGAGGCCACCGGGGGTCTTCTTTTGTGCGGATCGGAGGAACAGCCGGTCCGTCATATCAGCATTGACTCCAGGACCATGCGGGGAGAAGATCTGTTCGTCCCGCTGATTGGAGAAAAGAATGATGCGCACCGTTTTCTGATTCAGGCCATGGAGAACGGGGCAGTCTGCGCTTTGTCCTCCGAGCATGAGACGGCGCCGGAAGGCTTTGCCGGGGCGCTGATCCGGGTGGAGGATACAAAGAAAGCGCTGCAGACGCTGGGGCACTTCCTGCGTTCACGGCTCTCGCTTCCGGTAGTGGGCATTACCGGAAGCGTTGGAAAAACAACAACGAGAGAAATGGTGGCTGCGGCTCTGTCGGCTGGATACCGTACCTTTAAAACTCCGGGAAACCATAACAGCCAGGTGGGAGTTCCTATTACGGTGTCTGAGATTTCCGCGGAAGATGAGATCGCGGTTCTGGAGCTGGGTATGAGTGAACCGGGAGAGATGGAACCGATCGCAAAAATTGCCGCCGTCGATGTGGCGGTGATGACCAATATCGGAGTGACCCATATCGAAAATCTGGGATCCAGGGAGAACATCTTAAAGGAAAAGCTGCATATCCAGGACGGAATGAAGAACGGAGGTATCCTGATTGTAAACGGCGACAATGATATGCTGAAGACGGTAACGGCCAGAGAAGGCTGCACCACGCTGCGGTATGGACTGGAGCCGTATAATGATTACCGGGCAGAGGAGCTGACCTTTGTGGAGGGATGTCCTTCCTTCGTGATGGTACACGGAGAAACCAGAATTCCGGTCCGCTTATCGGTGATGGGAGAGCATAATGTGCTGAATGCCCTGGCGGCCCTGGCAGTGGCGGATCACTTCCGGGTGGATCTGATACAGGCGGCTGAAAAGCTGCGGGAATTCGGAGGATTTAAGAACCGGCAGCAGATCTGTGAGGCTGACGGAATCATTGTGATTGATGATACATACAATGCCAGTCCCGATTCTATGAAGGCAGGGATCCGTGTCCTGTCCACCTTCACGGACAGAGCACGGCGGGTGGCGGTTCTGGCAGATATGAAGGAGCTGGGAGAGCAAACCAGGGAATTTCATGAAGAGGTGGGAGAATTTCTGGCAGAACAGCCGGTGGATCTTCTTATCACCTATGGAAGTCTGGCGGAGTCCATTGCTGACGGTGCCGGGAGACGGGCTGCGGCGGAATGCTCCGGAGATCGGACAGCGCTGACCATCGTCAGATTTGCGGAATCAGAGAAAGAAAAGATGACAGAATATTTAGAGGAGAACCTGCGTCCGGGAGACGCGGTTCTGTTCAAGGGCTCCAACAGCATGAAGCTGTTTGAAACGGCAGCTGTATTTACAGCGAAAGGCAAAAAACGATGATTTCCTGTTATGCCGATGTGATTATTGATATTTCCCATGAGAAGGTGGATCGTCCGTTCCAGTACCGGGTTCCGGAGCGGCTGAAGGAAGAAGTGACCATCGGAGTATGTGTGACGGTTCCCTTCGGCATGGGCAATACGCTGCGAACCGGCTACGTGGTGGGATTTCACAGCGAGGCGGAATACGATCCGGCAAAGATCAAGGAGATTGCCGGCGTGAAGACCGGCAGTACTCTGGTGCAGTCACAGCTGATCCGCCTGGCCTGGTGGATGAAGAACTCCTATGGCTGTACCATGAATCAGGCGTTAAAGACCGTGCTTCCGGTACGGGAGAAGGTGAAGGAGAAGGAAAAAAAGGTGCTTCGCTGTCTGCTCTCCCCGGATGCGCTGGAGACGGCCATTGGGGAAGCGGAACGGAAGAAGTACCGGGCGAGGGTGCGTCTTCTGAAGGCATTCCGGGAAAATCCGGTTATTCCTATGGAGATGGCGAGAGAAAAGCTTCAGATCACAGAAGCTACGGTAAAGCCCATGGTGGAGCAGGGACAGGCAGAGCTTCTGATCCGAAGAATGACCAGAACTCCGCTTCCATCCGGAGAGCGGCAGAACCGGCTGCTTACCTTAAATGAAGAACAGCGGGCGGCGGCAGACCGGTTTCAGGAGGATTATCGAAGGGGTCTTCGGAAAAAATACCTTCTTTACGGAATCACCGGCAGCGGAAAAACTGAGGTATACATGGAGATGATAGAGGAGGTGCTGTCCCGGGGACAGCAGGTGATTCTGCTGATTCCAGAGATCGCTTTGACCTATCAGACCGTGATGCGGTTTTACAATCGGTTTGGAGATCGGATTGCGGTTCTGAATTCCCGGCTGTCAGCCGGGGAACGCTATGATCAGTGGGAGCGGGCAGTAAAGGGTGAGGTTTCCGTGATGATTGGACCCCGCTCTGCACTGTTTGCCCCTTTTTCCAATCTGGGGCTGATCATCATCGATGAGGAGCATGAGGGAGCCTACAAGAGTGAGACCATGCCCCGCTATCATGCGCGGGAGGTGGCTGAGAAGCGGGCGGAGGATTCCGGTGCTGCGCTGGTGCTGGGCTCTGCCACACCCTCTCTGGAATCGTATACCAAAGCAAGAAGTGGGAAGTATGAACTGCTGGAGCTGAAACATCGGGCTGTGTCGGGAAGTCATTTATCAAAGGTGGAGATCGTGGATCTGCGCAGGGAGCTTCTGGAGGGAAATAAATCCATGTTCAGCAGCAGCCTTCGCCGGCGGATAGAAGACTGCCTGGAGAAAAACGAGCAGATCATGCTTTTTATTAACCGTCGGGGCTATTCGAATTTTGTTTCCTGCCGTTCCTGCGGGAAAGCGGTCAAATGCCCTCATTGTGATGTCTCTCTGACGCTTCACGGGCGCGGCAGGCTGGTCTGTCATTACTGCGGCTACACAGTGCCCCTGATGAAGACCTGTCCTTCCTGCGGTTCTCCTTATCTGGCCGGCTTCGGCGCCGGAACCCAGAAGCTGGAGGAACTGACGAAAAAAGAATTTCCGGGAGCCCGTGTGCTGCGGATGGATGCGGATACCACTGCGAAAAAGGGAGGCCATGAAGCGATTCTGGCGGCTTTTGCGGCCCATGAGGCGGATATTCTGATTGGGACACAGATGATAGTGAAGGGGCATGATTTTCCCAGCGTCACTCTGGTGGGAATCATGGCGGCGGATTTATCCTTAAATACGCCGGATTACCGCTGCGCCGAACGGTCCTTCCAGCTGCTGACCCAGGCGGCTGGCCGGGCGGGAAGAGGAAGCCGGGAGGGAACCGTAGTGATTCAGACGTACCAGCCGGATCATTACGCCATCCGTGCGGCAGCTGCACAGGATTATGAAGCGTTCTATCAGCGGGAATACTCTTATCGGAAGCTGATGGACTACCCGCCGGTCTGCCGGATGCAGATGATTCTATTCGCTTCTTCTTCAGAAGAACGGTTGGAGGAATGCGGCAATGCGGTGCTTGCCGTATTGACAAAGAGCATTCCTGCGGGGGAGGCACGTTTCATAGGACCGGTGCAGGCGCCTATTTACAAAGTTAATGATATATACAGAAAAATTTTATATATAAAGAGTGAAAAGTGTGATATACTTGATAAAATCAGGGATCTGACGGAATCTCTGGCAGCAGGGGACGATCGGTTCCGGTCCGTGATGATACAGTATGATATTTCATAGAGAGGAAAGATAAAATGGCAATCAGATCAATCAGAAAAATCGGTGATGAGGTGCTGAAGAAGGAGTGTAAACCGGTAACGGAGATGACAGATCACGTGGCAGAGCTGATCGAGGATATGTTTGAAACCATGTATGAGGCCGGCGGTGTGGGACTTGCGGCTCCGCAGGTGGGCATCCGCAAGCAGATTGTGGTGATCGATGTGGAGGATGGAAATCAGTATGTGCTGATCAATCCGGAGATTCTGGAGATGGAAGGCTGTCAGACCGGTTATGAGGGATGCTTAAGCGTTCCCGGAAAGACCGGAATGGTTTCCCGCCCGGAGAAGGTGAAGGTGCGTGCGCTCAATGAGAACATGGAGCCCTATGAGCTGGTGGGAGAAGGTTTCTTAGCCAGAGCCATCTGCCATGAATGTGATCATTTAAAGGGGCATTTGTATGTGGAACTGGTAGAGGGAGAGCTGGAAGACGTGGCAGCGGAAGAGGAGTAAAGACGGCTGCCGTATGAATGATGACACATTGTAGATGAGGTGGAACGCATGAAGATAGTATTTATGGGAACACCGGATTTTGCCGTTCCGACGCTGGAGGCACTGGTTCAGGGAGGTCATGAGGTTCTGGCCGTAGTGACCCAGCCGGATAAGCCGAAAGGACGGGGCAAGGCGGTTCTGATGACACCGGTGAAGGAAAAAGCGCTGGAGTATCAGATTCCGGTGTATCAGCCGGTACGGATAAAAAAAGATGAGGAATTCTTCGAGATTCTGAAACAGCTGAATCCGGAGGCAATTGTAGTCACTGCGTTCGGGCAGATCCTGCCGGAGCGGATTTTGACGTTGCCGAAGTACGGCTGCTTCAATGTGCATGCTTCCCTGCTTCCTAAATACCGCGGCGCAGCTCCCATTCAGTGGGCGGTGATCAACGGAGATAAGGAGAGCGGAGTGACCACCATGCAGATGGATGTTGGCATGGATACAGGGGATATGCTGGAGAAAATCGTAGTAACGCTGGATCCCAAGGAGACCGGCGGAAGCTTATTTGACCGTTTAAGTACGGCGGGAGGAGAGCTGATCCTATCTACTCTGCAGAAGGCAGAGGCAGGCACTCTGACTCCGGTAAAACAGCCGGAAGAGGAGGCAACCTATGCCGGAATGCTGACAAAAGCGCTGGGGCAGATTGACTGGACGAAGGATGCGGCGGTAATTGAACGACTGATCCGTGGCCTGAACCCCTGGCCCAGTGCCTATACCTCTTATGAGGGAAAGACCTTAAAGCTCTGGGATGCGGATGTGGTAACGGAGAAATCCGAAGCCGTTCCGGGAACGGTGGTCCGCGTGGAGAAAGACAGTTTTTATGTGCAGACCGGTTCTGGTCTTCTGAAGATAAATGAACTTCAGCTGGAGGGCAAGAAGCGAATGGATTCTGCCGCGTTCCTGCGGGGTTATCCGATGACGGAGGGAACCGTGTTAGGGGAAGTATGAAAAGAGCCTGTCCGTAGTTTTATGTGGTGAGAGGAGTTTTCTATGTACAGATATGGTTTTTTCGGATTTGATCCGACAATGATTCTGGTATTGATTGGTGTGGTGCTGTCTATGGCAGCATCTTCCAGGGTGAACAGCACCTACGCGAAATATTCCCGTGTGCGCAGCATGACGGGCATGACCGGTGCGGAGGCGGCAAGACAGCTGCTGAATTCCCAGGGAATCTACGATGTGCAGATACGAAAAGTGGCAGGAAGCTTAACGGATCACTATGATCCCAGAACCAAGGTGGTGAATTTATCCGAAGCCGTGTATGATTCGGCTTCGGTGGCAGCCATCGGTGTGGCGGCTCATGAGTGCGGTCATGCCATGCAGGATTTTGAGGCGTATGCACCCTTACGGATCCGCGGTGCCATCGTTCCGGTGGTGAATATCGGAGCGCAGCTCTCCTGGCCGATGATTCTTCTGGGCCTCTTTTTCGGCGGCGTGGGTTCACCGCTGATTAATCTGGGAATTATTCTGTTTTCTCTGTCTGTGCTGTTTCAGCTGGTGACTCTTCCGGTGGAGTTCAATGCCTCCGCCCGGGCAGTGCGTCTTCTGAATACCATGGGAATCCTGCACGGAGAAGAAGTCGGATATACCAGACAGGTGCTGGGAGCCGCGGCTCTGACCTATGTGGCGGCGGCAGCCGGTTCGATCCTGCAGCTGCTGCGTCTGATCATCCTGTTCGGAGGAAGAAGAGATGACTAAGGAACCTGCATTGCGGGAAATGATTCTGGATATTCTGATGGAGGTACTGGAGAAGAATCAGTACAGCCATCTGGTGCTTTCCAGGGCACTGGCCAAATACCAGTATCTGGAGAAGGCCGATCGCTCTTTTATCAAGCGGATTGTGGACGGAACCGTGGAGTACCGTCTGCAGATTGATTTTATATTGAATTCGTATTCCAGAGTGAAGGTAATGAAGATGAAGCCGATCATCCGCACTATCCTGCGGATGTCGGTGTATCAAATCCTGTATATGGATCGCGTGCCGGATTCTGCTGCCTGCAATGAGGCAGTGAAGCTGGCGGAGAAACGGGGCTTTTCGGGACTGAAGGGCTTTGTCAACGGCGTGCTGCGCAATATCTCCAGAAATAAGGAGAAGCTTACCTTTCCGGATGACAGTATCCGGTACTCCTGTCCACAGTGGATTCTGGATCTATGGAAGCAGTCTTATCCGGAGGAAACTGTCCGGCGGATGCTGGCCGCTTTTCTGGAGAAACAGGAGCTGATGGCCCGCTGCAATCTGAATCGGGCATCGATGGAAGAGATCCTGGCCTCTTTGAAGAGACAGGGAGTGGAAGCGGTTCCGGCGGCGGAAGGCAGTACAGTGCTGTCGCTGCAGGGTGTAGATTATCTGGAAGGACTGGAGGCATTCCGCCAGGGGTGGCTTCAGATTCAGGATATCAGCTCTTCTCTGGTGGGAGACGCTGTTGGCATCCGGGAAGGAGAGCAGGTGCTGGATGTCTGCGGAGCTCCCGGAGGCAAGAGCCTTCATTCGGCGGATCTGCTGCGGGGAACCGGCCTTGTAACCGTACGGGATCTCAGCGAGGCCAAGGTGGCGCTGATTGAGGAGAATATCGAAAGAAGCGGTTTTACCAACATCCGTGCAGAGGTCTGGGATGCGCTGGAGTTTGATCCGGAGTTTGAGAAGAAAGCAGATGTGGTCTTTGCGGATCTGCCCTGCTCCGGACTGGGAATTATAGGGCGGAAGCCAGATATTAAATATAATGCTTCTCCGGAAAAGCTGTTGGAGCTTTCCAGGCTGCAGAGAGAGATCCTGTCGGTTGTCTGGCGCTACGTGAAGCCGGGAGGGCGAATCTGTTTTTCTACCTGCACCATCAATCCGGGAGAAAATGAGGAAAACAGAGACTGGTTTCTGGATCATTTTCCCTTCGATCCGGTGGATCTTACCGGACGCCTGGGAAAGGAGTTTGAGACCGGATCAGAGAAGACAGTACAGGAAGGCTATCTTCAGCTGCTGCCGGGAATCCATCCCTGTGACGGATTTTTCCTCTCGGTGATGCAGCGGAAGATGGAATCATAATGATAGAAAATCAGGCGGAAATGAGCATGGAAAAGACGGATATCAAATCACTGACTCTGGAGGAACTGAAGGAATATTTAAAAAGCATGGGAGAAAAGCCCTTCCGTGCCGGGCAGATCTATCAGTGGATGCATGAGAAGCTGGCTGCTTCCTATGATGAGATGACCAATCTGTCCAAAGATCTGCGGGAAAAGCTGAAGGAGACAACGACATTTGTCTCGTTACAGCCGGTCTGCGTCCGTATCTCTGAGATTGATGGGACAAGAAAATATCTGTTTCAATTGGAAGACGGCAATGTAATCGAGAGTGTTCTGATGAAGTATAAGCATGGCAATTCGGTGTGTATCTCTTCTCAGGTAGGATGCCGCATGGGCTGCCGGTTCTGTGCCTCCACACTGGACGGTCTGGAGCGAAATCTCCGACCATCGGAGATGCTGGATCAGATCTACCGGATTCAGCGGGATACAGGAGAACGGGTTTCCAATGTGGTGGTGATGGGGTCCGGTGAGCCGATGGATAACTATGAGAATCTGATTCGGTTTATTCATCTTCTGTCCGGGGAGGGCGGATTAAACATCAGTCAGCGCAATATCACGGTTTCCACCTGCGGAATTGTCCCACGGATCCGTCAGCTGGCAGAGGAAAATCTGGCAATCACACTGGCGTTGTCCCTTCATGCGCCCAATGATGAGGTGCGGCGCAGCCTGATGCCGGTTGCGAAGGTGTACCGGCTGGAAGAGGTACTGGATGCCTGCCGTTATTATTTTGAGAAAACCGGCCGGCGCCTGACCTTTGAATACAGTCTGGTGCAGGGAGTCAACGACAACCTGGAGGAGGCAAGGGCACTGGTTTCCCTGATTAAGAATCAACATGGTCATGTGAATCTGATCCCGGTCAATCCGATTAAAGAACGGGATTACGTTCAGTCGGGGAAAAAGGCGATAGAGGCCTTTAAGGGATATCTGGAAAAGAACGGAATCAATGTGACTGTCCGCCGGGAGATGGGGCGGGATATCGACGGCGCCTGCGGGCAGCTGCGCAAGAGCTATATTGACAGAGAAAGGGAAGCATAAAGAATGAAGGCATATGCAGTAACGGATATCGGCCGTGTCCGGAAGATGAATCAGGATGCGCTGTTTTCCAGCACCGGGGCAGTGGGACCGCTTCCCAATCTGTTTCTTGTGGCAGATGGGATGGGAGGCCATCGGGCGGGAGATTTCGCGTCGCGCTATCTGGTGGAACACCTGCCGGAATACATAAAAACAAGTCAGGAGAAGGATGCAGCAGCTGTGTTGAAGGAGGCCATCGATCAGGTGAATCTCGAGCTCTATGATCTGGCCGGTGAGAGGGAAGAACTCTCCGGGATGGGAACGACGCTGGTGGCAGCAACGATTTTGGATTCCACCCTCTATGTGGCCAATATCGGTGACAGTCGTTTATACCTGATTGAAAAATCAGGGATTCGTCAGGTTACCAGAGATCATTCCTATGTGGAAGAGATGGTTTCCAAGGGACAGATGGAACGGGAGAGCGAGGAATACAGGCAGCAGAAAAATATCATTACCCGGGCGGTAGGAATTGAGCGCTCTGTGGAGACAGATTTCTTTGAAGTGCCGCTGGAGGAAGATTCCTATGTGCTGTTGTGTTCCGATGGTTTAAGCAACATGGTGGACAATTCATCGATCTTCCGCCTGGTGCTTCTTCCGGGAACTCTTCACATGAAGGCAAAGGCGCTGATCGCTCTGGCAAACCAGAATGGCGGGAAGGATAATATTGCAGTGGTTCTGGTGGAACCGCAGAGAAATGAGGTGAGACGAGGATGATGCTTCAGCCCGGAACATATCTGCAGGGACGCTATGAGATTCTGTCTCTGATCGGCACGGGGGGAATGTCCGAGGTGTACCAGGCCAAGTGTCACACCTTAAACCGCCTCGTTGCAATCAAGGTTTTAAAGGAAGAATACAGTCAGG
>JAEDOC010000096.1 GCA_016302185.1 Clostridium sp. | reverse complement strand
AGATTGTCAGAGGCGCCCTGGAGAGTATTGATGTAGGACAGAAGGAGGCGGGCCTGTCCCTGGGCCTGACATACCGGCAGACATTGATTCATGTCATTATCCCCCCGGCGTTTCGGATTGTACTGCCGTCCCTGTTCAACCAGTTTATTGTTTCCGTGAAGGATACAGCACTGCTTTCCGTTATTGTTGTAAACGAGATTACCAAGCAGATTAACAACTACACCGCACTGAGTTTTAAAACGATTGAAGGCTATACCGCAGGAGCCGTTTTCTATCTGTTTCTGATATCGATTCTGATTCTCTTCCAGAAATGGATTGAGAAGAAGCTTCGCGGCAAACCAAGTGAGAGAGTATTAAAGACATCATAATTGCAGAAAGGAAGGAAACGGTATGATTCATGTAGAGCATCTTTCAAAAAAATTTGGTGATTTAGAGGTTTTAAAGGATATTAATCTGGATGTGGAAGAAGGAGAAGTGGTCTGCATCATCGGACCGTCCGGTTCCGGCAAGAGTACATTCCTTCGCTGCATTAATCAGCTGGAGGTACCCACTGACGGTGTCATCGAATATGAAGGAAAGGATATGTTGTCTGATAAGGCGGATATTCGAAAGTTCCGGGAGGAAGTGGGAATGGTATTCCAGAGCTTTAATTTATTTCCGATGAAAACTGTGTTGGATAACATTACTCTGGCACCGATTCTTACCAAGCATATGAAGAAGGAAGAAGCGGAAAAGCTGGGAATGGAGCTTCTGGCTAAGGTGGGTCTGGCAGATAAGGCAGACGTAAAGCCGGCAACTCTCTCCGGCGGACAGAAACAGCGTGTGGCGATTGCCCGTGCTCTGGCGATGCAGCCGAGAGCTCTTCTCTTTGATGAACCCACCTCCGCACTGGATCCGGAGCTGGTTGGCGAGGTATTAAATGTAATGAAGGATCTGGCAAAATCCGGCATGACCATGGTAATTGTAACCCACGAGATGGGATTCGCCAGAGATGTCTCAGACCGGGTGCTCTTCATGGCAGATGGATATGTGGTAGAAGAGGGCCGTCCGGAGCAGATCTTCAAGGCTCCGCAGCATAAACGTACCAAAGCATTCCTCTCCCGTATACTGGCAACTGCATAGTGTTTTTATCAGCGTAATAAAATTGTAATATTTTAATTTCCGTTCCTTCATTGTCAGTGAATGAAAAATAAAGTAAAATGGATGTAAGAGTCCGGGACGGCGGAAAAAAACGATGCATCTTGTGTGACCGCAGGTCATACAAGAAGATAGCCGTCTGAAAGAACAGAATATAAGAAATGAAGGAAGCTAAAAACGAATGAAGAGGAATACCTATAAAACAAAAAAATGGGCCAGTCTTATTCTGGCGGCAGTATTGGCGGCCGGTGCTCCTGCATCGTCCGCTTTTGCTGCGTATGGGCCGGCTTCAGAGAGCGCAGGTGCGCAGAGCCAGACAAGTCAGGGAACAGAGACGATCACTTCGGGGGCAGTTCCCCTGACAGCAGCACCCACTGAGGCCGCGCAGCCGGAGATCGCGGCGGAGGGAGCGGTTCTCTACGATGCGACGCACGGAACCTTCCTGTTTGAGAAAAATCCGGATCAGAAGTTCTATCCGGCCAGTATCACCAAGCTGATGACGGCACTCCTGGTGGCGGAGCGCTGCGGAATGGATCAGACGGTAACCTTCTCCGAAACTGCGGTGACAAAGCTGGAGAGCGGCGCGGTCACTTTGAATCTGAAAGCGGGTGATCAGGTTTCGGTAAAGGACTGTATGTACGGTCTCCTGCTGAAATCGGCCAATGAGGTGGCCAATGGACTGGCGGAGCATGTCTCCGGCAGTATCAGCGCATTTTCCGATCTGATGAATCAGAAGGCTGCTTCTCTGGGATGTACCAATACTCATTTTGTAAATCCCAACGGATTAAACAATTCGGATCATTATACCACAGCCCATGACATGGCGCTGATTGCCAGTGCTGCATTTAACAATGCAACCGTCCGCCAGGTGGCTTCCACCCTGAAATATGAGTTTCCGGCAACGAAGGCGGTTTCTTACTCCCGTACACTGACTATGGGGCACAAAATGCTGGATCCGGCCCGCACGGAATACTATCCGGGCATAGTAGGCGGCAAGACCGGTTTTACTTCCCTGGCAGGCAATACGCTGGTTACCTGTGCGGAGCAGAATGGAACCCGTTTGATTGCTGTGATTTTGAAGAGCCGTCAGACCCATTATAGCGATACAAAGAAGCTGCTGGATTACGGTTTTGAAGTGGTGAAGGGCGGCAGCAGCCCGGAGACGAATCCAGGCGGAAGCGGAGCAGAAGCGGTGAATCCGGGCGGAAGCGGAGCTGCAGCGGTTTATCCCGGCACCATATCGGCGGTGAAACCCGCGGGTGCAGAGGATACAGCGTCAGCTTCAGTGAATGGTCCGGGAGCTTCTGCCGTTCTTTCTTCAATGGTGCACGGAAGAGAGGCGTATCCGGCCGCAGAAGGCAGATGGATTTCCCAGAGAGAGAATTGGAAGTTTCAGAAATCGGACGGAAGCTATGCCGGGGAGGAGTACCTTCGGATTCATGGAGAAGTTTACGGTTTTGCAAAGGATGGAATGATGCTGACCGGCTGGCATCTGGTGAACGGAACCTGGCATTATTTTGATGCCAGCGGCGCCATGGCATTTTCCCGCTGGATCGAGACAAATCAGCTCTGGTATTACGTGGATGAGGACGGAAGCCTGTTCGTGAACGGAACCACACCGGATGGTTACCGGGTGGACGGAAACGGTGTATGGATATCCTGAAGGATCGAGGTTAAATGAAATGACAGAACAGATTGGGGAGAATCTCTATCGGATTGGAATACCTCTGCCGGGAAATCCGCTGAAGGAACTGAACAGCTACCTGATTCGCGGAACAGAAGGAGATTTGCTGATAGATACCGGATTCCGGAGAGAGGAGTGCCGGATTGCACTGCGGGAAGGATTGCAGAAGCTGGGAGTAGATACAGAGAGAATGGATGTGCTGCTGACCCACCTGCATTCGGATCACGCGGGCCTGTCCAGGGAATTTGCCGGATCCGGGAGGAAAATCTATATTACAGGAACGGATCTGGGAATTCTGAAGAGGGATGTTTTTGGAGTGCCCTATGAAGAGAGATACCGGAGATATCTGGAAGAAGGCTTTCCACGTGATATTCTGGAATCCACTTATATTAATAACCCTTCCGTAGACTATGGTGTCGGAGCGGTGGATGAGCGGTTTACCGTACTAAAAGACGGGGATGAGATTACCGTTGGAGATTATACACTGAGAACAATTGAGGTTCCGGGTCATACGCCGGGAAATGCCATGTTCTGGGTGGAGGAACGACGGATCATGTTTACGGGAGATCATGTGCTGTTTGACATTTCCCCGAATATCACGGCCTGGCGCGGCGTGGAGGATTCCCTGGGGGATTATCTGGACAGTCTGCGGGCAGTGAGGGAGTATCCGGTGAGGGTGGCGCTTCCCGGTCATCGGAAGACCGGCGCTTACCGCGAAAGGATCGATGCGCTGCTGGCGCATCATGAACGGCGCCTTCAGAATGCGGAGGACTCCATCCGGGAGAGACCCGGCATGACCGCATACGAGATTGCAGGGCTGATGCGCTGGAAAATCCGGGCCAGAAGCTGGGAAGAGTTCCCCGCGACCCAGAAACGGTTTGCGGTGGGAGAGTGCCTGTCCCATCTGGATTACCTTCGGAAGCGGAACCGGATTACGAGACAGCTTATCGATGGATTGTGGAGATATTATCCGGTTCTGGCACAAACGGAATTGTATTCCGGGGCAGAACCAACTTTGACCGAAGAAACCGAACCATCCGGTGAGCGGTGTCTGGCAGTGCTGCTCCCGGGGATGGGGTATCACGTGGATAAACCGTTGTTTTATTATACGAAGAAGCTTCTTGGAGAGCAGGGGATACCGGTTCTTTCCGTGGATTACGGTCCTTTGCCATCCGGGAAAGAGCATATTCCTGAGGTAATTGCGCTGATACACACGCGGCTGGAGCTCTTTGTAGCAGAGAGGGACTGGAGCGGCTTTGCTCGGATTTATCTGGTGGGAAAAAGTGTGGGGACAGCGGCAGCCGGTTTTATGGTTTCCCTGCTGCGGGCAGCAGGCTGTCAGGCCCGCATTTGTGAGATTTTATTTACCCCGGTGGATCAGACGCTTTTGCAGCTGGCTCATTCAGGGGAAAGACGGATTGTGTTCAGCGGAACTTCGGATTCGATGGTAAACGGGGAACAGTTAAAGATCATCTGCCGGGAAAAAGAAATTCCTCTGTTTCTCTATCCCGGAGCCAATCATTCTCTGGAAACCGGGGTAACAATGGAAAATCTGGAGATCCTTCGGGATGTGATGGAGCGTACAGCACGCTTTCTGAAGGAATAGATTCCTGGAACCTCTTGACAATCGGTCAAAAAAACACTATGATATCAGGGAAAAGGCTGTGAAGAAGAGGAGTACGTTACGATGCCCCGACAGAGAGAATCTCTCACCGGTTGAGAGGAGATTCAGGGAAGCAGGAACGGAAGGTAGCTTCGGAGCCGGATTTCTGAACACAGAGGCATGGTATCAGAGGAATTCTTCCTGTAAGGAGAGTTTTGCAGATACGGAATCTGCCAGTAGGAGGTCACGGATTGTCTCCGTTAACGGACGTAAGAGGATTGCAGGATACTGTGTTGTGATGGTGCCTGCAGTTGAAAAAAGGTGGTACCGCGGTTTATATCGCCCTTTGCATCGGAAGATGCGGAGGGCGTTTTTGTATGCTGTATATCCGGCATTTGCTGCCGGCAGCAGGCGTTTACCGGTGTCACAACAGGAAGGGGGAAGATGCCGTGGAGAAAAAGGGAAGACATACAAGCTGCGAAACCTGTGGGAATTATGTCTATGACGAGGATTACGGCTACTACGTCTGCGAGGCCTCTCTGGATGAGGACGAAATGGCAGCTTTCCTGGGAGATAGGCATTTTGAATGTCCCTATTATGTGACGGATGATGAGTACCAGATTGTCCGGAAGCAGATGTAACAGTGAATTCATTATTTTAATAAACATCAGAAGGAAAAAGGAGAATAACCATGAAAGAACTGGAAAAGACCTATAATCCGTCAGAGATAGAGGATCGTCTCTATCAGAAATGGCTGGACAGCAAGTATTTCCGTGCAGATGCGGAGAGAGGAAAGAGAGAAGGCAAAAAGCCCTTTACTATCGTAATGCCGCCGCCCAATATTACCGGACAGCTGCATATGGGCCATGCACTGGACAATACCATGCAGGATATCCTGATCCGTTATAAGAGAATGCAGGGCTATGAGGCACTGTGGCAGCCGGGAACCGACCATGCCGCCATTGCGACTGAAGTGAAGGTCATTGATAAGTTAAAGAGCCAGGGCATTGACAAGCACGATCTGGGAAGAGAAGGCTTTCTGGAGAAGGCCTGGGAGTGGAAGGAAGAGTACGGCAGCCGTATTGTGAAGCAGCTGCACAAGCTGGGTTCCTCTGCCGATTGGGACAAGGAGCGCTTTACTATGGATGAGGGCTGTTCCGATGCCGTTCTTGAGGTATTTACCAAATTATATGAAAAGGGCTATATCTATAAAGGCTCCCGTATCATTAACTGGTGTCCGGTCTGCCAGACCTCCATTTCCGATGCAGAGGTAGAGCATGAGGAGCAGGATGGATTCTTCTGGCATATCAATTATCCGATCGTAGGTGAGGAAGGCCGTTTTGTGGAGATTGCCACCACCCGTCCCGAGACATTGCTGGGGGATACCGCTGTGGCAGTAAACCCGGAGGATGAGAGATATAAGGATCTGGTAGGCAAGATGTTAAAGCTTCCGTTGACCGATCGGGAGATTCCGGTGATTGCCGATGAATATGTAGACAAAGAATTCGGTACCGGCTGTGTGAAGATCACCCTAACGACTTTGAGGTGGGCAAGCGCCACAATCTGGAAGAGATCTGCATCATGAATGATGATGCCACCATCAGCGTACCGGGCAAATACCAGGGCATGGATCGCTATGAGGCGAGAAAAGCCATGGTAGAGGATCTGAAGGAGCAGGGACTCCTGGTAAAGATTGTTCCCCATTCCCATAATGTAGGAACCCATGATCGCTGCGGCACCACCGTAGAGCCCATGGTAAAGCCCCAGTGGTTCGTAAAGATGGACGAGATGGCAAAGCCGGCCATCGAGGCGTTGAAGTCCGGCCGTTTAAAGTTCGTTCCGGAGAGCTTCGGAAAGACCTATTTACACTGGCTGGAAGGCATCCGCGACTGGTGTATCTCCCGTCAGTTATGGTGGGGCCACCGGATTCCGGCCTACTACTGTGATGACTGCGGAGAGATGACCGTGGCAAAGACAGCCCCGACGGTCTGCCCGAAATGCGGCGGCACCCATCTGCATCAGGATGAGGATACGCTGGATACCTGGTTCTCCTCTGCCCTGTGGCCCTTCTCCACCCTGGGATGGCCGAAGAAGACTCCGGAGTATGAGTATTTCTATCCCACCGATGTGCTGGTAACCGGCTACGATATCATCTTTTTCTGGGTTATCCGTATGGTTTTCTCCGGTCTGGAGCAGACAGGAAAGGAACCGTTCCACACTGTATTGATCCACGGTCTGGTAAGAGATTCTCAGGGCCGGAAGATGAGCAAATCTCTGGGCAATGGTATCGATCCGCTGGAGGTTATTGAGAAGTACGGTGCGGATGCCCTGCGTATGACATTGATGACCGGAAATGCACCGGGCAACGACATGCGTTTCTACTGGGAGAGAGTAGAAGCCAGCCGTAACTTTGCAAATAAGGTATGGAACGCTTCCCGTTTCATCATGATGAATATTGAGAAGGCACCAAACGCTCAGGCACAGCTTTCTGATTTAACTGCGGCTGATCGCTGGATCCTTTCCAAGGTAAATACTCTGGCGAAGGATGTCACCGAAAACATGGATAAATACGAGCTGGGAATTGCTCTTCAGAAGGTGTATGACTTCATCTGGGAGGAATTCTGTGACTGGTATATCGAGATGGTAAAGCCGAGACTGTATAACGATGAGGATACCACGAAGGCAGCGGCCATCTGGACCTTAAAGACGGTTCTGATTCAGTCCTTAAAGCTGCTGCACCCGTACATGCCGTTCATCACAGAAGAAATCTTCTGTAATCTGCAGGATGAGGAACCGTCCATCATGATTTCCAAATGGCCGGAGTACAAGGCAGAGTGGAATTTCGCAGAAGAAGAGAAGGCAGTGGAGACCATCAAGGAGGCCGTTCGTGCCATCCGTAACGTTCGCACTTCCATGAACGTTCCGCCGAGCAAGAAGGCCAGGGTTTATGTGGTTTCTGACAGTGACGAGGTTCTGGGAATCTTTGAACACAGCCGCAGCTTCTTCGCTTCCCTTGGCTCCGCCAGCGAAGTGGTTCTTCAGAAGGACAAGACCGGTATCGATGACGATGCGGTGTCCGCTGTGACCTCCCGCGCTACTATCTGGATGCCGTTTGCGGAGCTGGTGGATCTGGATAAGGAGATTGAGCGCTTAAAGAAAGAAGAAGAAAAGCTGACCAAGGAGCTGGCCCGTGTCAATGGTATGCTGAATAATGAAAAGTTCATCAGTAAGGCACCGGAGGCCAAGATCGCCGAAGAGAAGGCCAAGCTGGAGAAATATTCCCAGATGATGGCGCAGGTGAAGGAGCGGCTGGCGCAGCTGAGAAAATAAAAATGTAGCGCAGGAAGTGAGGGCGTCGCGGCAGCTAACGCCCGGCGTAGTGAGTTGGAGATATCTTCTGGAAGAGGATGAATCCGGACGCGAAAAAGAAGCAGGGGAAGAACGGCGAAAAACAGCACGCAGGTCTTCTGTATTCGATGGGCTGTTCT
>JAEDOC010000010.1 GCA_016302185.1 Clostridium sp. | reverse complement strand
CTGTCACGCCCTAAGAACTTCCGAATTTCCTGCAATGAATTCCCTCCGGCACCTGTTTCCGGGCGGCAGGCCCTTTCCCGCTGGTGATCGACTCCTTACAGAAGATATTTGTGTTAGCCTCTGCCGGACCTCGCCCCCTTTTCTGCGTCCGACTCTCGACAAATATTACGGTATTTTTGCCAGCTCCTGATACAGCCTTGCCGCCGCCGGTGACATGTAGGTTTTGGAGGAGGTGACGAGGCAGAACTGTCTGGGCGGCATCTCTTCTTTGAAGCGGAGCGGGAAGATCTCTCCGCGTTCGATGGCTGCGGCGGCGAAATCGGACATCAGGCAGCCGATGCCTAAGTTTCGGCGGACAAACTGGACGATCATATCGCTGGTTGCCAGCTCGAATTCGGGCTCCAGGCGGATGCCGCGTTGTTCCAGAAACTGATCCATGAACAGGCGGGTGCTGGTTTTGGGTTCCAGAAAGATGCAGGGATAATCGGAAAGTTCTTCATAAGAAAGAATTCTTCCGTCCAGTGTGTTCCGGAATTTGGGCCCGGCGATAAAAATATTATGAATCTCACGGACCGGGATGGAGGTAACCTCCGTTTTGGCTTCAAAGGGGGTACTGACAATGCCGAAATCAATTCTTCCGTCCCGAAGCAGATCCAGGGTCTCCGGTGTCGGGCCGTTGGAGACGGTGACCTTGATATTGGGGTAACGTTCATGGAAACGTTCTAAGTAGGGGAGAAGGTAAAACTGCAGTGTCATATCACTGGCGCCGATCCGGATCTCACCGGTTTCCAGATCCTGCATGCGCCGAAGCGTGTCTTCCCCATCGTAAAGTGTTTCAATTCCCCGTTTCACATAGGAAAACAGTACTTCTCCTTCCTTGGTCAGCTTCACGCCGCGGGAGGTGCGCAGAAACAGACGGCAGCGGAGCGCATCCTCTAACTGCCGGATGGCCTGACTGACCGCCGGCTGGGAGATGCAGAGATGTTCCGCTGCTGCGGTGATGCCCCCGCATTCACAAACCGTATAAAAGACTTTATAGTATTCCAGATTTAAAGCTCCGTGTCGTTCCATGTCAGTTATTTCTCCTTCTTGTTTCTGGTATTCGATGAGTGGGCGGAGTCGGATGTGTGATCAGAGACTGGCTTCGTATCCTCTTCATTTTTGTGCTGCATGGCACGGATGACCACCAGATAACCGTATAAAACTGCCGGAATCACGATGGTACAGAAGAGAGAGGCCATCAGAAGACTCTGGGTAAACGGGCTTCCTATCAGCGCAAAGACGATGGAAGCGGCATAGAGAAGGACAAGTAACAGGGCGGCAAAAAGCGCCAGAATTCGTTTCTGTTTCATATAGGAACTCACTTTCTAATGCTGCGGGCCATAGATGCGGCCCTCGTTTTCTTCCATTATACTACGCTGCAGCATTCTTGTAAGCTGAATATTAATGGTTTTGCAAGAAAAAGGTAAGACAGAATATCGATTTTTATGGTATGATATTTCTGGGAAATAACGGAAAGGAGGGCCTGGTTTTGAAGAAATGTGGTTTTCTTTTATTTTTGGTTGGCCTGATTATGGCATTCCAGGCCCGGGTTGTTTTGGCGGAAGAAACGGCTGCGGCGGATACACGGATTGCAGAAGCTGCGTCCGGGACCGTATCAGCAGAGCGGAATCCTTCCATCGAAGGTCAGTGGGACGGAGACGGGGAGGACTGGCAGTATGTATTGGCGGATGGGACACTTCTGGAGAAGAGCTGGCTTTATGATAACGGTCATTGGTATTATTTTGACACCAGCGGCTGGATGGTATCCGGATATCGACGGATTGGTTCCGTATATTATTATTTCCGGGAAGACGGAGTGATGGGAACCGGATGGATCTATGATGCGGATGAGGATGTCTGGTATTTTGCGGAAGAGAACGGTGCGCTGATAACCGGCTGGCATTCTGCCGGAGGTGCCTGGTACTGGTTTGATTCCAGACGACGGATGTACCGGGACGGAGAACGGATGATCGATGGTCACAAGTATTATTTTTTTGAGAATGGACAGATGGCGGCGAATCAGTATGTCGGGGTGAATTACTATGGGGCCGATGGTCTGAGGGATCGGCGGTATGATATGACGATCAAGGGAGATCGGAAGCCAGATAAGGAAGAAAAAGAACGGATTACCCGGGCCATGGCCGAGATCCCGCGGGAGTGGATTCTGAAGTTTAACGAAACCGGCTGGGAGCTGATGTTCTATACGGACAAGAAATATTATTCCGCTCCGATGACCGACCGTGGCATTTACTATGTTTATTATCAGACGGATACGAATTATAAAAAAATGAAGTTTACCCGCCCGGAGCAGCTGGCCATGGCCTTTGGAGAGTATATAGCCTGGGCGACGGGAAATGACAAAGAGGATACGGCAATTCTGGCGGATTATGCCCGGTATCTGGCGGAAAGCTCTCTGGCACAGACATTGCCTTCTTATTTTGATGACGATTTGGCGATGCAGTTTGGAAATCTGCTGGAGAACTATTGCGATCCGGATATCCGGGTGGAGATGAAGCGCTGCAGTCCGGCGTTTTTCCGGACAGTGGAGACGATTCTGAACGTGGATCGGAAGGGAAGAAGACCGGAGCTGGCGGATTATCTGGAGATGAGTGAGGAAGAACGGCTAAACAGCGGCGGCAATGGACCTGCCAGTGACGAAAAAAAAGAAAAGAAACCGGGACCGGCCTCGGATACGGAAAAGAGCTGACGGGTTATTCCGCCAGCTCTTCCCATGTTTCATATAACGTTTCCAGCTCTTTTGCAATTTCTTCCTTTTCCTTTTGCAGCTGCATCAGCTTGGATACATCAGAAAAGACCGTGGCATCACAGAGGAGGGTGTCAATCTCCTGATCTCTGGATTCCAGGTTCTGGATAGATTCTTCCACCTTCTTTAATTCATTCTGGCGTTTGCGCAGTCTGGCCTGTTCTTCCTTCTGCTGCTTCCAGTCCAGCTTTTCCGGAGTGACCGGGGCAGCCGCCCCGCCGGAAGAAGAGGCTGCGGAAGCGTTTTGTCCCACAGTATTCTGCCCGGAGGCTTTCTGACCGATGAAGATCCCCTGTCCGGAGGCTGGCTGCTGTCCGGTAAGGGAGCGCTTTGCCGCGGGGATCGAAGCGGTTTTTGAAGTGTAAGCCAGTTCAACGGCGTCCTTTTTTTCCAGATAATAATCGTAGTTTCCGATATAGTTGAGCAGTGTTCCCATCTTCAAGTCCAGAATCCGGGTCGCGGTTTTATTAATAAAATAGCGGTCATGGGACACGTAGAGAACGGTTCCCGTGTAATTCACCAGTGCGTTTTCCAGAATCTCCTTGGAGGTAATGTCCAGATGGTTCGTCGGCTCATCCAGAATCAGGAAATTGGCTTCGGAGAGCATCAGCTTGGCCAGGGAGACACGGCCCCGCTCGCCGCCGCTTAAGTCCCGGATCCGTTTGAAAACATCATCCCCGGTAAAGAGAAAGGCGGCCAGAACATTGCGCACCTGTGTGTTGTTCATATCCGGATAGGTATCCTGGATCTCTTCAAAAATGGTCTTTTCCATGTGGAGAACCTGATGCTCCTGATCATAATAGCCGATGTGGACCTTGGAGCCAACCTTGATTTCACCCTCGTCCGGGGAGAGGAGACCGTTGATGATCTTTAAAATGGTTGTCTTGCCGGTTCCGTTATTGCCGATGATGGCGATGCGTTCTCCGCGGCGGATATCAAAATCTACATTGGAAAACAGCTGATTGTTATCGAACCGCTTGGATAGGCCGCGGACGGTGAGAACATCATTGCCGCTGACCACGCAGGGTTCCAGGGTAATGTTCATGGCATCGTTCAGTTCCGTTGGCTTGTCCAGAATCTCCATCTTATTTAACAGCTTTTCACGGCTTTCTGCGCGTTTGATGGATTTTTCCCGGTTGAAGGAGCGAAGCCTGGTGATAACTTCCTCCTGATGCTTGATTTCCTGCTGCTGGTTTAACCAGGCCTTCATAATGCCGGCCCGGATGATGGCTTTCTTTTCACCGTAGGCGGAATAGTTTCCGAGGAAGGTGGTAGCGCGGCCGCCGTCCAGCTCCACAATCTTGGTTACTACGCGATCCAGAAAATATCGGTCATGGGCAACGATCAGTACGGTGCCGGAATAGTTCATCAGATAGTTCTCCAGCCAGGCGATGGATTCCATATCCAGATGGTTGGTCGGCTCGTCCAGAAGGATGATATCCGGTTTGGAGAGCAGCAGCTTTCCCAGCGATACTCTGGTTTTCTGACCGCCGGACAGTTCGCGGACTGGTTTGGAAAATTCTTCCTCAGTGAAGCCTAAGCCTTTTAAGACACCGGTGATCTCACTCTGCCAGGCGTAGCCGTTGATGCGTTCGAATTCGTGATTCAGCCGGCTGTAAGTCTCCAGAAGCGCTTCCAGCTCTTCTCCTGCGGCGGATTTCATTCGCTGTTCCAGGGAGCGAATCTGATGTTCCATCTCCAGAATAGGGCGTTTTACCTCCATCAGCTCATCATAGATGGTGCTGTCACTTTTGATATCCTGATGCTGCGCTAAGTAGCCCAGGGTCTTTCCACGGGAGATGGTAACGTTTCCTTCGTCTGCTGTCATCTCCCCGACAATAATCTTAAGGAGAGTTGATTTGCCGGCGCCGTTGATACCGACGATGGCTGCTTTCTCCCGTTCTTCAATATGAAAGGATACGTGATCCAGAATTGTATCTGTTCCAAAAGATTTGGTAATGTTGCTGCAAGATAGAATCATGATTTCCTCCCGAATGTAAAAATGGCGCTCATATGCCGTCAATCCTACATTATAGTATAAAAGCCGGGGCTTTTCAAGTGTGGTGAAGCGGAGTTTTCTGTACCTGAGCAGTGAGAAAAGGGAGCGAAAGCGTTTATCGGAGTGCAGGGAACGAGAGAAGCTCTCCGTGGAACAGGCGAATCTCTTCTTCGGAATGGGTGGAGAAAAGAAAAATTTTCTTTTTTGTATATTCTTTGATCAGGGCGATGGCAGTTTCCCTGGTTACTCTGTCCAGACCGGTAAATGGTTCATCCATGAGAATCAGATCGGACGGAGCCAGAAGAGCTCTCAGAATGGAGGTACGTCGCTTCATGCCGCCGGAGAATTCCCGAACCGGTTTGTCAAGAGAGTCCGCAGGGAGAAGGCGGAGCAGAAGGCCATAAAGCTCCTGTACGGAATAGCTTCGGCCGGTGACAAAACGAAGGTTCTGGAGCGCTGTTTCCTGCTCTAACAGACGGTCTTCCTGAAAAACTGCAGAAATGCGAAGTCCGGCGAGGCCGCGGATGACACCGGAATCTGGCGTTTCCAGTCCCATAAGGATCCGAAAAAACGTGGTTTTTCCTGCCCCGGACGGAGCCATCAGACCATAGGCACAGCCGGAGGAAAGCGTCAGAGATAAATCGTTTAAAACCGTTTCTTCTCCGAATGATTTGGAGAGGTGTTCAATAGAAATCTGTACGTTTTTACTTTCCATGGATTTCCTCCTGTATCTGAATGCCGTATCCGGCAGTTTTTTTCCAAAGAAATAAAACTATTTTTTCAAACAGGGTGCTGACGAGAATAATGGTAAGAGTCCAGGCAAAGAGTTCTGCGCTGCTTAAATATATTTTTGACAGGTAGAGTCCCTCTCCGATGGATCCGTCCGGAATACCGATGACTTCTGCGGCGATTCCGGATTTGAACCCCATGCCGAGCGCGGTTTTCAGTCCGCTTTCCAGATAGGGATACAGAGAGAGACGGTAAATATGCAGTGCCTGTTTCCACAGGGGGACATGAAACACCTTTGCCATTTCCAGAAGGCGGTAATCCGCCTGGGAAAGGCCGGAGAATGTGCTGATATGGATTACAGGATAAACCACAAGGAAGGAAATAAAAACGGACAGATAACAAAGGAAGCTACGGGAATTGATTTTATCAGCTGTATGGCAGGAGACAGAAGCTCTCTGAACCATGGCAGAGCGCAGGCCATGCTTCCTGTGATAAGGCCGGTAAAAAACGCAAGGAAAAATCCCAGACCTATCCGGTAAAATGAAAACCATATGGCTCTCCAGAAGGAAGATGAGCAGATCTGTCCTGACAGAGCCTTCAGTGTATCGGCAGGCCCCACCAGAAGGATCGGATTGCCGATCAAAGCGGTGAGGGCCTGCCAGAGCAGAAGCCAGAACAGGAGAATAGATACTTTTTTTGACCAGTCCGGAAAGTGATGCATCGTTTGCTCCTTTAAAAATCAATTACGGGATATAATAGAAATCGTCTGCCGGCAGTGTGCCGCCAACAGAAGCCGGATTCTGTTCATACAGTACATTAAGATATCCGGACAGAGCGGCTTCCATTTCTTCTCCGGAGAGGAAGGTTAAATTGCAGTAGGGAAGAGCCTTTTTGGCAATGGCTGCTTTGGGGACGATGCCCGTTGCTTCAATCAGAGAAGCTGCCGTCTCCGGATCCTCTGCGGTAAATTCAATGGAAGCTTTGTGATCTTCAAGAAAACGATCCACCAGATCAGAGTGTTCCTTTAAAAATTCGGTATTTACAATTGTGACACCGGTAACCAGTCGACTGCCGTTTCCATCTTTCTGGAATTCATCCCAGACTTTTGTCAGGTCCATACGGATGGAGAGCCTGTCATTCTGGGCAAGAGCGGAAGTAACAAAGGGCTGCGGCAGAAGACCGATGGCTTCTGGATTTTCTGCCAGAACGGAAGCAACCTCAGAGGGTTCGGATTTGAATTCCAGAGTGACATCGTTTTCCTCCAGTCCTGCCGCAGAAAGGAGATAGCGAAGCACATACTCCGGAGAGGTACCCTTGCCGGTTAAGTATACGGTTTTTCCCTTCAGCTGTTCCGGTGTCTCAACGGAAGTATCCGAGGATACCAGGTAAAGTACACCAAGGGTATTGATATCAATGACAGTAACACCGCCCTGGAGCTTGTTAAACAGCACGCTGGATACATTGGCCGGAAGCAGCGCGATATCTGTTTTTCCGCCTGCGACCATGGCGGTCAGTTCGTCAGCGGCAGTTACCATGGTAAATTCATAGCTGTTTTCTGTGGCCCCCTGTTTGGAATCCTCCATCAACTTTACCAGTCCCATAGTGGTCGGACCCTTGAGGCCGGTAACCCGGATGACGGGTGCTTCTGCGTTTTCTTCTTTGACCTCTTCTGTGGTTTCTTCGTTGGTTTCTTTTGCCTGGGAAGCGGATGTGGTTTCAGCAGTGTTCTGGCTTGCGGACGAGCAGCCGGTTAACAGAGAGAGTCCCAGCGCGGCAGCCGCAATCATGGAAATCATTTTTTTCATAATAACAGTTCCTCCTTCATAAATTGTTTCTTGCTGATGCTTTGGGATATGGCAGATATTTCGGTGCGGCAAAACAAAAAGGCCTGATACGCGCAAAAAAAGCATACCAGACCGGATTTTTTAAGATCCTTTTCGCCTTTCCCGCAGGAACCATGGAACCTTTGGCGTTAGCACGAACATCTTTACTATAACACGGGAAAAACAGAATGTCAAAGGATTGGAAAAAATGACGAATTTCTAAAATTATTTGACAATATTTTGACGTATGTTATAATAACAGTGTGTTTGAAGTTTAACAGAGGGAAGGTGAAGAAAAACCGTGGAGCAGAAAGAGATTTCAAAAGCGGTAATTTCCAGATTGCCGAGATATTACCGTTATTTGGGAGAATTGCTGGAAGAGGGAGTAGAGCGGATTTCTTCGAATGATCTTAGTATCAGAATGAAAGTAACAGCGTCCCAGATTCGCCAGGATCTGAATAATTTTGGCGGCTTTGGGCAGCAGGGGTATGGATATAATGTAAAGTATTTATACAGCGAGATTGCGAGAATTCTGGGAATTGACCGGCAGCACAATTTAATCATTATCGGTGCCGGCAATTTAGGACAGGCGATTGCCAATTATACGAATTTCGAGCGTCGCGGCTTTATGATTAAGGGAATGTTCGACGTGAATCCGCGCCTGGTCGGTCTGGTAGTCCGGGGGGTGGAGATTCGCGGAATCGAGTCACTGGAGCAGTTTATCAAAGATAATGAAGTGCAGATTGCGGCCCTTACGATTCCAAAGTCCAAGGCACCGGAGATCGCGGATCGCCTGGTAAAGGCGGGAATCAAGGCGATCTGGAATTTTGCGCATACAGATCTTCAGGTTCCGGATGATGTGGTAGTGGAAAATGTGCATTTATCTGAGAGTCTGATGCGTCTTTCGTATCGTGTCTGCAATATGCAGGATCAGAAAGAGCGGGAGCGGGAGCTTGCGGCCAGGGGAGAAGCCCAGAAGAAGCAGGACCCCGGAAAATAGCATGATTATCGGAGTTGGTACAGATTTAATTGAAATAGCGCGAATCAAAAAGGCCTGTGAAAAAGAGGCCTTTTTGTTGCGTGTATTTACGCAGGAGGAGCGCCGGCAGGCCGGGGAGAAGGTGTCCCGCCTGGCCGGCGATTTTGCGGTTAAGGAGGCGGTATCCAAGGTATTCGGAACCGGCTTTCGGGAGTTTGGATTACAGGAGATAGAGGTACTTCGTGATGAGCTGGGGAAGCCCTATGTGAGGCTTTACGGGGCAGCAGAGAGACTGGCAGGTGAGCTGGGGATTGACCGGCTTCAGGTGTCCATCACGAACACAGAGACATTGGCGATGGCGTTCGCCGTGGGAGAGGGGGAGAACCGATGAGGACACTGGTAACCGGAACACAGATGAAAGAGATCGATGCGTATGCCATTCGGGAAGTGGGGATTCCTTCCCTGGTTTTGATGGAACGCGCGGCCCTCTCTGTGGCGGATGCACTGGAGGCGGAATGGAAACGGGGAGAAGCTTCTCTGAAGGAACAGAGGATCGTGGCTTTCTGCGGTACCGGTAATAACGGAGCGGACGGAGCAGCGATCATCCGGATTCTCTATCTGCGGGGCTGCCGTTTTAGCCGTGTTGTTACGGTAGGAAGAAAAGAAGCCCGGACGGAGGAGCTGGAGACGCAGCTTCAGATCTGTCGGAATCTGGGGATCCCTGTGGATGATTTTGTATGCGGGCGGGAGATTCCCTGCGATATAGCAGTAGATGCTTTGTTTGGAGTCGGCCTTTCCCGGACAGTGGGCGGCGATTTTGCAGCGGCAATCACAGAGATGGGCCGTCAGCAGCCGAAGTTTACGGTGGCGGTGGATATTCCTTCCGGTGTATCCTCGGAGACCGGAGCGGTGCTGGGATGTGCGGTCTGTGCGGATCTTACAGTTACGTTCGGGCTGGAGAAGCTGGGATGTGTGCTGTATCCGGGCAAAAAACAATGCGGAAGAGTGAGAATCGCGGAGATTGGATTTCCGCGTTATGACGGGTACAGTGGCCGCAGATATATGGTATGCGAACCTGAGGATCGGGAGAAGATTCCGAAACGGCAGCCGGATTCTCATAAAGGAACGTACGGAAAGGTACTGGTGATTGCCGGTTCGGCAGGAATGTGCGGAGCGGCATATTTCAGTGCACTGGCGGCATATCGGATGGGATGCGGTCTGGTTAAGATACTGACGGTGAAAGCCAATGTTCCCATTCTTCAGACGCTTCTTCCGGAGGCGCTCCTAAGCGCTTATGATCCGGAAACGTGTGAGGAGGAGCCGGAGAATCTAAAAACGTTGGTGGAGGCGGAATGTGCCTGGGCCAGTGTGATTGTCCTGGGGCCCGGACTGGGGAAGGCAGCTTATGTGAGAAAACTGGTAGAGTATGTACTGCTGTCTGCCTACGTTCCTATTATACTGGATGCGGATGGATTAAATGCGGTAGCGGATTATCCTTATCTGGCGGATTATTTTACGGAAAATGTGATTGTGACGCCCCATCTGGGAGAAATGTCCCGTCTGACAGGCTGGGACATTGGAAAATTGAGGGAAAATCTGCCGGAGGCGGCGGTCAGCTATGAAGAAGAAAAGGGCGTGACCTGCGTGTTAAAGGATGCGGTGACGGTAACGGCCAGAAAGGATGGCCTTGTGGTTCTCGGAAACAGTGGAAGCAGCGCACTGGCCAAAGGGGGATCCGGAGATGTTCTGACGGGCGTGATTGCCGGTCTTGTCGCGCTGGGACTTTCGGAGGATGATGCCGCTTCCTTAGGTGTCTGGATCCACGGCCTGGCAGGAAGACTGGCCGGAAAAGAAAGGGGCGAGTATTCGGTGCTGGCCCGGGAAACGGCGGATGCGCTTCTGAGGGAAGACAGCTTTGGGGAGAAGCTGATGTAAAAATATAATGAGGAAAGTTAGAAGGAAAGATGAAATATGAAAACAGAACAGCCTTATAAAAGAATCTATGCAGAAATTCATCTGGATCGAATCATTAAAAATATGGAAATGATGGCAGCCGGGCTGCCGGAGGGAACCCGGATGATCGGCGTTGTGAAAGCAGACGGATACGGACATGGCTCCGTTCCGGTGGCCAAAGCCATCGATCCCTATGTCTGGGGATATGCGGTGGCAGCGATTGAGGAAGGAATCATTCTGCGGAACCATGGAATAGAGAAGCCGATCCTGATTCTGGGCAGTACGCACCGGAGTCATTTTAAAGAGCTTCTGGAGTATGAGATCCGACCGGCTCTGTTTGAACCGGAGAAGGCGGAGGAATTATCGCAGCTGGCTGTGTCTATGGGAAGAAAAGCGCTGGTTCATCTGGCCGTGGATACGGGAATGAGCCGGATTGGATTATGTCCCGATGAGGCGGGGGTGGATGCGGCTGTCCGGATTGCTTCCCTTCCGGGCATTGAGGTGGAAGGCATGTTTACCCATTTTGCCAGAGCAGATGAGGGAGACCCGGAGTATACGGCTGTGCAATTTGCCCGTTATGGCTGGTTTGCAGACCGGCTGAAGGAGAGGGGGATCCGGATTCCTCTCTGTCATTGCGCCAACAGCGCAGCGATTATGGAGCTGCCGCAGATGAGTCTGGATGCGGTTCGGGCCGGGATTTCCATGTATGGGATTTATCCGTCGGATGAGATCAGCCATGAGATGAAGCTGGAGCCGGCCATGGAGATCCGAAGCTTTATTACCTATATCAAAGAGATTGAGCCGGGAACTCCGGTCAGCTACGGCGGAACCTTTGTGGCAGAAAAACGGATGCGGGTGGCAACGGTAGCGGCTGGCTACGGCGATGGTTATCCCCGCAGTCTGTCCGGACAGGGGTATATGTTGATATCCGGGAAACGGGCGCCGATTCTGGGCCGTGTCTGCATGGATCAGGTTATGGTGGATGTAACGGACATTCCGGAAGCAGAAACGGACGGCGTGGTGACGCTGGTGGGCCGGGACGGAGGCGAGGAGCTTCTGATGGAGCAGCTGGCAGATCTGTGTGGCGGATTCCGCTATGAGATTCCCTGTGTGCTGGGAAAACGGGTTCCCAGGGTATACATAAACGGCGATCAGATCGTTGGTACCAAGGATTATTACGCGGATGTTTATGAGGATTTTTGTTGAACTCCGGCCGGAAATCGGCTTTTCGGAACCGGATGTGTGAAACCTCCATATGATAATCAGTAGGAGAAGTGCTGCTTGCAGGTATCTGGCAGCGAATATTCTGTTCAAAACCAGTCAATACTAAGGACATGAAACATTTGACGGAGAGTGAGAACAGTGGTTATCAGACGTGGAGATATCTATTATGCGGATTTAAGGCCGGTGGTCGGTTCGGAACAGGGCGGAGTGCGGCCGGTACTGATTATACAGAATGATGTGGGAAACAAGCACAGTCCGACGGTGATCTGTGCGGCGATTACCTCCCGTATGAATAAGGCAAAGCTGCCGACGCATGTGGAGCTTTCCACCAGCCGGTGCGGTATGGTAAGAGATTCCGTGATCCTTCTGGAGCAGCTTCGGACCATTGACAAGCAGCGGCTGAAAGAACGGATCTGTCATATCGACAGAGAGCTGCAGGTGGAGGTTGACCGTGCGCTGATGATAAGCCTGGAGCTGGATACATAGGTTATCATTGACGAACGGGAAGAGATGATGGTATAGTGATGATAGAACGGCTGAAACGGGCCGTCAAGTAAATAGAGATGGTACGATAGAAAAAGGAGTAAAATAACGAATATGGACGACGGGTATTGGCCCTTAAGTATTTTGATGCTGTTAGGCTTTATTCTGGCGGATGCACTGCTTTACGGGTTTGGCGCTGCACTGCAGAATATGAATCAGAATAATCTGGAGAAGGCAGCGGAGGAAGGCAGTGAAAGGGCCGGCCGGCTGCTGGCTCTGGTGGAGAAACCGGCGGAATTTATTAATACCGTACAGGTGATGACGAATCTCATCGGCATTGTGACGGGCGCATATCTGCTGAAACAGTTCGGACATCTGTTTTACCGTCTGGCCGGGATGGCGCAGACGGGACAGGAGAAGCTTTTCTATGGAGTTTCTCTGGTGGCAGCGGCGATTCTTCTGACGGCGGTGCTGATCAGCTTCGGCATTGTGATACCGAAGAAATGTGGTGCACGGAATCCGGAAAAATGGGGATACGGAACGTATCCTGCGGTCCGGCTGGCGGTTGTGGTGATGAAACCGTTTACTCTGCTTGTTTCCGGTCTGTCCGCTATAGTACTTAAGCCCATGGGGATTGATGTCAATTCTGCCGAGGACAATGTGACGGAGGAGGACATCATGCTGATGGTAAATGAAGGCCATGAGCAGGGAATTCTGGAAGCGGACGAGGCGGAGATGATCACCAATATTTTCGAGATGAATGATAAAGCCGCCGGTGATATCATGACGCACCGGACGAACATCTCGGCACTGGATGTGTCCATGACGCTGGATGAGGCGGTAACTTTCATTCTGAAAGAGGCGAATAATTCCCGTTTCCCGGTGTATGAGAAGGACATTGATGATATTGTGGGAATCCTTCATATGCGGGACGCTTTAAACTGGGCGGAGCAGGATGAGAACCGTGAGAAGCGTCTGAGCGAGCTGGACGGACTGTTAAGGGAAGCACATTTTATTCCGGAGACCCGTCATATTGATACGCTGTTTAAAGAAATGCAGTCTCAGAAGATACATATGGAAATCGTGGTGGATGAGTACGGCCAGACAGCCGGAATCGTCACGATGGAAGATATTCTGGAAGAGATTGTGGGAAATATTCTGGACGAATATGACGAGGATGAAGACTTTATCTCTTTAAGAGAGGACGGAACGGTTCTGTTTGACGGTATGACACCGCTGGAGGATGTCTCCGAGGCACTGGGAATCGAGTTTGAGGAAGAGGATCTGGAAAATTATGATACTCTGAATGGGTTTCTGATCTCCAGGCTGGATCGCATCCCCAAGGAGGGAGAACAGCCGGAGCTGGAGTACAGAGGCTATCTTTTCCGTGTGCTCTCGGTGGAGAATAAGATCCTTCATAAAGTGATGGCCGTGAAACAGATGATCACTTCGGAAGCTGCTAAAGAAGCTCACGAAGAGAAATAAGAAAATAAACAATATGCAGAAAAGGATGCGCTGCAGGGTGATGAATCAGGTTTGCAGCGCTTTTTTCTGCGCTTAGGGAGAAGATATGATACAGATTCTGGTAGATACAAAACAGATGCTTACGGATCGGATTTTTCTGTCCAAGGCAGCGAGGATTGCACTTCCGGTGGCGCTGCAGGGTATGCTGAATACGGTGGTGAATCTGATTGATACCATGATGATCGGAGCCCTTGGGTCAACTGCGATTGCAGCAGTGGGGCTGGCAAATAAGGTGTTTTTCGTGATGACGCTGCTGGTATTCGGTATTGTCAGCGGTTCCGGGATTCTGGCGGCACAGTTCTGGGGAAACGGGGACATACAGAATATCCGCAAGGTTTTAGGACTGGCGCTTTCCATGGCTGTGGGAGCAGCAATTCTTTTTCTGCTGCCGGCGGTATTCTGCCCGCAGGTAACGATGCGGATCTTTACCACCAGTGAGGAGACGATCCGGATTGGTGCGGCTTACCTGACGGTAGTGGCATTTTCTTATCCGTTTACGGCAGCCAGTAATACCTATGTGGCCATGCTGCGGGCGGTGGGGCAGGTCAGAGAGCCGGTCATCATCAGCAGCTGTACAATTTTTATCAATATTATATTTAACTATGTTCTGATTTTCGGAAAATTTGGAGCGCCGGCCCTAGGTGTGGCCGGTGCGGCGGTCGCAACACTGCTGGCCCGGGTGGTGGAGACTCTGGCGCTGATTTGTGTGATTTACGGAAGAAAGTCGGCTCTGGCCTGCGGTCTTCAGGAGATGTTTGGCTATTCGCCGGTGTTTATCCGTAAGTTTTTTGCGACAGCGGCTCCGGTCATTGCCAATGAGTTTACCTGGGGGCTGGGGGTGACCATGTATTCTCTGGTATACGGACGGATGGGAGACAATGCGGTGGCAGCGATCACGGTTGCGACAACGGTGCAGGATATTCTGGCCGTGTTGTTCCAGGGGCTGGGCGCAGCGACTGCCGTGATTCTGGGCAATGAGATGGGAGCCGGAAACTTAAAGAAGGCAGAGCGGTATGCGAAGAATTTCCTGATTCTTCAGTTCCTGCTGACTCTGGTGGTTGCTTCTTTCTGTATCGTGACAAGGCCGCAGGTGATCGCCATGTACCGGGTGACGGGGGAGGTGGCGCAGGGGGTCAGTTTGTGTCTTCTTGTGTTTGCCCTCTACATGCCGTCGAAAATGTTTAATTATGCCACGATTGTCGGTGTGCTGCGAAGCGGCGGCGATACCAGGTACTGCCTGTTTTTAGACTGCAGCGGCGTCTGGCTTATCGGCATCCCCATGGCTGTTCTGGGCGGCATGATATTAAAACAGCCGATTCACATCGTCTATGCCATGGTTTTATTGGAGGAAATTTACAAGTCGATTCTCGGCTACCTTCGTTATCGCAAGAAGAAATGGCTCCGCAATCTGGCGGTGGAGATCACGTCAGCTGTGTAAACTGACGTAAGAAACGAGGAAAAGGGCTTGCCAAGGCTTTTAATTGGTGCTAAAATAATTAAGATTATGAGCTTAAATTAAGATTGTTTCAATGAAAACGATAATAAAACGATTAAACCTGTAGAAAGAGGAGTGTTAATTTATGTCAGGACATTCAAAGTTCGCCAACATCAAACACAAAAAGGAGAGAAATGACGCTGCAAAGGGTAAGATTTTTACCGTCATCGGCCGTGAGATTGCCGTAGCAGTAAAAGAGGGCGGACCGGATCCGGCCAACAACAGCCGTCTTCGTGATGTCATTGCAAAGGCGAAGGCCAATAACATGCCGAACGATACCATTGACAGAGGTATTAAGAAGGCAGCAGGCGATGCCAATTCCGTGAATTATGAGTCCCTTACATACGAGGGCTACGGTCCCAACGGCGTGGCCATCATCGTTGAGACTCTGACAGATAACAAGAACCGTACCGCGGCAAACGTAAGAAGCGCATTTACCAAGGGCGGCGGCAATATCGGTACGCAGGGAAGCGTATCCTTCATGTTTGACAAGAAGGGTCAGATTATCATTGATAAGGAAGAGTGCGACATGGATCCTGACGAGCTGATGATGCTTGCGCTGGATGCCGGTGCCGAGGACTTCTCCGAGGAGGAGGACAGCTACGAGGTAATTACCGATCCCGATGATTTTTCCGCAGTGCGTGAAGCGCTGGAGAAGGCCGGTATTCCGATGATGGAAGCTGATGTTACCATGATACCGCAGACCTGGGTAGAGCTGACCGACGAGGATGCTATCAAGAAGATGAACCGTATTCTGGATCTTCTCGATGAGGATGACGACGTACAGGCGACCTACCATAACTGGGATGAATAATATTTATAATGGAGATTTTTATCCGGATGGAATTCATATATATGAATTCCATCCGATTTCTATTTGAAAATCGGAAGAGAGATTGACATGTATAATAAGGGTATGCTATAATTTTTTCACATAATAATTGCATATCTGAAAAAACAGGTTATTTCGAGTTGTTTTGCCTAAGACAGTAGTGCTGTGACGGCGGACAGCCAATGGGTATGCGGGGAAACCTGCCTGCCTCCCGTATTTGGAAAGAAATCTCCCGCAATAGAAGAAATTGTGTCTGAGGCATCTTTAGAATTCTGTTTTCATGCCCGGAGACAATTTTTTATTTGCTACTTTGTATTTTTCAGAAATCAATCAAAAGGGAGAAAATTCAAAATGAGAAAAGCAAACAAAACACTGGTACTGACACTGACAGCGGCCATGATGCTGTCCATGACTGCATGTTCCGGAAAAACAGCGGAGACTGAGAAAGCAGTAGAAGAAACAACAGAGGCTGCAGAAACAGAAGCAACGGAAGTAGAGACGGAAGCGGAAAGTGAAGAGGAAGCTGCAAAGAGAGAACCAGAAACCTGGAATATGTATGTTGCTGCAGGAATGAAAAAGCCGATGGATGTGGTTGCGGCAAAATTCATGGAGCAGACAGGGGATGAGATTAATATCAACTATTCTTCTTCTGGTGCGCTTTTTAGTCAGATTGAACAGGGACAGCCGTGCGATCTGTATTTTACTGCGGATTGGATCTATGTGGAGAAGATGCAGGAGAAAGATATGGTGGAATCTGCTACAAAGTTCCTGTCGGATAATGTCGCTCTGGTTGTTTCAGAGAGTGCAAAAGATAATATCACCTGTATAGAAGATCTGAAAAAAGATGATATTACCCTGACGATTTGCGATCCATCTGCTCCTGTGGGGATGTATGCAGAAACAGGACTTAAGGCTCTTGGGTTATGGGATGACGTTGAAGATATAATTGTGTCTCGTCCATCTACCGTAAATCAGGCGGCGATTATGGTACTGCAGGATGAGGTTGATGCGGCGCTTATTTTTTCCAGTGTTGCCAATGCCAATGATCTGACTCCGGTGGATATGATGAGTTCGGAAGATACCGGAGACATTATTTTTGCTACTGTAACTGTTAAAGGCGGTAATACGAAAGTTGCGGATGAATTCACTGCGTTTGCTGTAGAGAATGTGGCTGAATTTGAAAAATATGGTTGGAATGCATATGAAAAATAGGGGACAGTTCAATATAGTAACGGTTCTGTTTGTGCCGTTGTTTGCATTACTGATTATATTTCCGACTATTTCACTGATATGCAATGTTCGATTGGAAGGAATGCAAAAGATTCTGGAAGATAAGTTTTTCTGGATGAGTATATGGAATACGTTTGTGGCAGCAATCGGAGCAGCCATTCTGGGATTGATTCTTGCGATTGGATTCGGGTATTTTCATGTATTCCATCAGGATTCTGTGATTTATCGGATTGTGAATCTATTTAATGATTTACCGATTGCTTTGCCGCATACCGTGGCCGGACTGGCCCTTTTGATTGCATTCGGAAGAAATAATTTTGGTTTTGTCAGCAGAACCGGACTCGCATTCAATCTGTTTGCCGTTATGATTGCCATGTTTTTTGTGTCGTATCCACTCTGCGCTCGTTCTATTGCTTCTGGTGTGGATCAAATTGACCATGAGATGATTGCGGTAGCGCGGACATTAGGGGATTCTCCGGTACAGGCATATTTTAAAGTCGTGCTTCCAAGTATCGGAGAGGCAATTTTTTCGGGAACGGTGCTGGCGTTTTCCCGTGCTCTCAGTGAATTTGCCGCAGTAATTATGTTTGGAGGCAATCTTCCGGGGAAAACCCAGTCGCTGGCTTCTTATGTATTTACTAAGGTAGAAGAAGGAGAGACTGGAATGGCGATTGCGGCCAGTGTTTTCTGTATTCTCCTGTCATTGTTGATTGTGCTTGCGTTAAGTATCAGGAGGAGGGTGCGAAATGCTGATTGTTAGAGATGTCTGTAAATCCTATGGACCGAAGCAGGTGTTGAATCATACCTCCATGACCCTGGATTGCGGAATACGGGTTCTTCTGGGCATTAATGGTTGTGGTAAATCAACACTATTGAAAATAATTACCGGTGTTTTGGAAGAGGACAGCGGAAGTGTTATGATTGACGGAGAGGAGCTGTTGAAACTGCCTCCGGAAAAACGGAGAATTGGTTATGTACCGCAGCATACTGCTCTATTTCAGAATCTGACAGTATATCAGAATATTATCTATGGATTGCGGTCTAAAGAAGAACAGTTTTCTGCAAAGAATCATGTGGAGTCACTGATTCAAATGCTGGAGTTGGAAGAATTTCTGTATAAACGTCCGGTACAGTTGAGCGGAGGCTATAAAAGTCGTGTGTCCTTGGCCAGAGCGCTTGCACCTAAGCCTTGTCTGATGCTTTTGGACGAACCTTTAAGTGACGTGGATGTGGTTATGAAGGAACGTCTCCTTCCTGAGTTTAAGAAAGTAATTCATGCAATGGGTATCCCTGCGATTTATGTGACGCATGATCCCAGTGAGGCTGAGCAGGTGGGAGACAGCTTTTCAGCTATGGTTGCAGGAACGATTTACGAAATGGGGTCTGCCAAAGAGGCATTTGCGTATCTTCGGGAAGAAGAAATAAAAAATGCAGAACGACAGTTATTTGGAAAATAAAGCTAAAGTATGCGGTAAATGAAAAACAGAGGAACGGTTTTGCTTCCATAAGAGAAAAGCAAACCGATGCCTCTGTTTTTTCTATTTTGGATAGATTAGTCATTATAATGATAGCTGTCCAGCAGCTGATTCTTCATATGCCACAGCTCATTGGAAAGATCCACATGAACCTCATGGGGGTTCACCAGACGTTTGGATTCATCCCACAGGGTATCCAGCTCTTTCTTGCAGTAGTCTCGGATTTCCATGACCTTCGGGGAGTGGTAGATGCACTCACCATTCTTGAAGACAGGAACCAGGATTTCGCGCATGGTGTAGGTTCCCGGTGCCAGGTGGGTCTTCTTCCAGGTCTCAATCGGGTCGAAGAGCAGAAGAGAATTATTCTCATCAAAGACCTCGTCCACCAGACAGATCAGATCGGCGATGATCTTACCGGTTTCCTTGTCATAGATTCTTCGGATGGTCTTATTGCCCGGGTTGGTGACCTTCTCGGAGTTTTCGGACAGTTTGATCTTCGGAATGAACTGCCCCGTTTTTTTGTCCTTGATGGCGGCCAGCTTGTACACACCGCCGAAGGAGGGATTGTCCTTGGAGGTGATTAAGTTGGTGCCTACACCCCAGGAGGTGATGGCAGCGCCCTGCATCTTTAAGCTGTTGATTAAGTATTCATCCAGATCATTGGAAGCAGAGATCACAGCATCCGGAAAACCGGCCTCATCCAGCATCTTTCTGGCTTTCTTGGAAAGGTAAGCCAGATCGCCGGAGTCTAAGCGGATTCCGTAGAAGGTCAGCGGAATGCCTGCCTCCCGCATCTCTTTAAATACTTTGATTGCATTGGGGACACCGGAGTTTAAGGTGTCATACGTATCCACCAGCAGGATGCAGGCGGAAGGGTACAGCTTTGCATAGGTACGGAATGCAGTCAGCTCATCGGGGAAGCTCATGATCCAGCTGTGGGCGTGAGTTCCCTTGATCGGAACATCAAACATCTGTCCGGCCAGAACATTGGAGGTGCCGACACAGCCGGCGATCATCGCTGCACGGGCACCGTAAATACCGGCATCCGGTCCCTGGGCACGACGAAGACCGAATTCCATGATTCCGTCTCCGCGGGCGGCATGGACAATACGGGAGGTCTTGGTGGCGATCAGGCTCTGGTGGTTAATAATATTTAAGATGGCTGTCTCCACCAGCTGAGCTTCCATGATCGGTGCAATCACCTTAACCATGGGCTCTCTGGGGAACATCACGGTTCCCTCCGGGATGGCGTAGATATCGCCCGAAAATTTAAAATGCAGAAGATAATCAAGGAAATCTTCCTCAAACAGACCGACACTTCGTAAATAATTCACATCCTCCGGTTCAAAATGCAGGTTTTTGATGTATTCAATGACCTGCTCTAAGCCGGCACTGATGGCAAATGCATTGCCGTCCGGATTGGTTCGGTAGAATGCATCAAAGATAACCGTTTCATTGGCATCTTTTTCTTTGAAGTAGCCCTGCATCATGGTCAATTCATATAAATCGGTGAGCAGGGTCAAATTTCTCTGGTACATATTGTTCTCCTTCGCTCTGTCTTAAGCGGCTTCTGTCATTCGTTTTGCCGGTCAAAAGGCGGAAGCAGCGCTTCAGTTATTTCAGACAAGTATACCATGAAAACCAGTATTTGACAAAACCCTTGACAAATATATGTCAAAGTCGGTTTTTCATTTGGAAATTCTTTCAAAGCAGAATAGAAAAATATGGAAATTGTTGGGAGGAGTGATGAAAATGCTGCGGAAACAGGGGGCAGGCTTGACAATAACAGGGAAAATGGATAAAATATAAACGTTGAAATGACAGAAAAGACAGAGATGGAGACAGTACAACCGATTGGAACGCCAAAGCGAGGCGGGGACGGTGAGAGCCCGCTGCCAGTAGAACGGATTGGAAGATCACTTCGGAGTCTCGGCCTGAACGCGTACAGTCAGTAGGAGCCGGCGGTTTCCCTCGTTATCGGGAGCGCATATTGGAGAAGTATGCAGTAATAGGTGGTTAAAGCAAGTGGACCCTTGTCCTGTTACAGGATAAGGGTCCGTTTTATTCTATACTGGAATTTCATAATTGTAGGAGGATGAAAGATCATGTATGACAAAGTTTCCGCAAGTATGAACTTTGTGGAGAGAGAAAAGAACATCGAAAAGTTCTGGAAGGAAAATCAGATTTTCGAGAAGAGTATCGACAGCCGGAAAGAGGGACCGACCTATACGTTTTATGACGGGCCTCCGACAGCCAACGGCAAACCCCATATCGGTCATGTACTGACCCGTGTCATCAAGGATATGATTCCCAGATACCGTACCATGAAGGGCTATATGGTTCCGAGAAAGGCCGGCTGGGATACCCATGGTCTTCCGGTAGAGCTGGAAGTAGAGAAGATGCTGGGCTTAGACGGCAAGGAGCAGATTGAGCAGTATGGTCTGGAGCCGTTCATTGAGCATTGCAAGGAAAGTGTCTGGAAATACAAGGGCATGTGGGAGGATTTCTCTGCAACCGTTGGTTTTTGGGCAGATATGGATCACCCGTATGTTACCTATCACAATTCCTTTATTGAGTCAGAGTGGTGGGCACTGAAACAGATCTGGGACAAGGGACTGCTTTACAAGGGCTTCAAGATTGTTCCCTACTGCCCGCGCTGCGGTACTCCTCTGTCCAGCCATGAGGTGGCACAGGGATATAAGGACGTAAAAGAGCGTTCCGCCATTGCAAAGTTTAAGGTAAAGGGAGAGGATGCTTATATTCTGGCATGGACCACAACTCCCTGGACATTGCCGTCCAACGTGGCTCTCTGCGTCAATCCGGCGGAGACCTACGTCAAGGTACAGATGAAAGAGGACGGAACCGTTTATTATATGGCACAGGCTCTGTGTGATACGGTTCTGGGAGCAGATACCTATGAGGTTCTGGAGTCCTATGTGGGAAAGGATCTGGAATATAAAGAGTATGAGCCGTTATTTGACTGTGCCGTTTCCATCTGCGAGAAGCAGCGCAAGAAGGCATTTTATGTAGTATGTGATAATTATGTAACCCTGACCGACGGTACCGGCGTGGTACACATTGCACCGGCCTTTGGTGAGGACGACTCCAAGGTTGGTAAAAAGTATGATCTTCCGTTTGTACAGCTGGTGGATTCCAAGGGTGAGATGACTGCGGAGACCCCGTGGGCAGGTACCTTCTGCAAGAAGGCAGATCCGCTGGTGCTGCAGGCGCTGAGGGAGAGCGGACTTCTGTTCTCCGCACCGGTATTTGAGCACAGCTATCCGCACTGCTGGAGATGCGACACTCCGCTGATTTATTATGCAAGAGAGTCCTGGTTCATCAAGATGACCGCGGTAAAGGATGATTTGATCCGCAACAACAACACCATCAACTGGATTCCGGAGAGCATCGGCAAGGGCCGTTTCGGTGACTGGCTGGAGAATGTTCAGGACTGGGGTGTCAGCCGGAACCGTTACTGGGGTACTCCGCTAAATATCTGGGAGTGTGAGTGCGGCCATCAGCATTCCATCGGAAGCATTGAGGAATTAAAGAGCATGTCAAAGAACTGCCCGGAGGACATCGAGCTTCACCGTCCGTATATCGATGCAGTGACCATCACCTGTCCGGAGTGCGGCAGGGAGATGCACCGTGTGCCGGAGGTAATTGACTGCTGGTTCGATTCCGGTTCCATGCCGTTTGCACAGCATCATTATCCGTTTGAGAATAAGGATTTATTTGAACAGCAGTTCCCGGCAGATTTCATCTCCGAGGCGGTGGATCAGACCAGAGGCTGGTTCTATTCCCTGCTGGCCATCTCTACTTTGCTCTTTAACAAGGCACCGTATCGGAATGTTATCGTTCTGGGCCATGTTCAGGATGAGAACGGACAGAAGATGAGCAAATCCAAGGGCAACGCGGTTGACCCGTTTGATGCACTGGAGACCTACGGCGCGGATGCGATCCGCTGGTATTTCTATATTAACAGTGCGCCGTGGCTGCCCAACCGTTTCCATGGCAAGGCTGTAACTGAGGGTCAGAGAAAGTTCATGGGCACGCTGTGGAATACCTATGCGTTCTTTGTACTCTATGCGAACATTGACAATTTCGACGCAACGAAGTATCAGCTGGAATATGAGAAGCTTCCGGTGATGGATAAGTGGCTGCTGTCCAAGTTAAATACACTGATTAAAGAGGTAGATGACAATCTGGCCAACTACCGTATCCCGGAGGCAGCAAGAGCATTGCAGGATTTTGTGGATGACATGAGCAACTGGTATGTCAGAAGAAGTCGTGAGCGTTTCTGGGCCAAGGGAATGGAACAGGATAAGATCAATGCTTATATGACTCTGTATACAGCTCTGGTAACCGTTGCCAGGGTAGCAGCGCCCATGATTCCGTTCATGACTGAGGATATCTACCAGAATCTGGTAAGAAGTATCGATAAGACCGCACCGGAGAGCGTACATCTCTGCGACTTCCCGACAGCGGATGAGAAGGCAATTGATAAGGATCTGGAAGCAAAGATGGATGAGGTTCTGAAGATTGTAGTCTTTGGCCGCGCAGCCAGAAATACGGCAAATATCAAAAACCGTCAGCCCATCGGACGCATGTTTGTGAAGGCGGAGAGCGCGCTTCCCGAGTTCTATCAGGAGATTATCGAGGATGAGCTGAATGTAAAGAACGTAAAATTTACGGAGGATGTCCGTGATTTCACCTCCTACAGCTTCAAGCCGCAGTTAAAGACCGTGGGACCGAAGTACGGAAAGCAGCTGGGCAATATCCGGAAGGCTCTGACAGAGATTGACGGAAATGCTGCGATGGATACCTTAAATGAGAAGGGATGCCTGACCTTTGATTTTGACGGCACTGAGGTAGTGCTGGAGAAAGAGGATCTGCTGATTGACACGGCTCAGGTGGAAGGCTTCGTGTCTGAGGGTGACAACTATGTGACCGTTGTTCTGGATACCAACCTGACTCCGGAGCTGATTGAAGAGGGCTTTGTCCGCGAGATTATCAGCAAGATTCAGACCATGCGTAAGGAAGCCGGCTTTGAGGTAATGAATCATATCAATGTATTCCAGGATGAGAACGATAAGATCGCGGAAATCCTGAAGAAATATACAGACGAGATTAAGAGTGAGGTGCTCGCTGACAACATTATGATTGGTCAGACCGGCGGCTATGCGAAGGAATGGAACATTAATGGCGAAAAGGTTATGCTCGGTGTTGAGAAAACCACAGACTGATCACAGCAGGAGGGAAAGATGCAGAAGTTTAGTAAGGAAGTTTTCAAAAAGAGTATTATTGACAATGTGAAGAGCCAGTATCGGAGAACTATTGATGAGGCAACTCCGCAGCAGGTGTTCCAGGCCGTATCTTATGCGATCAAGGATGTTATTATTGACAACTGGATCGCAACCCAGAAGGCTTATGATGTGAAGAATGCCAAGAAGGTATATTATTTATCCATGGAGTTCTTAATGGGACGTGCACTGGGCAATAACATCATCAACCTGGGTGCGCAGGAAGAGGTAAAGGAAGCTCTGGAGGAGCTGGGCTTTGATTTGAATTCCATTGAGGATCAGGAGCCGGATCCGGCACTGGGCAACGGCGGTCTGGGCCGTCTGGCAGCCTGTTTCCTGGATTCTCTGGCATCCTTAGGCTACCCGGCCTATGGCTGCGGCATTCGTTATCATTACGGAATGTTCAAGCAGAAAATTGAGAACGGTTATCAGATTGAGGTTCCGGATGAGTGGTTAAAGAACGGTTATCCTTTCGAGCTTCGTCGTCCGGAGTATGCAACGGAAGTCAAATTCGGCGGCTATGTCAATACTGTCTGGGATGGACAGCGGAATACTTTCGTGCAGGAAGGATATCAGTCGGTACTGGCGATTCCGTATGATATGCCTATCGTCGGTTATGGAAACAATGTGGTAAATACCCTGCGTATCTGGGACGCACAGCCGATCAATACCTTCAGCTTATCCGCGTTCGACAAGGGAGATTATCAGAAGGCGGTAGAACAGGAAAATCTGGCCAAGAACCTGGTGGAGGTGCTTTATCCCAACGATAATCATTATGCCGGTAAGGAGCTGCGTTTAAAACAGCAGTATTTCTTCGTATCTGCCAGCTTACAGATTGCGATCCGGAAGTTCAAGGAGAATAATGATGATATTCACAAGCTTCCGGAGAAGGTAGTGTTCCAGATGAATGATACCCATCCGACGGTAGCGGTAGCAGAGTTAATGCGTATCCTTCTGGATGAGGAGCATCTGGAGTGGGAAGATGCATGGGATATCACCACCCGGACCTGTGCTTACACCAACCATACCATAATGGCCGAGGCTTTGGAGAAATGGCCGATCGAGCTGTTCTCCCGCCTGCTTCCCCGTATCTACCAGATTGTGGAGGAGATTAACCGCCGCTTCTTACTTGAGGTACAGAAGAGATATCCGAATAATTATGAGAAAGTCAGAAAGATGGCTATCATCTTTGACGGCCAGGTAAAGATGGCTCACTTGGCGATTGTTGCCGGTTTCTCTGTCAATGGTGTGGCAAGACTGCATACCGAGATCTTAAAGAAACAGGAACTGAAGGATTTCTATGAGATGATGCCGGAGAAATTCAATAACAAGACCAATGGCATTACCCAGAGACGGTTCCTGCTTCACGGCAATCCGCTTCTTGCGAATTGGATCACGGATAAGATCGGCAATGAATGGATCACTGATCTGCCGCATCTGCACAAGCTGGCAATCTATGCGGATGATGAGAAGTGCCAGCAGGAGTTCATGAACATCAAATATCAGAATAAGCTGCGTCTGGCCAAGTACATTCAGGAGCATAACGGTATCGAGGTAGATCCCAGATCGATCTTTGACGTTCAGGTAAAACGTCTTCATGAGTATAAGAGACAGCTTCTTAATATTCTTCATGTGATGTATCTTTATAATCAGCTGAAGGATAACCCTAATATGGATATGGTACCGAGAACCTTTATCTTCGGTGCGAAGGCAGCGGCAGGCTATCAGATTGCCAAGAAGACGATCAAGTTAATCAATTCTGTGGCAGATGTGATCAATAACGATGCCTCCATCAACGGTAAGATTAAGGTGGTGTTCATTGAGGATTACAAGGTATCCAATGCGGAGATGATCTTTGCGGCAGCGGATGTCAGCGAACAGATTTCTACTGCAAGTAAAGAGGCTTCCGGTACCGGTAATATGAAGTTTATGTTAAATGGTGCCCTGACACTTGGAACCATGGATGGTGCCAATGTGGAGATCGTGGAAGAGGTCGGCAAGGATAACGCCTTTATCTTTGGACTTTCTTCGGATGAGGTCATCAATTATGAGAATAACGGCGGTTACAATCCGGAAGAGATCTTCAACACCGATCAGGAGATTCGCCGCGTGCTGATGCAGCTGATCAACGGCTACTATGCACCGCAGGATCCGGAGCTGTTCCGTGACATCTATAACTCTCTGTTAAATACAAAGAACAGTGCCAAGGCAGATACTTACTTCATTCTGAAGGATTTCCGTTCCTACGCGGAAGCGCAGAAGCGGGTAGAGGCGGCATACCGTGATGAGAAATGGTGGGCAAGGGCAGCGATGCTGAATGTGGCCTGCTCCGGTAAGTTCTCTGCAGATCGTACCATCGAAGAGTATGTAAGAGATATCTGGCATCTGGAGAAGGTGAAAGTTGAAGTTAAATAAAAAAGGTTTGCTGCCGGTACTGCTGGCTGCAGTATTCCTGGTTCTGTCGCTGCTGATGTTCGGAAAGCATTATGTTTCCGCGGAAGATCAGGCAGAAGGATGGGTTCGGGAACTTTATACGGTCAGCCGGCAGCTGGATTTAGAGGAATGGACTCAGTCGGAAGCCGGAGAGTGTTACGAGCATCGTTTCGGCAGATGTATCACAGAGGAGGCAAAAGCGGATTTGGAGCAGCTGTGTCTTCCTTATGTGATTCTGTTTCAACAGACTTCTGCGCCGGTGGAGCGCAGCTGTGTAACACAGCTGACACTGGAGCCGGCAGATGGTTCTGTAAAAGGGACAAAACAGTTCCGATATGAGGTTTGGATTGCTGTGACGCTGGAGAAGGGAACCGAGGTGCTCGCTCCGGTGGAAGAACAGCGCTACTGGGGAACGGTCAGTCTCGAGAAAAACGGAAGGCTTGGATGGAGACTGTCCGGAATTACGATTGAGTAGCTCTGTTTAAGAAAGAAAAGAACAGGAATAAGAAAACGGCCTGTTTCATAAGATCAGTAGAGAGGTGTGATTTTATGAGACAGAGCCGTTTTTTATTGCAACTGAAGAGAACTGCTGTGTTTTGCCTGGCATCCCTGCTGATTCCGTATGTAGTTACGCTTGCGTGGACAGGACGGGCCTTGGGGAATGTCAACCGGATGGAGCAGACCGGAAAGTATGTTATTCTGGATCGGGGATCGGCTCATATCCCGATGGGGGTGGAGGAGTATTTAATAGGGGTTCTGGCAGTGCAGATTTCTCCGGAGACAGAGATGGAGGCATTGAAGGCTCAGGCGATTCTGGCCAGGACTGCAGTGAGACGGCAGATGAATGGGAAGGATGAAGTACCGGAGTCTGCTCTGGATATGGACTATCTGGGACAGGGACAGATGAAGGAACGATGGGGAATGGAGCTGTACCCGGAGTATGAGAAACGTTTTCGAACGGCAGTTTCCGAAACAACAGGAGAAGTGGCATGCTGGAACGGAGACTATATTGAACCGCTGTTCCATCAGCTGAGTGCAGGAAGAACCAGACAGGGCACGGAGGAAACGCCCTATCTGGTGTCCGTAGAGGAGCCGGAAGCGGTACAGGGAGAAAACTATCTGTCTGTCTTTCTCTTTTCCGCGGAAGATCTGGCAAAACGGCTAAATACAATGACGGAGTCTCCGGAGGTGACGCCGGATCAACTGCCGGAGGCGATTCAGATTGTGGAGAAGGACAGTGCAGGATATGTGGAATCTGTTCTGGTTGGACAGAAAACCTACAGTGGAGATGCGGTGCGCTGGGCGCTTTCTCTTCCGTCAACTGCCTTCCATTTTGAACGCACAGAAAATGAAATTCGGTGTACGGTAAAGGGCATTGGTCACGGATACGGTCTGGATCTGTATGGGGCCAATGCACGGGCGAAGGCGGGATGGACTGCAGAGGAGATTCTGAATTTTTATTATAAAAATATTGTGATTGTAACTGAATAAAATACCTCGGCCGGGCAAGAATAGTACCGAGGTGATTAACGTGAAAAACAGAATGAATCAGCTGTTGAAAGACAAGCTTCTGCTTGTCATGATGGTGTTAGGCCTGCTGACTATTGTAGCGGCAGCAGGAGCAGTACGAATTCGAAAGGGGGATGCGGGAAACGAAGAAAAACCTTATCTGGAGGCACCGGAAACCCAGGGAATGATGGCAGAGGAGTTACCACAGAACCGTGTGGAAGAAACCACAGGAGAAAAAGAGCCGATTCGGGCGGCCGGAAGTTCGGATGCAGAGTATGCGTCCGCAGAAACGAAGGAAGAAGCTTCGGCGAAGGATGCGGATGCGTCTGGAGACGATGCTGCGGATGCCGCCGGAGCCGGAGCACTCTCCCTGCATTACAATGGGAGCGAACGGTTGTCCTGGCCTATTCGGGGAAATGTGCTGATTGATTACAGTATGGAGACAACGACATATTTCCCGACCCTGGATCAGTATAAATGTAATCCGGCTCTGATTATTCAGGGGGATGTGAGTGCTCCGGTAACCGCTCCGGCAGATGCACTGGTAACTGAGGTCGGTACGAATGAAGAGATTGGAAATTATGTGGTTCTGGAGCTGGGCAATGAGTATTCTGCTGTCTGCGGTCAGTTAAAAAGTGTGCAGGTCGAGGAGAATCAGTATGTGACCAGCGGTTCGGTATTGGGCTATGTGGCAGAGCCAACGAAATATTATTCTGTGGAAGGCAATAATGTTTATTTTGAACTGCGTCATCAGGGAAAGCCGGTGGACGCATTGGATTATCTGGAATAAACAAGGATGGAAAACTGGGAGTGTCATACGGTGCTCTCAGTTTTTATTTGCTCTAAAAGAAAAAGCGGAGTATAATAGAGAATCAGACAGGGGAGCGGAGAATGCGCCTGCTTAAGAAAGGAGAGTATGATGAATCGGGAATTACTAAAGAAGAATTTTGAGGCACACGGATTTTTGCCGGTATTTTTTGATACAAAGGAAGAAGCGCTGCATTATCTGACTGGGGCGTTACAGGGAAAGAAAATTGCTTTTGGAGGAAGTGTTACCCTGCAGCAGATGGGACTGGCCGGGGCGCTGGCTGCGAAGAATGAGGTAATCTGGCACTGGATGACACCGGGGCCGGAGACGCTGCGCCGGGCGAGGGAAGCAGAGATCTATATTACCAGTGCCAACGCGGTTTCGGAAACCGGTGAGCTGGTAAATATTGATGGTACTGGAAACAGAGTGGCACAGACACTGTTCGGGCCGGAGAAAACCTATTTTGTGGTGGGAAAGAATAAGATAAGCCCGGATCTGACAGCTGCCATGGAGCGGGCCAGAAATGTGGCTGCACCAAAGAATGCGGTTCGTCTTTCCCGGAAAACGCCTTGCGCTGGATCGGGAGGAGAGAAGTGCTTTCACTGCAGCAGTCCGGAGAATATCTGCCATGCTACTGTGATTCTGGAGCGCCCCTGTGGTCCGATGAAGGTGGAGGTGTTGTTTGTGGATGAGGAACTGGGATATTAATGATGAATCCGCAGCACATTGGACAGTTTTATCTGCAGGTTTAATTCTGAAAATTTAATAATTCAGTACGAAATTCTAAGGAATTGTTCACGAAATATTCACCGGGATCTGCTATACTGTAACTGTATGGTTAAGGACGTACAAAGGAGAAAGCAGATGAACATATTATTTTTTTTAACGCCGAAAAGTGAAGTTGTCTACATCAACGAGGATGATACGCTGCGCCAGGCGATGGAGACGATGGAAGCCAGACGGTATACGGCAGTTCCTATCATTACACGCCACGGAAAGTATGCGGGGACCCTGACGGAAGGGGATCTTCTGTGGGGAATCAAGAATAAATATGCACTTTCCTTAAAGGATGCGGAGAAGATTCGGATTATGGAGATTCCGAGACGTTCAGATAACAAGCCGGTTTCGGCAGATGCGGCGATGGAGGATCTGATTGACAAGGTGCTGAATCAGAACTTTGTGCCGGTGCTGGATGATCAGAAAAATTTTATTGGGATTATTACGAGAAAGGACGTCATCAGTTATCTTTGCCGAGAGAAGGCGCAGAAGCAGATAATCGATGGATACCAGACGAAAAATTGATTCGGAATAGGCTGACAGCAGAGAAAAGCGG
>JAEDOC010000095.1 GCA_016302185.1 Clostridium sp. | reverse complement strand
TTAAAATAACTAAACTGGAAAAATATGTGGATCTGAAGACCATTAAACTCATCAGCGGTTTTCTTCTGGAAATTGTCGTATTTACCGCTATGGCTACCTTAGATGTGGAATTTGTCTCAACTTACATCGCCCCCATTCTGATCTATACCTTAGTTATGGTGGCTGTTACCGTCCCTGTTGTTTTATTCAGCGCCTATCGCTTCTGCAAAACGGAGTGGTTTGAGAAGGCTATGATGGCCTTCGGAGCTGCTACAGGCAACACTTCTACCGGTCTGGCTCTGGTACGGGCCGTGGATCCCGACTCTCAGAGCTCTGCCGGTGATACCCACGGTGTTTACACCACACTTACCTGTTGGAAAGATGCCTTTGTTGGTTTGACTCCGGTATGGATTCTCAGCGGTATAGGACTGACGATGGGCGTAGGAATGGCCCTGATGATTGGATTCTTCATTTTTGGTTTTGTTTTCTTCGACCGAAGAAAAAGAAAAGCAGGAAGCAACGAATAACACACTCTGCTTAGAAAGCGAAAAGCCACAGCCGCTGCGCAGCTGTGACTTTTCTTTAGCCTTTATTACACTTCTTTTATTACACTTCTTAACGAAAGTTTTCCTTACTTCCGGTTCGCCTTCTCCATATGCACGCTCTTTCCTTTGATCTTTGCATTCTTCATGGCCTTCAGCACCAGATCCGCCTGTTCTCTCGGCACCTCCACAAAGGTGTATTTATCGTACATCTCGATGCTTCCCACCATACGGCCCGGAATACCGGATTCTCCGGCAATGGCGCCCAGGATGTCTCCCGGCTTGACGCCCACATTTTTACCGATATTGATAAAGAGACGGGCCATGGAATCTCCGCCGCGGCGGTCATACCGTCCGCCACGGCTGCGTCCGCGTCCGTTCCTCTCATAATCGTCCAGCTCATCCAACGAACGCAGCGGCATGGTTTCTTCCAGCAGCTCCTCGCTTTCTTCTCCCATAGCCAACCGCAGCAAAGCCGCCGCCAGATCCAGAGTCGTATAATCCTCCTCCAGCACCCGTTTCTCCACAATATGAATCATCTTGTCCAGATTGCTGTCCCGGATAATCTCAGAAACATTCTCCAGCACCTTCTCCGCCTTAATCTCGGTGATATCATTTAAGGAAGGGATCGGCTGCGGAAGGATCTTCGTCTTGCAGTAGCGCTGAATCTCCCGAAGCTTATACACCTCACGGCCCACCACCAGACTGAAGGCCCGACCTTCCCTTCCGGCACGGCCGGTACGGCCAATTCGGTGAACATAATACTCATCATCCTGCGGAATATCGTAATTGAATACGGCTTCCACATCATCCACATCAATACCGCGGGCAGCCACATCTGTCGCCACCAGAATATCAATCTTCCCGGTACGGAAGTTTTTCATCACACGGTCTCTCTGCTCCTGCTTTAAATCACCGTGTATTCCATCGGCAAAATATCCCCGTCCGGTCAGCTCCTGTACCAGCTCATCCACCTGACGCTTCGTATTGCAGAAGACCACGGAAAGCTTGGGATCATACATATCCAGCAGACGGCACATTACCTCCACCTTATTCTTCGGCTTCACTTCATAATAATACTGGGTTACCTTTGGAACCGTCAGCTCCTTTTTCACCACCCGCACCAGCTCCGGCTCCTTCTGGAACTTTCTGGCAATGTCCGCGATCGCCTGCGGCATGGTGGCAGAAAACATCACGGTCTGACGTTCCTCCGGAAGCTCACTTAAAATGGTTTCCATATCCTCCAGAAAGCCCATATTCAGCATCTCATCCGCCTCATCTAAAACCACCGTATGGATCTGATCCAGCTTCACCGTCTTTCTTCTCATATGATCCATCACACGGCCCGGTGTTCCGATGATCACCTGCACTCCGTCCTTTAAGGAACGGATCTGACGGCTGATTTCCTGACCGCCGTAGATCGGCAGTACTTTTATTCCGTGCATATATTTTGCCAGGCGGCGAATCTCATCCGACACCTGAATCGCCAGCTCTCGGGTGGGACAGAGAATGATCGCCTGCGGCTTTTTATTCTTCGGATCCACCTTCTGAAGCAGCGGAATACCAAATGCTGCGGTTTTGCCTGTGCCGGTCTGCGCCTGTCCGATAATATCCAGTCCCTCTAATTCCAGCGGAATAGACTGCGCCTGAATCGGAGAAGCGGCCTCAAATCCCATATCCGTCACTGCCCGTAAAATCCTGCTGTCCAGTTCTAAATCTTCAAATCTGATTGTATCCATTCATTTCCTCTTTCTTTTCTGATTCTATCTCCCGTTTCCGGCTTTTCTCCCGTTTTTTTGTTTCAGGCGAAAAGAAAAGAAGATTCAAGATCCTTCGTTGTTCTTGAATCTTCCTTTGTTTTTTCATATCGCATCCACTATAGCAGATTCCATTTCCCTTGTCAAATAAAATCACTGTCGGCCAATATCTCACTTCAGCCAATATGATTGCCGTTTACTCCTTCACGATCCGCCGATAAGCACCAACCACCGGAACATAGAGAACAGCAACGCCGATCACAGTAAAGATGGAATTCACCACCGTTGCAGGGACAGACGCCAGCGCAGTAAAAAGCGCTGGAATTGACTTGCTTCCCAGCATCACCATCGAATAGGTATTCCATGCCAGATCAATCAGCACATTCAAAACACCATAGAGGATCGCTGATTTCACGGCTGCCAGCCAACGTTTTTTCCGATCGTCCCCCGCCTTTTCCTCCAGATAAGGATACATCACTCCCACGGTCAGGCAGGTTACCAGCGTAGAAAACAGCACATTGGGAATCGAAGCCGCATAGCCATTGAGCAGATCAAAAATCACAAAGCCTACCAGACCGGCGCAGGCCGCTTCAAAGCCTCCCATACAGAGGATCGCCAGCATTACAAAGATATGGGCAAAATGAAGAAACGGTGTTCCGATGGCCGCCGGAACCGGAATCCGAAAGGTCTGGATCCCCAGAAATATCATCGCCGCGAAAAAAGCGACCGTAACCGTCTGCTTCACTGAATTTTTTCGATTCATGTCTTTGTTCTCCTTCGTTATTATTCTCCTTTGTCCCTGTTCTTCCTACATCTTAAACCGGTACCCCACGCCCCAGATCGTCTCAATATACTGCGGCTTTGCCGTATTAAACTCAATCTTCTCCCGAATTTTCTTAATATGAACCGTTACCGTAGCAATATCTCCCAGGGACTCCATGCCCCAGATCTTGCTGAACAGCTCTTCCTTCGTATACACATGGTTAGGATTCTGCGCCAGAAATGACAGAAGATCAAACTCCTTGGTGGTAAAATTCTTCTCTTCCCCGTTCACATAAACCCGACGGGCTGTCTTATCGATCTTTAAGCCCCGGATCTCAATGATCTCATTCTCCGGCATGCCGCTTCCGATCAGGCGCTCATACCGGGCCAGATGGGCCTTCACCCGGGCTACCATTTCGCTGGGGCTGAAGGGCTTTGTGATGTAGTCATCCGCGCCCAGACCAAGTCCGCGAATCTTATCAATGTCATCCTTTTTCGCAGAAATCATAATAATCGGCGTATTCTTGACCTCCCGAATCTTCCTGCAGATCTCAAAGCCGTCTACCCCAGGCAGCATCAAATCCAGAACCAGCAGATCAAAGTCTTCTTCCAGCCCGCGCTTCAATCCGGTCTCTCCGTTATTCTCAATCTCCACCTCAAAGCCGGACAGCTCCAGATAATCCTTCTCCAGCTCCGCGATGCTCTCCTCATCCTCTACAATTAAAATTCTGCTCATTCCCGAATAACCTCCTGGTATTTTCTAAGCACAAAATGCATCTCCGTGCCGATTCCCTCTTTGCTGGTCGCCCAGATGCGCCCGCCGTGATCCTCGATAATTTTCTTCACAATCGACAGACCGATACCGCTTCCTCCCTTGGAAGAATTGCGGGACGAATCCGTCCGGTAAAACCGGTCGAAAATATAGGGAAGATCCTTGGCGGCAATTCCCTTTCCGTTATCCTCAATCACCACTTGAATGAAATCACCGTCATCCTTAATGCGGATATTGATGATCCCTTTCTTCTTATCTAAATATTTTAATGAATTGCCGATGATATTGTTGATCACCCGCTTCATCTGCTCTGCGTCGGCAATTACCACCACATCTTCATCCACGTAATTAAAGTATCCCAGCTCAATTCCCCGTGTCTCCATCTCCAGACCCACTTCTTCCACGCAGTCGCCGAAATATTCCGCCACATTAATCTTAGAAAAATTATAAGGGATCTTATTGGTATCGATCTTGGAATAGAAAGTCAACTCATCAATCAGGCGATCCATATCATTGGCTTTCGTGTAAATCGTCCGGATATACTTGTCCAGCTTCTCCGGAGAAGAAGCGACTCCATCCTGAATCCCTTCCACATAGCCCTTGATTGCTGTGATCGGTGTCTTCAGATCATGAGAAATATTGCTGATCAGCTCTTTACTCTCTTTATCATACTGAATTTTCTCCTCCTGGGACTCCTTCAGACGCAGGCGCATCTCTTCAAAATCCTGGCACAGCATGCCGATCTCATCCTCATTGTCCACTTCCAGCGTAAAATCCAGATCGCCGTCCCGGATCTTCTTCGTTGCCTCCTGCAAATTATGAAGCGGATACAGCAGGGAACGATACACCCAAGTAATCAGCAGTGTTGCGGTAAAACAGAGGATCAGAATGCCCAGCAAAAGCATCTCACCCAGCATATTTTTGATCTCCGGCATATAATTGCCCACATCTGTTACAATAAAGAGGCTTCCTTCCGCCCCGTCGGGGTAACGAAAATCCACCTGCTTTAACAAGTGCTGCTTTTCTCCGTCCAGATAGAAGCCACCGGAAACACTCCCCTCATATTCATCATACAGAGGGAGATGGGAAAACAGTTTTTCTGCCTCCATGGAACCGGAAAATACAATTCTGTCATCCCTGCGCAGGATCAGATAAGAGTATTTATCCTTCAGCTCCTCATTCAGTTCCCGCAGATAAGCCTCGTCCTCAAACAGAGTCGGATCCTTCTCCACCGCCGCCTGAATCTCCTGCTGAATCTCCAGCGTCATCCGGTTAAAGGTCTGCGTTGGATTCCCGTTGAACAGATCAATCTGCTCGCTGATACCGTACGTCCTCTGAATCGCACGCATCTGATAATTTACCAATCCCATGGCAGTGACATATATCAAAACAATAGGAACCACCGTAATGGTCAAAAAAGCTATCACAAGGCGCGTTCGTATCTTCATTCCTGCCTCCCGAACTCCGTATTCCCAACGTCAAATAACGCTGCCGCCGGCTGTTTTCCTCAGCTAAAAAGGTAATACAAAAAATACAAAAATAAGAGAAAACCTTCTTATTCTAAAGGCTTTCTCATATTTTCAGTTTTCTGTATTCAATTATACCATAGGATATAGGATTCGTTTCTAAAAGTATTATAAAATTTATACTTTCGCATCTTTTGCATTAATTTCCCAGCATGATATTCAGAATCTCGTGGTCGGTAGAACGCATACCGTCTCTTCCCATCCGTCCGATATTGCTGATGGTCTGCTCCACATCCTCGGTTACCAGACCTTCGCCCGGCTGGAAGGACCGATTATGGGCACTCATCTTCATGCCCAGAAGTGCCGTCTGAAGAGCTGTGGAAATCTTGGCTGCGCAGGAGGATTTCGCTCCGTCGCAGACCATGCCGCCTACCGTTGCAATGGTATTGGTAATGGTTCCGCACAGAACCGAATGCGGGTAATCCAGCAGATAGCAGATACCGCAGGCCGCACCGCAGGCCGCGCTCACCACGCCGCAGTACGCAGACAGGCTTCCGATATATTTTTTCTGATGCACCGCAATTAAATTTGCCACCACCAGAGCGCGAAGCAGCTTCTCTCTGCTGCTCTTCCACTCCTGTGCGTAGATCACTACCGGAACACTGACGGTAATCCCCTGATTTCCGCTTCCGGAATTGATCACTACCGGCATCGGACATCCATTCATCCGGGCATCGGAGCCGGCCGCCGCATAGGCTCTGGCGCGCAGGCCCACGGTCGGAGTATTATTCCCATCCAGCAGAACACGGCCCACTTCGGCACCGTAGGGATGGGTAAGGCCCTCCTCACAGATTGCCATATTGCATTTGATCTGCGTGTCCAGAATCGGCTCCACCTCTGCCAGATCCACTGCATTAGCAAACTCCACAATATTTTCCACGGTCAGCAGGGAACGGTCTCCGGTATGCTGAAGGATTTCCTCTTCCTTCTCTGCCGGCGGCAGTACACTGACTCCGTCCTTCTCCATCCGGGTAATATTTTTATGCGTCTTCTGAAGCTCCACCAGAGAGGTATGCTCCCCTGCCTTCAGCTCCACTACGATATAGAGCGTTGCCACATTTTCAATCAGCTTGCAGGTGCAGAAGCCTTTCTTCAAAAGCGCTCTTACCTTCTCCTGATCCTCTTTGGTGACACCTTCCAGTACCGCCAGCTCCTTCTCGGCATGTCCGCCCACAATACCCAGAGTTGCAGCCACATCAATTCCCTTTAAGCCGCCGGAATTGGGTACGGTTACGCCCATCACATTTTTCACGATATTGCCGCTGCAATGAACCGTGCAGTGCTCTGCCACACTCCCGGTACTGCCGCCTCTGCCGCCACCACCATGGACGGTTATGAGATGACAAAACAGGGACGCGGTATGGAGGCTATCTCCGTTGTTACTGTCGCTTCCGTAACCGGCGGTATCATCGGTGCCATCTGCCTGATCCTTTTTGCACCGGCTCTTGGCAAGATCAGTCTGATGTTCTCCTGCCTGGAATACTTTCTGATTGCCTGCTTCGGCGTTCTGGTGGTTTCCGGTCTGACCGGCGACAATCAGGCGAAGGGAATCTTCTCCGCTCTTCTGGGCCTTTTAATCGGCTGTGTCGGTATGGATTCCATCAGCGGTGTTTCCCGTTTTACCTTCGGACAGCTGTGGCTGGAGGATGGCCTGGATTCCACCCCGATTCTGATTGGTCTGTTTTCTATCTCCCAGGTTCTGGTTCTGGTAGAAAAGCTGATGAAGGGAAGCGGATCCACGATTGTAGAAGACCCCTCTGCCGGATTAAAGGGAAAACGCTGGCGCAAGGGTAATACCAAGTTGCTGGCACCGACCATGGCCCGCAGTTCCATCATCGGTTCCTTTATCGGATTCATCCCGGCTGCCGGCTGCTCCATCGCTGCATGGATCAGCTATAGTATCGCAAAGCGTACCTCCAAGCATCCGGAAGAATACGGAAAAGGTTCCATCGTTGGTATCGCAGCCTCCGAGGCAGCAAATAACGCAGCCTGCGGCGGTGCTATGATTCCGCTGTTTACCCTGGGTATCCCGGGTAGCCCGGTTACCGCCATCCTGTACGGCGCACTGCTGATGCACGGCTTACAGCCCGGCAGTGACTTATTTACCGGCAGCAAGGCCCCGATGACCTATGCCATCTTCCTTGGCTTCCTGTTCGCCAACATCCTGATGGGTATCATCGGTGTCTCCATGGCAAAACAGATGGCCCGCATCTGCCTGGTACCCAACTCTCTGCTGGTACCGATTATCGTGGCACTGGCCAGCATCGGTACCTATGCACTGTCCAACAGTATGTATGAGGTTGTTATTATGCTGGTATTCGGAGTGATCGGCTACTTAATGAAGATTTACGGCTTCGAGCCTGCACCGCTGGTATTGGGCGTTGTTCTGGCCGATATTCTGGAAGCAAACTTCCGTCGTGCTTTAATCATGGCGGCTCCCAAGGGAGGTTTAATTCCTTACTTCCTCAGCAGACCGATTTCCATAATTATCGTGGTTATCATTCTTATCTTTGCTCTGGTTCCAGTGATTAAAAAGGTGAGAGCGAAAAAAGCATAACTAGAGATCATATTGAGTAACCAGGAGCGCCGCGTAAGCCGGCGCTCCTGTGTAATTGGTCGAAAATATCTTCTGTGAGGAGTCGGTCACGGACGCGGGGAAGGGCCTGCCGCCCGGAACCAGGTGCCGGATGGGAATTCTTGTGCAGTCAATGGGAAGTTCTAAGGCCG
>JAEDOC010000009.1 GCA_016302185.1 Clostridium sp. | reverse complement strand
GTATGAAAAAGACTGTAGAGCGGTGCAGCGGGAAACCGGAGATTCTTTTTCTGAAGGATCGGATGGGAAAGGAGTTCCCGGTAAAAAATCACTGCAGGTTCTGTTACAATACCATCTATAATTCCAGTCCGCTGTCGCTTTTGAAGGAGAAAAAGAGAATTGACGCCTTAGAGCTTTCCTGTCTTCGTCTGTCTTTTACGACAGAGGAACCGGAAGAAGCGGTTAGAGTGATCCGTGCTTTTGCGGATGTTTTCCTGTACGGGAAAGAAGCGGAGCTGTCCGGAGAATATACCAGGGGCCATTTTAAGCGCGGTGTAGAGTAGGTGAGAATGTGATTCATTTGGTGACAACGCTTTCGAAGTATCTGATGATCCTTCTGATTGCGATTTATACGTATTATAACTTCCGTTTTTTTGCGATGAAGGACGAGGAGTCCCGGGTGGGAGTGTTCCGCATGCAGAGTGTGTCCATGATTCTGCTCCACGTGCTGGCTTATGCGGTCATCTACCTGCGGACAGAGGAGGAACGGATGGTGCTGTTTTTCGGCGCGCAGCTTCTGTTTTTCCTTCTGTACCGTACCTTATACCGGGTGCTGTACCGGAACCGGTCACGGCTGCTGTTGAATAATGCCTGTATGCTGCTGATCATCGGTTTTATCATGCTGACCCGGATCTCTTTTGACCGGGCGGCCCGGCAGTTCGGGCTGGTGGCGGCGGCATCCTTTCTGACCCTTCTGATTCCGTTTATCATGGATCGGGTCTGGCAGCTGGCCAGAATTCCGTGGGTGTATTGTGTCGGGGGACTGCTGCTTCTGGTGGTGGTCTGCCTGGTGGGAAGCACCAGCTTCGGCGCGCAGCTTTCCATTAATATCGGAGGCTTCGCTTTCCAGCCGTCGGAGTTTGTAAAGCTGAGCTTTGTGTTCTTTGTGGCGACCATGTTTTACCGGTCCACGGACTTTAAAAATGTGGCGGTGACCACGGCGGCAGCGGCGGCCCATGTTCTGGTTCTGGTTTTATCCAAGGATCTGGGAAGTGCCCTGATCTTCTTTGTGACGTATCTTCTGATGCTTTTCGCCGCCACCTCGAACTGGCTGTATCTGGGGGCGGGAGCCGGAAGCGGCGCGGCAGCAGCCGTGCTGGCATATCGTCTGTTTTCCCATGTGCAGGTGCGAGTGGAAGCCTGGCAGAATCCCTGGAAGGATATCGCGGGGAGAGGATATCAGATCACACAGGCGCTGTTTGCCATCGGTACCGGCGGCTGGTTTGGCATGGGGCTTTATGAGGGAATGCCGACCAGGATCCCGGTGGTGGAGAAGGATTTTATCTTTGCAGCGATCTCGGAAGAGATGGGAGGAATTACAGCGCTCTGTGTCCTCTTAATCTGCCTTGGCTGCTTCTTACAGATGATGCTGATTGCAACGAAGATGCAGGCGGCTTTCTACCGTCTGATTGCGTTCGGCCTTGGAGTTGAATATATTGTGCAGGTATTTCTCACCATCGGCGGCGTGATCAAGTTTATCCCGTCCACCGGAGTGACCCTGCCCTTTGTCAGCTACGGAGGAAGTTCCGTATTCAGCACCTTCCTCCTGTTTGGTGTGATACAGGGCTTATACATTCTGAAACGAAATGAAGAGGAGGAAGCGGATGCAGCTGAAAAAACAGAGCAGGAATGAGCAGGAGGAAGCCAGAACGAAGGCCAATAAGAATATCCTTCGGATGACCTACGGTTTTGTGGCCCTGTTTCTCCTGATGGCAGCCTATTTTGGCTGGTTTATCCAGTGTAAGAGCGAGTCAGTGATCGGTAATTCCTACAATGCCAGGCTGGATCGGCTTTCAGACCGGATTGTCCGGGGAAGTATTCTAAGCAATGATAAGACTGTGCTGGCGGAGACAAGAGTCGCTGCGGACGGAAGTGAAAGAAGATATTATCCTTATGATTACCTGTTTCTCCATTCGGTGGGATATTTCGCTGCGAATGGGAAGACGGGGCTGGAGTCTCTGGCAAATTTTTACCTGCTGTCTTCCCATGTAAATCTGGTGGAAAAGGCAGTCAACGAAATCAAGGGAACAAAAAATCTGGGGGATAACGTAGTAACGACTCTGGATGTGGATCTGCAGAAGGCTGCTTCCGACGCGATGGGAAATTACCGGGGAGCGGTGATTGTGATGGAGCCGGATACCGGTAAGATACTGGCGATGGTTTCTCAACCGAATTTCAATGCCAATCAGGTGGATGAGCGGTGGGAGGAGCTGATTTCTCCGGAGAACTCCAAAGCTCATCTGGTGAACCGTGCGACTCAGGGACTGTATCCTCCCGGATCCACCTTTAAGCTTCTGACGGCACTGGAATATATGAAGGAGAATCCGGGAACCTGGCAGGATTATGTGTTTCATTGTGACGGTCTCTATGAAAATGGGGATTATACGATCAAGTGTTATCACAGCGAGGCCCATGGGGATCAGAATCTGATCCAGGCCTTTGCTAATTCCTGTAACGGTGCGTTTGCCGAGCTGGGTCTTAAGATCGATCCGGTCCGGTTCCGGGCACTGGCGGAACAGTTTTTATTTAATCAGGCGCTGCCCTGCAGCCTTCCCTATAACCAGAGCTCTTTTCAGATGGATGGAACCGCGGGAGACTGGGAGAAGCTGCAGACGGCGATTGGCCAGGGCAAGACACAGATCACTCCGTTTCATAACCTGTTAATTGCATCAGCGATCGCCAACGGTGGTACATTGATGAAGCCGTATCTGATGGATCATGTGGAAAATGTGGGCGGTCAGACAGTGAAGAAGTTTCTTCCGTCTTCGGCGGGAAATCTGATGACGGCGGAGGATGCAGAGGCTCTGAAGCATCTGATGACGCAGGTAGTACAGATCGGTACCGGCTCTGCGCTTCGGACGGATGCGTACACGGTTGCGGGTAAGACGGGCTCTGCTGAATTTGAGACGGGAAAGGAGACCCATTCCTGGTTTATCGGCTTTGCGCCGGCGGAGAAGCCGGAGATCGCCATCAGTGTATTGGCAGAGGAGGCCGGGTCCGGTGGAAAGGTGGCAGCACCAATTGCCAGAGCTGTGATGGATACATATTTTGCAAAAAAAGCAAAGAACGGAGATTAGGATCTGATCACTTCAGAGAAAACAGAAACAGACGGTCGAATTATGACCGTCTGTTTCTGCTTTCTCTGTGTTTTGTTGAATTCAGAAATATTTTTTACTGCCCCAGAGGTTACTCTTCTTTAAATCGAGATATTCGTTGTAGGCTTTTTCCAAAATCTGTTTCTCATTGGAGAATTTCAGAAGATGGTATGCCTCATAATACTTGTAATATCCGGAATCAATAAAATATTCTTCCCGCTGTGGTTTACTGTAATAGCTGTCCGCCATCATCAGATACCAGTGGACAGACTTCTCCACCATGTCCTGAGGGGTATTGAAGGAGTACTGGCTTTTTCCGATATACTTGATAATCGATGCAGCAACACCAGTCTCTTCCTTTACTTCCCGAAGAGCTGTTTCTTTGAAATCTTCTCCGGGTTCTACAGTTCCCTTCGGCAACACCCATCCCTCATATTTATTCTTATAATTCTTATAGAGAACAAGGATCTTGCCTCGAAATATAACCACACCGCCGCAGCTCGTTGCTTCAACCATTGCAATTCCTCCTGGTGTGTGTACTTTACTTGCGTTCAGTATACCGCTTTTCTCCTTAATATGCAAGAAGACTTTTTTTTCGCGTCCGTCTGTGATAATCTATGGATTAGTGGAAAAAATGAGAAAAGAAAAGCTGCATTTCCGGGAAATGGAGAGGCAGAAGGAAAAACGGAAGGAGAACCGACATGACGAAAGCGCAGGATAAAACAGGGAAAGGGACAGAAAGACCATATGAGGAATTAAAAGGAATACTGGAGCGGGCGACGTCGCTTCAGACAGCTCTGGTATTATTTGAGTGGGATAACGAGACATTGGCGCCGAAAGAGGCGGATGCATATACGGCGAAGATGATAGGATCTCTTTCGGAACAGTATATGGAATTGATTACCTCAGAACGGGTGAAACAGTTGGTAAAGTCCTGCAGAGAGGAGGATCTTTCTGAGGTGGAAGCTGCTGTAGTCCGTGAGGTGGAGGAGGAACTGGATAAGCTTTCTTCGGTACCGCCGAAGGAATACCGGGAATTTACGGAGCTGACTGCCAGGGCCACCGGAATCTGGACGGAAGCAAAGAAAAAGGCAGATTTTTCTCTCTTTGCTCCGACCCTTGCGAAAGTGGTGGAGTATCAGAAAAAGTTCGCCTCCTACCGGGCAAAAGAAGGTCAGAAGCTTTATGATGTGATGCTGGATTCCTTTGAGAAGGATTTTACTATGGAGACACTGGATGCATTTTTCCGGGAACTGAAGGAAGGGATCGTTCCGATCTTAAAGGATGCGGCTGAGCGTTCCAGACAGGTGGATGACAGCTTCCTTTCCACAAATTATCCCATCCGGGCGCAGGAGGAAGCCGCTCATTTTATGGCGGAATACGTGGGCTTTGATTTTAACCGGGGTGTATTGGCCGTAAGCGCTCATCCCTTTACCACTAATCTGCATAACCATGATGTGAGAATCACGACTCATTACAAAAAACGGATTGATTCGTCCTTGTTTTCGGTCATTCATGAGTCCGGTCATGCGCTGTATGAATTCGGTATTCGCGATGATCTGACCCAGACACCGGTGGGGCAGGGAACCTCCATGGGCATGCATGAATGCCAGTCCCGTTTCTTTGAGAATATTCTGGGGCGCAGCCGGGCCTTCTGGGAGCCGATCTATGGGAAGGTTGGTGAGATCTTCGGAGAACCGCTGAGAAGTACACCGTTGGATGATTTTCTGGCCGCGGTCAATAAAACGATTCCGGGGCTGATCCGTACGGAGGCGGATGAATTGTCCTATGCTCTCCATGTGATGGTGCGGTATGAGATAGAGAAGATGATGATTGAGGGACAGATAGAGATGGAACAGCTGCCGGAAATCTGGAATCAGAAATATGAAGAATATCTGGGAGTCCGGCCGAAGAATGACGCGGAGGGGATCCTGCAGGATATTCACTGGTCCCAGGGCTCCATCGGATATTTCCCGTCCTATGCGCTGGGAAGCGCCTTCGGAGCACAGCTGTATCATCAGATGAAGAAGGAACTTCCGGTGGAGGAGCTCCTCCGTCAGGGAAGGATAAGTATCCTTAGAGAATGGCTCCGGGAAAAAATCCATCAGTACGGCAAACTCAAATCCAGCCGGGAGCTTCTGCGGGAGGTGACAGGAGAGGATTTCACGCCGAAATATTATATTCAGTATCTTCAGGAAAAATACGGAAAATAAGGGGGTGCTTTAGCTGCCCCAGTGGCGGTTGACTTCAGCACCGGCAAACAGGATGCAGATACAGAAATATAGCCACAGCATCAGAATCACGACGGCAGCCAGACTTCCGTACATGTAGGAAAAACGTTTAAAATGGCTGAAGTAGATGGAAAAGCCCAGAGAACAGACAAACCATCCTGCCGTAGAGAGGAGAGCGCCGGGAAACTGGCGCTTTATTTTCTGATGTTCTTCCGGCAGCCAGGTATAGAGCATCATAAAGAAGAAGATCAGAGTGATCAGAACTGTCCCTGCACGGAGAAGGAAGATCAGAGCACTGAAGCGTTCCAGCACGGGAAGCAGGGTCAGAAGCCCCTTCTGCAGCAGAGAACCGAAAACCATCAGAAGCAGGGAGAGGATACATACGACGAGAAAGATCAGTGTATAGCAGGCATTGATAAGCCGGCTGATGACATAACTTCTCTTTCGTTTGCATCCGTTGATCCGGTTTAACCCCCGCGAGATGCCCATCATGCCGCGGGCGGCGGACCAGAGTGCGGCGACGGTGGTTGCGGAGAGAATGGCAGCGGAAGCGGTTTCGTAGATTTCCTGAACCATGCTTTCAATCAGGGCATAGCTGCTGGATGGAGTCAGCCGGGACAGCACCTGGAGCAGATCGTTCTGATTGATGGCAGGGATCAGACGGATGGCGGTCAGCAGCACCATCAGAAAAGGAACTACAGACAGTACCAGAAAAAAGGTGGCCTGAGCAGCGTAGACAGAGACTTCATCTGTGACAAAATGCTTCTGAATTTTTCGGATCTGCTGTATAATAAACAAAAAAGACGGTTTTTCTTTCATGGCGATCGCTCCTTCCTCTGTCTAGTATACTACTCTGCGGCGGGAAAAAAAGCAACGAAAGAGAAAAAATCATTAAAAAATGAGGAAGGGAGAATTCTGTGATGGAAAGAAAAAGGATACTGGTCAGTGCCTGCCTTCTTGGGACACCCTGTAAATACAGCGGCGGTTCCAACCGGAATCTAAAGGTAATTGAGGTGATAGAACAGGCGGGACTGGAAGCGGTTCCCATCTGTCCGGAAGTGATGGGAGGCTTGCCCACCCCGCGGGTGCCGGCGGAGATCCGGGAAGACCGGGTAATGACAAAGGACGGAAGAGATGTGACGGCGGAATTCCTTCGGGGAGCAGAGCTGGCATTAAAAACGGCAAAAGAAAACGGCTGCAGCACGGCAATATTGAAGGAGAGAAGTCCTTCCTGCGGCTGCGGCCGGATCTATGACGGTTCTTTTCAGGGAAATCTGATTTCCGGTGACGGGATCACGGCACGGCGGCTGCGGGCGGCCGGAATCCGGATTCTGGGAGAAGGAAATGTAGCAGAGTTATCCGGCTGAATCTGGTTTATATTCGATGATGTCTTCTACTCTGCAGTCGAGAATGCTGCAAAGCGTTTCAATGGTATGGGTAGAGACATACATGTTTTTTTTCAGCCTTCCCAGCTGGCCTGCACTAAAACCATAATATTTGATCAGCCGGTACTGGGTAATCTCTTTTTCTTTCATGGTTTCCCATAATTTATCATAAGTAATCAAGGTATCTGCACCTCCCCTACCATTAAATACTGAACCGGTTTGATTGCATATTATCCATAATTGGGATAGATTGCGCAAGAAAGGGGCTGATGCATAGTCTTTTCCGGCCGGAGAGCGAACCGGCGGAAGACCTTGACGAAGCCCCTTCTTTCCGTGTAAGATGAACATAGGCTGAAAAAAGGGAGTGGAGACTATGTGGAATGCCTGTCTGGCAGGGCTGGTAAGTGTAGGAGCGGGGCTGTATCTCCGCTCGGAATATGAAAAATCACATTTTGTTACAGAGCATTTCCGGATTTGTTCGGACAAGATAAAAGAGGGGGAGAGGAACTTCGTTTTTCTGACGGATCTGCATAGCAGAGAATTCGGCAGGGAGAATGAGACACTTCTGCAGGAGATTGAGCGGATTCATCCGGATGGCATTCTGATTGGCGGCGATATGATGGTCTGCAAAAAGACGTGTGATCTGCGGGTGACCCTGGCTCTGGTAAAACGGTTGGCATCAAAGTATCCGGTGTATTATGCCAATGGAAACCATGAGGAGCGGATGAAGCGGGAACGGGAAAAGTACGGGGAACGGTATCCGTATTTTGTGAAGCAGCTAAGGCGCGCGGGAGTTCATTATCTGACAGATTCCGGCGAATGCTTTGGATCTGATATCCGGATCACCGGCTGTAATTTAAAGGAGCGGTATTACCGCCACCATTTTACGGTGCCGAAGCTGGAGGAGGGTGAGCTGTCCCGGGTCGGAAAAGCGGATCGGGAACGATTCCAGATCCTGCTGCTCCATTCCCCGCTGTTTTTTGAGGATTGCTGCCGGTGGGGGGCAGATCTGACCCTTTGCGGTCATTTTCATGGGGGAACTATCCGCCTGCCCTTTCTGGGCGGAGTGATGACGCCGCAGTACCAGTTTTTTCTTCCCTGCTGTGCCGGACGGTTTGATAAGGATGGAAAAACGATGATTGTCGGCCGGGGACTGGGAACCCATTCCATCAATATCCGGCTGAATGACCGGCCGCAGCTGGTATGGGTTACGGTTGCAGGAACGTAGAACCTCTGGTATACTATTTCGCATAAGACGCAGAAGAAAAAGGATAGAATCGGTGTGACATGGAGATTTGCTATAAACTGGAACACTTTGAGGGGCCGCTGGATCTGCTGCTCCATCTGATTGAAAAGAATAAGGTAAGCATCTATGATATTCCCATCGTAACCATCACAGAGCAGTATCTGGATTACGTGAGCCGGATGGAGAAGGAGGACTTAGACGTGGTCAGTGAATTTCTGGTGATGGCTGCCACGCTGATTGACATTAAGTCCCGGATGCTTCTGCCGGCAGAGGATGAGGAAGAAGAGGACGAGGAGGACCCCAGAGCAGAGCTGGTGCGTCGTCTTCTGGAATACAAGATGTATAAGCTGATGGCACAGGAGCTGGAGGAACGAGAGCAGGAGGCGGAGTCCTTCTTTTATAAGGCACCGACGATTCCAAAAGAAGTGGCAAAATATGAACCGCCGGTGGATTTGGATCAGCTTCTGGACGGATTGACACTGGCAAAGCTACAGCAGATCTTCGATTCCGTGATGAAGCGAAGAGAGGATAAGATTGATCCGGTGCGAAGCCGTTTTGGTACGATCCGGAAAGAGCCGGTCAGCTTAGAGCAGCGGATCAGTTCTGTGATGCATTATGCCAGAAGCCACCGCAGCTTCAGCTTTCGCCAGATGCTGGAGCGGCAGGCGGATCGGCTGGATGTGGTCGTGACCTTCCTGGCAGTGCTGGAATTGATGAAGCTGGGCAAAATCCATCTGACCCAGGAAGCTGCCTTTGAGGATATGTATATTGAGACGCTGGAACCGGAAGGGGAAGAGGAGGAGATTTCTCTTGCCGGGGTGGAAGCAGATTTTGAGACGCGGGAAGAGGATGGCCGGGACAAGCAGGGTCCGGAAGAAGCAGGAGTATAAGGAACAGGAAGCACATGAAGCAGGAAAACATGGTATTTTCGGAGGAAGAGGCTATTGTGGAGGCCGTCCTCTTTACAATGGGAAAATCGGTGGAGTTAAAGCAGCTGGCGGCAGCGCTGGATCGGGATATGGAGACGGCGCGGACAGTGGTGGAGCGCTTAAAGGTGCGGTATGAGGAAGAAAATCGGGGGATGCAGATCATAAGGCTGGAGGACAGCTACCAGATGTGTACCAGAGCAGAGTACTATGAGAATCTGATTCGTGTGGCATCGGCACCGAAAAAGCAGGTACTGACGGATGTGGTTCTGGAGACGCTGTCCATCATTGCCTATAAGCAGCCGGTAACCAAGCTGGAGATTGAAAAAATCCGCGGTGTCAAATCGGATCATGCAGTGAACCGCCTGATTGAGTACAACCTGGTGTATGAGGTGGGGCGTCTGGACGCACCTGGGAGGCCGGCTCTGTTTGCGACCACGGAAGAATTTCTGCGGCGATTTGGCGTCGGCTCCACGAAAGAGCTGCCGGAGATAAAGCCGGGGCAATTGGATGAGCTGCGCTTGGAGACCGAGGAGGAGCTTAAGCTGGAGCGGCTTCCGGAGGAAGCGCAGGATGGCAATCATGACGGAGGAAATGAACATGAAGATAAAGATTAAGTATCTTTCGAAAGAGATTGAAAAATTAACCTACATTGACGGCAAATCAGACTGGATTGATCTGCGGGCGGCAAAGGAAGTGGAACTGAAAAAGGGAGAATTCGCTTTGATTCCCCTGGGAATTGCCATGGAGCTGCCGCAGGGTTATGAGGCTCATGTGGTGCCAAGAAGCAGTACATTTAAGAATTTCGGTATTATCCAGACCAACAGCATGGGTGTGATTGATGAATCCTATTGCGGCGACAATGATCAGTGGTTTTTTCCGGCCTATGCACTGAGAGATACCAGAATTCAGGTGGGAGATCGGATCTGCCAGTTCAGGATTATGGAGCATCAGCCGGTAATTCAGTTTGAAGAGGCCAGGACGCTGGGGCATGCAGATCGGGGCGGCCACGGAAGCACCGGGAAAAATTAAAGAAAGAAGGACGGGTGCGGAATGCGGACAAAGAGAGAAAACGGGAAGAAATTCCGGTGTGCAGCGGCTCTGTGTGCGGCAGCGCTTCTTCTTTCCGGCTGCGGAGAGCCGAAGAAGGCGAGAGAGGCCAGACTTCAGGGCATTGAACAGATGAATCAGGAGCAGTTGGAGGAGGCAGTCGTTTCCTTTGATACCGCCTTAAAAGAGGCGGATGGTGTTGTGGATGAGTTTGAGCTGGATATTCTGAAGTACCGGGGCGAGGCGGAGTACCGACTGGGAGATTACGAGGCAGCTGTCCACACCTATGAGATACTGGCGGAGGTGGACGGTAAAAAAACGGAGTATCTTCGCTGCCGAAACCGTGCAGAGGTGCAGCTTGTCAATGAAAAGGGACTTGCATTTTTGGAGGAAGGAAATGGCGAAGATGCGGTTTCTGCCTTTGAAGAGGGGCTTGCACTGGCGGAAGAGAGTGGTGACGAGACGCTGATTCAGGAGGCAAAACAGCTGCTTTCGTACAATATAGGTGCAGCTTATGAGAAGCAGGGAGAATTTGCCAAAGCGCTGGAGATTTTTCAGGAGTATGCTTCCGCCTATGGCATGACAGAAAAGCTGGAAAAGGAGATTGCGTTTTTAGATGGCAGAATTAATTGAGTTAAAGGAGCTGGAGGAACGGGTGATACTGGTGGCGGTCAGTACCTCAGAGGAGGATGATACGGAAGCCTCGGTGGATGAGCTGGCGGAGCTGGTAAAGACGGCAGGCGCGACAACCGTGGGGCGTGTCATTCAGAACCGGGAACGGATTCATCCGGGAACTTACCTTGGAAAGGGCAAGATCGATGAGGTTCGGGAACTTCTGGGGGCGCTTTGTGCCACCGGCATCGTCTGTGATGATGAGCTGTCTCCGGCCCAGATGAGAAACTTAGAGGATGCACTGGAGACCAAGGTGATGGATCGTACCATGGTGATTCTGGATATCTTCGCTTCCCATGCTACTACCAGTGAAGGAAAGATTCAGGTAGAGCTGGCTCAGCTAAAATACCGGGCGGCCCGCCTTGTGGGTCTTAGAAGCTCTCTGTCCCGTCTGGGCGGCGGTATCGGTACCAGAGGACCGGGTGAGAAAAAGCTGGAGGTGGACAGACGGCTGATTCACGATCGTATCGGCCAGCTGAAGGCGGAGCTGGAGTCGGTCAAACGCCACCGGGACGTGCAGAGAAAACAGAGGGAGAAAAATTACAATCTGACGGCAGCTATCGTCGGATATACCAATGCAGGAAAATCCACACTGTTAAACAGACTGACCGGCGCCGGTATCCTGGCGGAGGACAAGCTGTTTGCCACGCTGGATCCCACCACCAGGAATCTGGTGCTGCCCAGCGGTCAGCAGATCCTTCTGACGGATACGGTCGGTTTTATCCGGAAGCTGCCCCATCATTTGATTGAAGCGTTCCGCAGCACGCTGGAGGAGGCCTGCTACAGCGATATCATTCTTCATGTGGTGGACTGCTCCAATTCACAGATGGATACACAGCTCCACATTGTTTATGAGACGCTGCGTCAGCTGGAGATCGGAGACAAGACAGTGGTCACGGTGTTTAATAAAACGGATCGTCTGGATCAGACGGTGATTTTGAAGGATCTCCATTCTGATTATCAGGTCAGGATCTCCGCAAAGACCGGTGACGGTATCGAAGAACTGCTGGATATTCTGGAAATGATTCTGAGAAACCGGAAGATCTATCTGGAACGTCTGTTTCCTTATCCGGAGGCTGGCAGGATTCAGCTCATCCGCAAGGCGGGACAGCTGCTTACGGAAGAATACCGGGAGGATGGCATCTTCGTCACGGCCTATGTGCCTGCAGAGATATATTCCGGACTGATACGGCAGAATGGAATTTGACAGAAAAATATCAGACATAACTCAATAAATGTCAATTTGTGGAAAGAATATTGACAAAATATGTAAAACAATAGTAAAATATCCTAAAAGAATAAAACATGAAGAAGTCTGTTCTTGATGTTTTATTTTTTGCCTGAAAAGGAAGAAGTTTCATTCTCCGAATGTCTGAAGCATGGAGATTCAGGAGAAAAAAAGAAGCTTTCTATGAAAGAAGGAGGAAGAAAAATGAGAAAGAAAGTAGTAAGCGTAATGCTTGCAGCTGCAATGTGTGTCAGCATGACCGCATGCGGAAGCAAGGAGGCGGCTCCGGCAGAGACCAAGGCTGAGGAGACAAAGGCAGAGGCTGCAGAGACCGAAGCAGCTGAGACCGAGGCGGCAGCAGAGGAGAGCGGCGATCCGATTCGTGTCTGCGTTGTTTACACCGGTAACTTAGGTGACAAGAGCTACAATGACTCTTGTAACATGGGTGCAGAAAAAGCAAAAGAGGATTTCGGCATCGAGTTAAAGAGCCTTGAGGGAACCACCGCAGAAGAGTGGGAGGCAAACCTGGTAGCAGCTTGTGAGGAAGGCTATGATTTAATTATCGGCGCATCCTCCAACATCGCTGATTACATTATCGAGCATGGCCCGAACTATCCGGATACCAAGTTCGCAGTGATTGATACCACGGTTGACCTTCCGAACGTTGAGTCCATCAGCTTCGCTCAGAACCAGGGATCTTTCCTGGCCGGTGCGGCAGCGGCGATGTTTACCACCAAAACTGATATTGAAAATGTAAACGAAGACAAGATCATCGGCTGGGTAGGCGGTATGGATATCCCGGTTCTTCATGACTTCTATGTTGGCTATGAGCAGGGTGCAAAATACATCGATCCGGACATCAAGATCCTTCAGGCATTCGCAGGCGCATGGTCTGATCCGTTAAAGGGCAAAGAACTGACTCTGGCTCAGTATGAGCAGGGCGCTGATATCGTTATGAACGTAGCATCCGGTACCGGTGTTGGTATCCTTGAGGCTGCAAAAGAGGCTGGCAAATACGCAATCGGCGTTGACTTAAACCAGGATGCAGATCAGCCGGGTTCTGTGCTTACTTCCATGGTGAAGAGAGTTGACAATGCATGCTATCTGGTTATCCAGTCTGTAGTAGAAGGCACCTTCGAGGGCGGCTCTACTAAGTATCTGTCTCTGACCGAAGGCGGTGTAAGCTTAACTGACTTCTCTGTTATGAAAGAAGCACTTGGCGACAAGTTCCCGCAGGATATCGTAGACAAATGTGATGAACTTGCTGAGAAGATTATCTCCGGCGAAATCGTAGTAGACAATTACGAGGGATTTGGCCCGCAGGCATAATCGACAGGCGTATAATGAAAAAACAGGGATCTGAGAAATACAGATCCCTGTTCTTTTTACAAGGCAGGCAAAAGAAGGATCCCCCGCGGTTTCTTTTGTTGAGAGGGTGAACGAATGAACAATTACGTAGTGGAGATGAAAGGGATTGTCAAGAATTTCGGCCAGGTACAGGCAGTAAAGAATGGTGAATTTACCTTAAAGCCGGGAGAAATTCATTCCCTGATTGGAGAGAATGGTGCAGGTAAGTCCACCATGATGAAACTTCTGTACGGTATGTATCCCATTGATGATGGTGAGATCTATGTCAACGGGGAGAAGATGGGAACGATTACGCCAAAGATTGCTATTGAGCATGGAATCGGTATGGTTCACCAGGAGTTCATGCTTGTCAATGAGCTGACGGTTCTGGAGAATATCATTCTCGGATTCGAGCCGAAAAAGGGTCTGACCATAGATTTTGACAAGGCACGGAAGGAAGTAGAGGAATATATCCGCAGGTACAACATGGAAGTACAGCTGGATAAGAAGGTAAGCCAGATTTCTGTTGGTGAAGCGCAGCGTGTGGAGATCATCAAGACACTGATGCGTGGAGCGGAAATCATTATTCTGGATGAGCCGACTGCGGTGCTGACGCCACAGGAGGCCAGAAGATTATTTGAGATTTTGAATAACCTGAAGCAGGGAGGCAAATCCCTTGTCTTCATTTCCCATAAATTAAACGAGGTTATGGAGATTTCTGACCGGATTTCCGTCATGCGCCAGGGTAATTACATGGGCACGGTAAATAAAAACGAGACTTCTCCGCTGGATCTGACCAAGCGAATGATCGGTCGTGAGGTTTTCCTGAATATCGACAAGGATTATTCCAAGGCAGGGGAGACGATTCTTGAGGTAAAGGACGTATGGATTCCCAGCCAGAAGGAAACCTCCAAGATTCGCGGCATGTCCCTGTCTGTCAAGGAGGGAGAGATTGTCGGTATCGCGGGAATTGACGGAAACGGTCAGAGTGAGCTGGTAGAGGCCATCACCGGACTGCGCCGGGTGGAGAAAGGATCCATTCTCTTAAATGGAAAAGAAATCGCTAATTTAAGTCCGAAGAAGGTTCGGGATGCCGGCCTGGCTCATATCCCGGAGGATCGTAATACCCGCGGACTCAACCGTGCCATGACGATTCAGGAGAACCTGATTGCGGTTCAGCTGGATCAGCCGCCGTTTACCAAGGGTGCTCTTTTAAATCAGTCGACACAGGATGCCTATTCGAAAGAGATGGTGGAACAGTTTGATATCCGTCCGACAGACTATAAGCTTCCGACCTCCTCCTTATCCGGAGGCAACGCTCAGAAGGTTGTAGTAGCCCGGGAGGTATCCATGAATAAGAAACTTCTGGTGGCATCCCAGCCGACCCGTGGTGTCGATGTCGGAGCTATCGAACTGATTCGAAACACCCTGGAGAAAGCAAAAAAACAGGGGGCAGGCGTTCTACTGGTGTCTGCGGAGCTGGAGGAGATTATCTCTCTGTCTGACCGGATTATTGTAATCCATGAGGGCAAGATTACCGGTGAGATGATGGCCAGCGAGGCCAATGAGAATAACCTGGGACTTCTCATGATGGGCGGTTCCGAAGCGCAGAAGGGAGGGGAAACAGCCGTATGAATCAGACCTTAAACAGTATTCGAAAGATTTTGTTAACCATGCTGGTGGCACTGGGGATCGGTGCGCTGTTTATCATTGCCATCGGGGAGAACCCAATTGAGGCCTATGGTGCTCTGTTAAATGGTGCTTTTAACGGCAAGCTTCGCCTGGGAACTACACTGGCCGGATTTACCCCGCTTCTTCTGACCTCTATTGCATTTGCGATTGCGGCGAAAGCCGGCGCATTCAATGTTGGTGTGGAAGGTGAGGTATTCCTTGGCGGCATTACTGCTGCCTATATCGGAGCTTACTGGGATCTTCCGGCTCCGATCCTCTACGTTGCCTGTTTCCTGGGAGCTATGGCAGTAGCTGCGGCCTGGGCGTTTATCCCGGCCGCACTGAAGGTATATTACGGGGTAAATGAAGTCTGTACAACGATTCTGATGAATACCGTGGCACTCTATATTACCTCTTACCTGGTCAGCGGTCCGATGAGTGCGGGAACTGCCAATCCCCAGTCTCCGCCGGTAAAGGTAACTCTGTATCAGTTTATGAAACCTTCCAGTGCCAATGTGGGACTGATTATTGCGATTGTTGTGGTTGTTCTGGTAATTCTGATGTTAAATAAAACCAGCTGGGGCTATAAGATCCGTACCGTGGGCTTTAATCCGAGCCATGCGGATTATGTGGGCATCAACTCTAAAAAGGTATTCATCGGTGCGATGATGCTCTCCGGTATGCTGGGCGGTATCGCCGGCTGTATCGAGGTGCTGGGCGTCCACGGTTACTTCCTCAACAACTTTGCCACCGGTCTGGGAAGCAATGGTATGCTGGCTTCTCTGATTGTAAAGAACAACATGGTATTTGCTCCGTTTATGGCATTCTTCCTGGCAGTTCTAAAGGCCGGCGCCATGGGTATGCAGCAGACCACCGGTGTTCCCAAGGCTCTGGTAGATACCATTACTGCCGTATTCATTATCATGGCTACCATGGAGACCGCATTTGAATTTAAGAAGCGGAAAAAGAAACAGGCGGAGAAGAAGGAGGAGAAGGCATGAACGCGATTTTAGAAAATTTTGATAAGATTTTTAACGTGTCGCTGATTTATGCGACCTTCCGTTCGGCTACACCGATTATTTTTGCGGCGCTCTGCGCGGCACTGACACAGCAGGCCAATATTCTGAATATCGGTACTGAGGGCATTATGCTGGTCAGTGCGTTTACAGCGGTGGCAGTCAGCTATTTTACCGGAAGCTGGATTCTGGGTGTGGCTGTAGCCATGCTGGCTGGTGCCGTGATTGCCATGGTCATGGCGATAGGCCATATCCGTTACAATTCTGAAATCTGCGCTATCGGTATGGGCGTAAACATGTTCGCGCTGGCCATTACCAAATTTTTAGGCAAGGCGATTTTTAATACCAACGGCGGATTCTCCAGCCCGGATATTGTTCCGATTCCCCGTGTTAAGCTGGCGTTTCTGGACGGCGTTCCGGTAATTGGAGAGATTTTTAATAACTGGTGTATTACAGAGTGGTTTGCCATTGTTCTGATTCTTCTGCTGCAGTTTTTCTTCTATAAGACGGTCTGGGGCCTGCGCCTGCGTGCGGTTGGGCAGTTCCCGGAAGCGGCAAAAACAGCTGGTATTAAGGTAAATGCAGTAAAATATCAGGCGATGTTTATCTCCGGACTGATCGGCGGTCTGGCAGGAGCTCACCTGTCTCTGGGCTACAGCACCCAGTTTATTGAGAATATGACCAACAGCCGTGGTTTCATGGGTGTTGCGGCGATGTATTTCGGCGGTGCCAATCCGGTGCTGACTGCGCTCGGCTGTCTTCTGTTTGGTTTTGCTGATTCTATCGGAGCCAGACTTCAGGCATATGGTATTCCGTCTCAGTTTGTATTGATGATGCCGTATATTGTGACGGTTGCGGTACTGGCGATCTCTATGATGGCGAAGCTGCAGGCGAACCGGAGAAAGGAATCCTCTCTGCATGTGGGTTCCGGCGCGAATTAGGCAGCTTCAGCGCAAAGAAAGTATAACAGGCTAAAGGAGTAGTTGGAGAGATGGAAAAGAAAAAAATCATTCTGGACTGTGATCCGGGACATGATGACGCGGTGGCCATTATCCTGGCAGCAAAGAGTGAAAAGATTGATTTATTAGGTATCACGGTGGTTGCGGGAAACCAGACGCTGGAGAAAACACAGGTGAATGCCCGCAATGTCTGCCAGTGCCTTGGCATTGATGTGCCGGTGTATGCCGGCTGCGGCCGTCCGATGATTCGTGAGAAGATGGTGGCGGCAGATATTCACGGAGAGACCGGCCTGGATGGCCCGGTATTTGAACCGCTGACAAAACCGCTGGAAGACAAGCATGCGGTAAACTTTATCATTGATACATTGTTGGCTTCAGACGGCGATATCACCATGGTAACTACCGGCCCGATGACCAATCTGGCGATGGCAATGCGGATGGAGCCGCAGATCATTCCGAAGATTCAGCAGATTGTGCTGATGGGAGGTGCTTATACCAATGGAAATGTGACTCCGGCGGCAGAATTCAACATCATTGCGGATGCGGATGCGGCGTATGTCTGCTTTACCAGCGGACGTCCCATTACCATGGTGGGGCTGGATGTGACCAGAAAGGCCCTCTGCTATCCGGCGATTGTAGAGCGGATGAGCAAGGTAGGCAATAAGGCATCGAAGCTGTTTGTGGATTTGATGGGCCATTTCTGCCGGACGCAGAAGGAAGTGTTCGGCTGGGAGGGCGGACCGCTTCATGATCCGATTACCATTGCGTATCTGATCGATCCGACCGTTTTGACCGTGAAGCCGATGCACGCGGAGATTGATATCCGCAGCGTCCAGTCCTACGGTCGTACCAACTGTGATTTCTTCGGCTATCAGAAGCTTGCGCCGACTGCGGATGTGGCAATTGATATTGATGTGGAGAAATTCTGGAATATCGTTGAGGATGGTCTGAGAAAGTACAACTAGTGATTAATAACAATGAAGGATAGAACGAAGGCAGAAGGATGAAGGATTTAAAAATCGTATTAGAACAGAATAAAGAAAAATACATCGAAGAGCTGAAGCATCTGATTGCCATCGACACCCATGACATTGGTCATGGCATTGGCGGGGGATTGGAGAAAAAGGGTCAGGATTATCTGGCTGCGCTTCTGAAAACCATGAATGCCGATGAGATTATTCTCGATCCCATGCGGGAAGAGACCATTCAGGAGTGCTATGAAAAATACCAGGAGGGAAATTTAGGGCATAATCAGGAGAACCGCTACAATGTCTACGGTATTTTTAAGGGGAAAAAGGGAGGAAAGAGCCTGCTGTTCAACGGACACATCGATACGATGCCGGCGGATGACGCGGCTGAGTGGACCACACCTCCCTTTGAGCCGCAGATTCGGGACGGAAAGCTCTACGGGCGTGGTGCCGCAGATATGAAGGGAGGTCTGATGGCCTCTGTGATGGCGGTGAAGCTTCTTCAGGATGCCGGATATGAGCTGCCGGGAGATGTGATCCTGACCTCGGTTTGTGACGAAGAAGGCGGCGGCAACGGTTCCATGCAGGCGGCGATGTATGGTTTTCAGCCGGACGCTGCCGTGAATTGTGAGCCGACTGATGACCAGCTGATTCTGGCTCATATGGGCTGGGTATTCTTTAAGGTTGATTTTGAGGGCAAGGCCTGCCATTCCGGGGAAAAGAAGAACGGTGTCAGCGCTATTGAGAAGGCGATCAAGGTAATTCAGGCGCTGGATGAGATGGAGCACCGGTGGCTTCTGGAGTACCGCCATCCGCTGCTTCCGCCGCCCAGTCTTAATGTGGGTGTGATTTCCGGCGGCTCTGCCGGTTCCACTGTGGCCGGTGACTGCAGCTTTTCTACCTGCGTGCATTATCTGCCGCGGCTGATGAATCAGGATCAGGTGGTAGAGGAGTTTACCGATGTGGTAAACCGGATTTGCAGATCCGATCCCTGGCTGGAAAACCACCCGCCCAGGATTACTATCTATCAGACCGGACATGGGTTTGAGATGGAAGAGAACCATCCGCTGGTGGATACGTTTAAGGCGGTATATAAGGAATCTCTGGGGCGGGAGGCTGTTGTGGCCGGATCCCATTTTGGCTGTGATTCCCGTCTGTGGAAGAATATCACCGGCTGCCCTGTTATCCAGTTTGGACCGGGGCGGGGAGCAGAATGTCATGCGGTGGATGAGTATGTCTCTGTGGATGGCTATCTGGAGGCAATCTACGTGTATGCAAAGCTGATCCTAGCCTGGGGCAGCAGAAAATAAGGGGCCTGAATGGTACATAGGAAAAGGAGGATATGAAATGAGCAGAAAAGTATTGTTAGCAGGTGAGTCCTGGATGAGCTATACCACTCATGTGAAAGGATTTGACGCATTTTATACATCGAAGTATGAGACCGGCGAGAAATGGCTGAAGGCAGCGCTTGAGGAGGGCGGTTATGAGGTTACTTTCCTTCCCAACCACCTGGCCAACGAGGAATTTCCGTTTACAATGGAAGCGTTAAAGCAGTATGATATCGTGATTCTTTCCGACATCGGAGCCAATACGCTGCTTCTGCCGGGAGCAACCTTTGACCGCAGTGTGAAGATGCCGAACCGCTGCAATTTACTCCGTGATTATGTGCTGGATGGCGGTGCACTTTTGATGGTTGGCGGTTATCTGACCTTCTCCGGTGTGGATGCCAAGGGAAAATGGCATGATACTGCAGTCCAGGAGGTCCTTCCGGTGGAGATTCTCACGGTGGATGACCGTATGGAGCACTGTGAAGGCGTGAAGCCGGTGACAGTAGCGGAGCATGAGGCGCTGGCAGGAATTCCTGCCGACTGGCCGGAGGTGCTGGGCTACAATAAGGTAATTGCGAAGCCGGAGGCTGTGGTTCCGGTAACTGTGGAGGGTGATCCTTTTATTGCATTTGCGGAATACGGCAAGGGCAGAAGTGCGGTTCTGACCACGGATTGTGCACCGCACTGGGCGCCGCCGGAATTCTGTGAATGGGAATATTATAATAAACTGTGGCAGAATATTGCAGCCTGGTTGATTCGAAAATAATAGGGAAAAGGGGGCGGCAGGGAGCAGAAGTGTTTCGGGTCGGCCCTCTTTTTGCAGTAAGAGGAGAGCAGCATGAAAGCAGCAGTGCAGTTACTGAAGGAGATTCTGGCAATTCCCAGTGTGAACGGAAGGAATGATGAGGGAAAGCTGGCAGAGTATCTCTGCCGGGTATTTGAGGATGCAGGTATCCCGTCCAGTGTATGGCGAATCGATGAAACCCATGCCAATGTGTTTGCGGTTCTGGAAGGAGAGGACGATACCTCACCGATTCTCTGGAACGGCCATCTGGATACCGTTCCCTACGGAAGTTTAAATGAATGGAATACGGATCCGGCAGTTCCGGTGGAAGAAAAGGGGGTTCTCTATGGCAGAGGAGCCAGTGATATGAAGAGCGGGCTGGCAGCGATGGTATATACGCTGTGTGCGTTTCGCCGTTCCGGTAAGAAACCGTCCCGTACCATCTGGTTTTTGGGAAGCTGTGATGAAGAAAAAGGAGGACTGGGGGCGGAAGCAGCGCTTCGGGAGAAGCCTTTTTTGGGGAGAATCTTTTCGGAGATACTGATTGGAGAGCCCACCGGCTGCCGTCTGGGGGTGGCGCAGAAAGGCTGTCTGTGGCTGGAGGCGGAGGTTTCCGGACAGACCAGTCATGGAGCATATCCGGAGGAAGGAGTAAATGCCATCGAATATGCGGTGAAGCTGGCGGGAGAGTTGAAAACCTTCATCGAGGGCTTTGCGCATCCGGTACTGGGACATTCGACTGCGCAGATTACAAAGCTTTCCGGCGGTGTGGCTCCCAATATGACGCCAGATGGCTGTACTATGCTGATGGATATCCGGATGGTTCCGGGACTGACGGAAACTATGGTTCTGGAACGCGCCGAAGCTCTGGTCCGGGAATACCGCGCATCTGGCGCGAATGCATTGGACGTTCATTTCCTGGTGAAAAACAGCCGGAGAGCCATCGAAATATCTCCGGATCATCCCCTGGCCCGCAGTGTGACCCGTTGTATTCGGGATCATGGCAGAGAGGCAGGCCTGGTGGGGATTAACTATTTTACAGATGCTTCCATTCTGGCCAGAGAGACACCGGAGACAGCAGTGCTTCTGTTTGGACCGGGAGAACCGGGGATGGCTCATAAACCCAATGAGTGTGTGAAGACGGAAGACTATCTGGCATCGATTGAGATTTTGACAGAGCTTTTGGAGAAGGAAACGGGGAGGAAGAAAGCTTGAAGATATTAAATTTTGGTTCCTTAAATATTGATTATACCTATTCGGTGGAACATTTTGTGAGAGCGGGAGAGACACTTTCCTCTTCTTCTCTGGCCGTGTTTTCCGGCGGCAAGGGCTTAAATCAGTCCATTGCCTTAAGTAAGGCCGGTGCTGAGGTCTGGCATGCGGGAGCCGTAGGAAAAGAGGATGGAGAGTTCCTGATAGAGCAGCTGTCGGAGGCGGGGGTTCATACAGAGCTGATCGCTCATACGGCGGGCAAGACGGGACATGCGATCATCCAGAAGGATCCGGCGGGACAGAACTGCATTCTGCTGTACGGCGGAGCAAATCAGGAGATCACAAAGGAAATGGTTGATCGGGTGATGCATCAGTTCGGAGCGGGTGATTTTCTGATTCTTCAGAACGAGATCAGTGAAATCGGTTATATCATGGAACAGGCCCATGTCCGGGGAATGAAGATCGTCCTGAATCCTTCGCCGATGAATGAGAAGATTCTTACGTATCCGCTGGAGTATGTGGATTATTTCCTGTTAAATGAGATAGAAGCTTCTGATCTGTGCGGTATGGAAAGCACAAAGGATGCGGATGCTCTGATGACGGCACTTTCCGGACATTTTCCGGAGGCGAAGATTGTTCTGACCCTGGGTGGTGACGGCTCTGTGTATAAAGACGGGGAACAGGTACTACATCAGGGAATTTATCCGGTGGAGGTGGTGGATACCACTGCAGCAGGAGATACCTTTACCGGCTATTTCATCGGCGGTCTGCAGCGGGGAGAGAGTGCAGCAGAGGCGCTGGATCATGCAGCCAGGGCGGCGGCGATTGCGGTATCCCGTCCGGGCGCGGCACCCTCCGTTCCATCCAGACAGGAGGTGGAGGATTTTTAGTGCGGGAAGCGTGCCCTTCCTGCTTTTAACACTGTAAAGCGGTGGCTTGCTGAAAGAAAAGAAATATTATAGAATAAGGAATGGTAACGGTTCGGCAACAGTATCCGGGGATTCGAACCGCTGCCATTTTTAGGTTTAGATAAAGGAGAAGGAGTTATGGGAAGAGAAAAGTTTTCTTCAAGGCTGGGGTTTATCCTGATTTCTGCCGGCTGCGCCATCGGCCTGGGCAATGTCTGGAGATTCCCTTATATCGTCGGACAATACGGAGGTGCAGCGTTTGTGCTGATTTACGTGGCATTTCTGATTTTCTTCGGACTTCCGATTATTGTGATGGAGTATTCGGTGGGCAGAGCCAGTCAGAGAAGCATTGCACTTTCCTTTGAGGCACTGGAGCCGAAGGGAAGTAAATGGCATATTTATAAATGGTTCGGTATGGCAGGAAATTATCTTTTAATGATGTTTTATACAACCATTGCGGGGTGGCTGGTTCTGTATTTTGTGAAGATGGCGGCCGGAGATTTTGTGGGACTGGATGCGGCCGGTGTGGCGGCGGAATTCGGCGAGATGCTGGAGAATCCTGCACTGATGATTGGTTTTATGGTGTTATGTGTCGTGATCTGTTTTTCCATCTGTGCCATGGGACTGCAGAACGGAGTGGAGAAGATCACCAAGGTGATGATGGTCAGTCTGCTCTTTCTTATGATTGTTCTGGCGGTGAATTCCGTGCGGATGGAGGGCGGACGCCCGGGACTGGAATTCTATTTAAGGCCGGATTTCAGCAAGATTAAAGAGGCAGGGCTTTCTGAGGTTATCTTCGCGGCACTGGGACAGTCGTTTTTTACGCTGAGCATCGGTATCGGTGCCATGGCAATCTTCGGAAGTTATATCGGACGAGAGCGGACGCTGGCCGGTGAGGCAGTCAATGTCCTGGTGCTGGACAGCTTCGTGGCGTTTATGGCAGGACTGATTATCTTTCCGGCCTGCTTTGCCTTCGGTATTGAGCCGGGTCAGGGGCCGAGCCTTATCTTCATCACGCTGCCCAACGTGTTCAATGCCATGGCGGGCGGAAGATTCTGGGGCACCCTGTTCTTCCTGTTTATGTCCTTTGCGGCATTTTCCACGGTAATTGCAGTATTCCAGAATATTGTTTCCTTTGCTACGGATCTGACCGGCTGCAGTGTGAAAACTGCGGTTCTGGTCAATACCGGAGCGATTATTCTGCTGTCCCTTCCCTGCGTGCTGGGCTTTAATCTCTGGAGCGGCTTTACCCCCTTCGGCCCGGGAAGCGGTGTGCTGGATTTAGAGGATTTTCTGGTAAGCAATAACCTGCTTCCCCTGGGAAGCCTGGTCTATCTTCTGTTCTGTACCAGCCGTTACGGATGGGGCTATGAGAATTTTCTCACGGAGGCCAATGCGGGAGCCGGACTGAAGTTTCCGCGGGGAATGCGGATCTATGTTTCGTATCTCATGCCGCTGATTGTGCTTTACATTTTTGTTCAGGGGTATGTTGCGTTTTTCTCATAGTTTGTCGGAAATAAAACAAAGACGGAAAAGTTTCTAACAAATATCCGTCAGAATTCGCAAGAATGTATAAAGAAACTGAAAAAAGGAAGGGAATGGAGACAGAATCAGAGTCATGGTTCGTATCCGTTTCCTTTCTTTGTTTCTTTTGACAAAATTCACCTGCGGTTCATTTTTTAGTGCTTTTGTAGGAATTAAGGGGGACCTCAGGAAAATATGTATTTATTTTTGTACAAAAATAAATAGTTTGGATTCGAATTTTCAATTGTGAAAAATGTTTAGTTATGCTATACTATATGCGTTAGATTCTGCCCGGTGATGCGATAAATGTTTCACAATACAGTGACAACAGTTTCACAAAGGGGAAGAAAATCAAACTAGAGAAAGAGGGTTTAATGATGGGTTTGGCTACATTTATAGGCGGTATTCATCCATATGAAGGAAAAGAACTGTCTGAGGAAAAACCAATCCAGGTAATCGCACCGGAAAAGGGCGAGGAGATGGTATATCCGCTGTCCCAGCACATCGGCGCTCCGGCAAAACCGCTGGTAGCAAAGGGTGACCGCGTGCTGAAGGGCCAGATCATTGCGGAAGCAGGCGGCTTTATTTCTGCGAATGTACTGAGTTCCGTATCCGGTACCGTAAAGGGAATTGAGCCGAGACTGGTTGCCAATGGTGCGATGGTTCAGTCAATCATTGTGGAGAATGACGGAGAAGACGAAGCGATCGAAGGCTTTGGAGAGGACAGAGATTACACAAAGCTTTCCAAGGAAGAGATTCGTCAGATTATCAAGGATGCAGGTATCGTAGGTTTGGGCGGTGCAGGCTTCCCGACACATGTAAAGCTGACTCCGAAGAATGAGAAGGACATTGATTATGTCATCGTGAACGGCGCGGAGTGCGAGCCGTATCTGACCAGTGACTATCGTATGATGATGGAGCGTCCGGAGCAGATTATCGGCGGTCTGAAGGTAATCCTTCAGCTGTTTGACAATGCCAAGGGTGTTCTCGGTATCGAAAATAACAAACCGGAAGCCATCAAGAAGTTAAAAGAGCTGGTGAAGGATGAGCCGAGAATTGAAGTATGTGAGCTTTTGACCAAGTACCCGCAGGGTGGTGAGCGTACCTTAATTTATGCAGTGACCAAGCGTGAGATCAATTCCTCCATGCTGCCGGCAGACGCAGGCTGCGTGGTAGACAACATTGATACCGTTGCTTCGATCTACAATGCAGTATGCAAATCTACTCCGTTAATCCGGAAGATTATCACTGTAACCGGTGATGCGGTTGCAAATCCGCAGAACTTTGAAGTAAGACTGGGTACTGACTACAAGAAGGTTCTTGCAGCAGCCGGCGGCTTCAAGGAGGGCGTGGTTCCGGAGAAGATGATTTCCGGCGGCCCGATGATGGGACAGGCATTATTCAGCCTGGATTTCCCGGTAGCAAAGACATCTTCTGCACTGACAACCTTTACCAAGGACCAGGTAGCGGCCATGGAGCCGACTCCGTGTATCCGCTGCGGCAAGTGTGTTGAGGTATGTCCGGAGCATCTGGTACCGCAGCTGATGATGGACGTGGCAGAGCGTCATGATCTGGAAGGTTTCCAGAAGTTAAGCGGTATGGAATGTGTAGAATGCGGCTGTTGTGCATACACATGTCCGGCAAAGAGACCGTTGACTCAGGCATTCAAGGAGCTGCGTAAAGCAGTTGCTGCAAGCCGAAGAAAGTAGGAGGTGTGAGGAATGGGAAAATTATTTAACGTATCGTCATCACCTCACGTTAGAAGCAAACATACCACACAGGGCTTAATGCTTGATGTGGCTATCGCAATGCTTCCGGCAAGTATTTATGGTGTATGGCAGTTTGGTATGCACGCACTGGTGGTTCTGATTGCAACCGTATTATCCTGCGTGATTTCCGAATATGTATTTGAGAAGATTATGAAAAAGCCGATTACCGTTTCCGACGGCAGTGCGCTGGTAACCGGTATGATTCTGGCACTGAATATGCCTCCGCAGATTCCGGTATGGATGCCGTGTCTGGGCGGTGTGTTCGCAATCATCGTTGTAAAGCAGCTGTACGGCGGCCTGGGACAGAACTTTATGAACCCGGCTCTGGCAGCCAGATGCTTCCTGTTAATTTCCTTCGCAGGAAAGATGACAACCTTTACCGAGCCGCATTCTGATGCTGTTGCCGGTGCAACTCCGATGGCTATGTTAAAGGCCGGCGAGCAGGTTGACGTGGGAGCCATGTTTGTAGGTAACATCCCCGGTACCATCGGTGAGGTTTCTGTGATTATGCTTCTGATTGGTGCAGCCTACCTGGTTGTCCGCAAGGTAATCTCCCTGCGGATTCCGCTTACATACATCGCTACCGTTGCTGTGTTTGCGGCGATCTACAGCGGATTTGATATGACCTATGTTGCAGCCCATATCTGTGGCGGCGGTTTAATCTTCGGTGCATTCTTCATGGCTACAGATTATGTAACCAGCCCGATTACACCAAAGGGACAGTATGTATTCGGTGTTTGCCTGGGTCTTCTGACAGCACTGTTCCGTATCTTCGGCGGTTCTGCAGAGGGTGTATCCTATGCAATTATCTTCTGCAATATCCTGGTTCCGTTAATCGAGAAGTACACCCTTCCGACAGCATTTGGTAAAAAGGGAGGTAAAAAATAATGGCAGGTAAATCTGGATTCATGAAAGATGCTTTCACCCTGTTTGCAATCACCCTGATTTCCGGTGTTGCGCTGGGTGCGGTATATGAAGTAACAAAGGGCCCGATCGAGCAGGCCACCATCGCAGCAAACAATGCGACATATAAAGAGGTATTTGCTGAGGCAGAGACCTTTGATGAGCTGGCAGATGCGGATCTGGAAGGCATGAATGCTCAGCTGACCGGCGGTGAGTTCGGCAATGTTGCACTGGAGTCTGTTCTGGCTGCAAAGGATGCGGCAGGTACGGAGTTAGGTATTGTTGTAAACTCTTATTCCATGGACAGCTACGGCGGTAAAGTTGCTATCTCTGTTGGTATCAAAGAGGACGGCAGCATTACAGCAGTCGGTATCCGTGAGACCAGCGATACTCCCGGTCTGGGCTTAAAGGCAAAGGATGAAAAATTCAAAGGCCAGTACACAGGCAAGAACGCGGAGAAGCTTTCTGTAACAAAGAGCGGAAATGCTGGTGATACAGAGATCAACGCAATCAGCGGTGCGACCATTACATCCAACGCTGTAACCAATGCAGTTAATGCAGCATTGTTCTTTAATCAGAACTATGCGAAGTAATCGGAGGTGGGAAGAATGAATAAATGCATGGAACGTTTATATAACGGTATTATCAAAGAAAACCCGACCTTCGTCTTGATGTTAGGTATGTGTCCGACTCTGGCGGTTACCACATCCGCAATCAATGGTCTGGGCATGGGTCTTTCTACGACCGCCGTTTTGGTATTTTCAAACTTAATTATTGCTGCTCTGCGTAACATTATTCCGGATCGTGTGCGTATCCCGGCATTCATCGTTATCGTAGCCAGTCTGGTAACTATTGTTCAGTTACTGATTCAGGGATATCTGCCGTCTCTGTATACCGCACTCGGCATCTATATTCCGTTGATCGTAGTTAACTGTATTATTCTGGGCCGTGCAGAGTCCTATGCATCCAAGAACGATGCCATCTCCTCTGCATTCGACGGTATCGGTATGGGTCTTGGTTTCACCATCGCGTTAACCTGTATCGGTCTGTGCCGTGAGATTCTTGGTTCCGGTGCAATCTTCGGCAACCAGATTATTCCGGAAGATTTCCATATCTCTATCTTTGTTCTTGCTCCGGGTGCATTCTTCGTATTATCCATTCTGACTGCACTTCAGAACAAGTTCAAGGCTCCGTCTGCAACCAACGGTTCCGCACCGAAGAGTGATCTGGTATGCGGCGGCAACTGTGCATCCTGTATGGGCGGTGCCTGCGCAGAGAACCACTTAAAGCTTGCGGAGAAGGCAGCAGAAGAGGCAGCGAAGGCAGCAGCAGCAAAGAAGGCAGCCGCTGAGAAGGCTCTGGCAGCAAAGAAAGCTGCTGAGGCAGCCAAGGCAGCAGAAGCAGCGAAGGCCGCTGAGAAGACAGAATAAGGAGGAGTGGAAGAATGAAAGAATTACTTTTAATCGCCATCGGTTCTGCCCTGGTGAATAACGTTGTATTAAGCCAGTTCCTCGGCCTCTGTCCTTTCCTTGGTGTTTCCAAGAAAGTAGAGACATCTGCAGGTATGGGTGCAGCCGTAATCTTCGTTATTACAATCGCATCCGCAGTAGCAAGCTTAATCTACGATAACATTCTGGTAAGATTCGGTATGGAATATCTCCAGACCATCGTATTTATCCTTGTTATCGCTGCCTTAGTACAGTTTGTAGAGATGTTCTTAAAGAAAAACATGGTTTCTCTGTATCAGTCCTTAGGTGTATACCTTCCGCTGATTACAACCAACTGTGCCGTTCTCGGTGTTGCATTAACCAACGTACAGAAGTCTTACAACTTCATCGAGAGTGTTGTGAATGGTATTGGTATTTCCGTTGGATTTACAATTGCTATCATCTTACTTGCAGGCGTACGTGAGCGTATTGAGCACAATGATGTTCCGTATAACTTCCAGGGATCTCCGATTGTTCTGATTACTGCAGGTCTTATGTCAATTGCATTTTTCGGATTTTCCGGATTAATCTAAAGGAGGAAATCGAAGGATGAATGTTATGGGTATTATCATCGCGGCAGTGATCGTCGGAGCGACCGGTATCATCATCGGCGTGCTTCTTGGCGTTGCCAGCGAGAAGTTTAAAGTAGAAGTGGATGAGAAAGAGATTCTCGTCAGAGCAGAGCTTCCGGGAAACAACTGTGGTGGCTGTGGTTACCCGGGCTGTGATGGTCTTGCAAAGGCAATCGCAGAGGGAAATGCGGCTGTAGACGCCTGTCCGGTCGGCGGTGCTCCGGTTGGAGCGAAGATCGCGGCTATCATGGGCGTTGAGGCCGGCAGCAGCGAGAAGAAGGTAGCTTTCGTAAAATGTAAAGGTACCTGCGACAAGGCAAAGACCCAGTACAATTATTACGGAATTTCTGACTGTAAGATGGCAGCCGTGGTTCCGGGTGCCGGCGACAAGGCATGTTCCTTCGGCTGTATGGGACTTGGCTCCTGTGTAAAGGCCTGCCAGTTTGATGCGATTCACATTGTGGATGGTATTGCAGTGGTAGACAAAGAGAAGTGCGTTGCCTGCGGCAAGTGTGTTGCTACCTGTCCGCAGCACTTAATCGACCTGGTGCCGTACAAGGCAGAGCATCTGGTACAGTGTAACTCCCACGACAAGGGACCGGCTGTCAAGGCAAAATGTGACAACGGATGTATCGGTTGTACTTTGTGTACGAAGCAGTGCGAGTTTGACGCAATCCATATGGATAACAATGTAGCTGTGATCGATTATGAGAAGTGCACCAACTGCGGCAAGTGCGCAGCGAAGTGCCCGGCAAAAATTATTAAATAAGTTCTGTTGCAGGATTTAATGAAAAGACCTGTGGAAGAGAGCGAGCGTTATAGCTTACCCCATTTCACAGGCCTTTTTTTGCTCTTATAGAGCAAAAGCAATCCACGAGGATGCGGTAGCTACCGCTGATGTTTTTTGAACAATAGACATAATAAATGAGACGAGGTAGACGAAAATGAGTAAGCATGAAAATAGAAAAGATATTCCGGTTCTGGCACTGGCCGGTGTGATGATACTGTTTGGTATTGGGGGTACAGTTCTTTCCCAGCCGATTTACAAGGCGATTGCCGGAAGAAATCTTCCTGTATCGGATATTCCAATCTACAATGCCGGAACCTATGAAGGATCATCCAGAGGCTACGGCGGGGATGTAAAGGTAACCGCAGTATTTACTGAATACGGAATTGAAGATATTGTCATTAACGCATCCGGGGAGACACCGGAGATTGGGCAGGCGGCGGCAGTAAAGATGGGGAAAGAAATCTGGAAAAAGCAGTCCCATAGTGTGGACAGTATTTCCGGTGCGACAATGACGAGCACCGCAGTAAAAAAAGCAATGGCACATTGTGTTCGCGAGGCGGTAAAAGAGGGAACAGAGCTGGCTGCAATTATTGAAAAAGAGATTGCACAGGAGAATTCCCAGGCGGCGATGCCGGAGTTCGACGAGCTGCTGGAGCTCATCGAAGACGGAGAATATCATTGGGTAGATACGGAAAGCGATGCAAACGGATTTTACAACCAGATTGATCTGAAGGTAGAGGCTCATAAGATTACCGGACTTAGCTGGGATGCGGTCAATGAAGAAGGCACAGGAAAGAGACAGCTTTCCGCAGACGGACAGTACAATATGACAGAGAATGGTCCGAAGTGGTATGAACAGGCAGATGCTCTGGCAGCTTATGTGATGGAGAATCAGAGCACCTCCGGCTTGATGAATGACATGGGAACTACAGATGCGGTGGCTTCTGTGAGTATTCATGTAGGCGGTTTTGCGGATTCCTTAAAGAAGTGTCTGGTGCTGGCTGCCGGAAACGTCTCGGAGCTCTCCTTAGAAGAGCTTCTGAGCCAGGCGGAGGACGGATATTACTCATACACAAGCGAGCCGGATGAGAAAGGATTCTCAGATTCCATTCAGATGGAGGTAAAGGACCATAAAATTGTTTCTCTTGTCTGGGATGGCCTGAATGCGGAGCAGGTGGGTAAGCGGGAGATGTCTTCCGATGGCCGTTATGTAATGACCGAAAATGGCCCAAAATGGTATGAGCAGGCGGATGCTCTGGCAGAATACCTGATCGAGAACCAGACGGAAGAGGGGCTGCTGGATGAAAGTGGCTATGCGACTGATGCAGTGGCATCCGTCAGTATCTATTCCGGAGGATTTCTGGAGGCAGTAAAGGCTTGTCTGGCGGAAGGAAAATAGAGATTGTATTGAGTAACTCAGGGAGCGTCGCGTAAGCCGGCGCTCCTT
>JAEDOC010000094.1 GCA_016302185.1 Clostridium sp. | reverse complement strand
AAAGGGGAAGGAGAAGAAATCAGCGAGGCGAGAGCCATGTTTGAGTATCTTCAGTATAATGGGGTTCCCGCGGAGCGGCTTTTAATTGAAGATCAGTCGTGCAATACGGTGGAGAATATTACCTTCAGCCGAAAGGTGATCGAACGGCAGGAGTATTATAAGGCCCAGGCAGCGCAGGCGCACCTGATGGATCAGTACCGGGCCCGTTCGGAGGATGATATGGTACGGATTGGTGTTCTGACCAGCAATTATCATGTGTTCCGTGCCAAGGCAATTGCCAGAAAGCAGGGCATCTGGAATCCGGTGGGAATCGCAGCTTCTGCAGATCCGGTGCTGGCGCTTCATCTGTGGATTCGGGAAGGCTTTGCCGTACTGAAAGATAAATTTATGGGAAGAATGTAACTGAAGGAAAGCCGGTCCGCTTTTTTGAGAAAGGCAGAAGAATGGCCGGAACAGACAGGTAAGAGTAAGAAAAGGAAAGAAAAGAATGACAGTAAGGGATTTGAATGCGTATCAGGTAATTAAGGACAAAAAGGTAAATGAACTGAATTCGGATGCAATGATCCTGGAGCACAAGAAAACGGGCGCCAGGATTTTCCTGCTTTCGAATGACGATGAGAATAAGGTATTCTGCATCGGATTCCGGACACCGCCGTCAGACAGCACCGGTGTGCCGCATATTCTGGAGCACAGCGTGCTTTGCGGTTCTGCGAAGTTTCCGGTGAAGGATCCCTTTGTGGAGCTGGTGAAGGGCTCGCTGAATACCTTTTTAAATGCGATGACTTATCCGGACAAAACAGTGTATCCGGTGGCCAGCTGCAATGCGAAGGATTTTCAGAATCTGATGGATGTTTACATGGATGCGGTTCTTCATCCCAATATTTATAAAGAGGAGAAAATCTTCCGTCAGGAAGGCTGGCATTACGAGATGGAGTCGGTGGACGGACCACTGACCTTAAACGGCGTGGTTTATAACGAGATGAAGGGGGCATTTTCCTCGCCGGAGGGCGTGCTGGATCGGTATACCCAGAATACGCTGTTTCCGGATAACTGCTATACCTTCGAGTCCGGCGGTGCACCGGAGGAGATTCCGTCCCTGACCTACGAGGATTTCCTTCAGTTTCATCGGACCTATTACCATCCGTCCAACAGCTTCATCTATCTCTACGGAGATATGGATATGGCGGAGAAGCTGGATTGGCTGGATAAAGAGTATTTATGCCACTATGACCGCCAGCCGGTGGATTCTGTGATCCATATGCAGAAGCCCTTTGCCGCACCGGTGGAGCGGGAAATCTTTTATCCCATCACAGAGAGTGAGCCGGAGGAGCATGCCACCTATCTTTCTCTGAATACGGTGGTCGGAGATGATCTGGATCCGGTGCTTTATATGGCATTCCAGATTCTGGAATATGTTCTTCTGGATGCGCCGGGAGCTGTGCTGAAAAAGGAGCTGGTGGAAGCCGGCATCGGCCAGGATGTGTTGGGCAGCTATGAAAACGGCATTCTGCAGCCGTATTTTTCCGTGATTGCCAAGGACGCGGACAAGGAGCAGAAGGATGAATTTGTTTCGGTGGTGAAGAATACACTGCGCAGACTGGCAGACGATGGAATCAACCGGAAGAGCCTGCTGGCCGGCATTAATTATTATGAATTCCGTTATCGGGAGGCGGATTACGGCAATGCACCCAAGGGTCTGATGTACGGTCTGCAGTGTCTGGACAGCTGGCTGTACGACGGGGATCCGCTGATGCATCTGGAATATGAGAATACCTTCGCTTATTTAAAAAAGGCTGTGGAGGAAGGCTATTTTGAGCAGCTGATCCGTACCTATCTTCTGGATAATCCTTTTGAAGCAGTGATTGTGGTCAGCCCGAAACGCAATTTAACAGCCATCGAGGATGAGAAGCTTCGGGTAAAGCTGGAGGCGTATAAAGACAGTCTTTCGGAAGAAGAGCTTTCACGCATTGTCCGGGAGACCAGGGAGTTAAAGGAATATCAGGATATTCCGTCTCCGAAGGAGGATTTGGAGAAAATACCGCTGCTTCGGAGAGAGGATATCGCTCCGGAGCCGGAGAAGCTCTGCCTGAAGGAACGGGTGATAGATGGAACCACGGTACTCTGCCATGAGATGTTTACCTCCGGGATCGGATATTTACGGGTAATGTTTGATACCAGCCGTGTGCCGTCAGAGGATCTTCCCTATGTGGGACTTCTGAAGGCAGTTCTGGGCTATGTGGATACGAAAGAGCATACCTACAGTGATTTATCGGATGAGATCAATTTAAACAGCGGCGGCATCAGCTTAAGCATGAATTCCTATGTGGATTTAAAGGATCCGCAGAAATTTACCGGCCTGTTTATCGCCAGCGCCAGAGTTCTCTATGAGAAGCTGGATTTCGGATTTTCTGCGATTGCGGAGATTCTGCTGGATTCGGTGCTCCGTGATTCCCGGCGTCTGGGTGAGATTGTGGCGGAAACAAAGTCACGCAGTCAGATGCGCCTCAATTCGGCATCCCATTCGGCGGCGGTGGCCAGAGCAACCTCCTATTTCTCCCCATCCTCTGCCTATAATGACAGAACCGGAGGAATCGCTTTCTATCAGTTCGTGGAGGATCTGGCAAAGAATTATGAGGAGCGCAAGGAAGCTCTGATTCAGAAGCTGGAGGAGACGGCGGCCAGACTGTTTACCAGGGAAAACCTGATTATCAGCTATACCGCGGATGAGAAGGGCATGGAGGCCCTGGAAGCTTCGTTGCGGAAGTTTAAAGACAGACTTCCGGCAGGAGACGGCACCGTATATCCCTTTGTCTGGGAAAAAGGCAATAAAAATGAAGGCTTCCTGACCTCCTCTCAGGTTAACTATGTGGCCCGCTGCGGAAGCTTCACAGACAGCGGTCTGGAATATACAGGGGCACTGAAAACTCTGAAGGTGATTCTGGGCTATGATTACCTGTGGCTGAACGTCCGTGTCAAGGGAGGCGCCTACGGTGTCATGAACGGAGCAGGACGGTCCGGAGAGGGATATTTTGTTTCTTACCGGGATCCCAATGTAAAGGAAACCAATGAGGTTTATGAGGGTGTGATTTCCTATCTGGAGAATTTTGATGCCGATGAGCGGGATATGACCAAATATGTCATCGGAACCATCAGTGATCTGGATGCGCCGCTGCTGCCTCCGTATAAGGGATCCAAGGCAGATTCCGCCTGGTTCTCCGGTGTGACGGATGAGATGCTTTTAAAAGAGCGGCAGCAGATTCTGGCGGTACGACCGGAGGACATCCGTGCTCTGGCCGGCGTCATCCGCGCGATTCTGGCAACCGGAAGCCTCTGTGTGATCGGAAATGCAGAAAAAATCAAGGAACACAAAGAGATGTTTGGAGAGGTCAGAAACCTGTTTAATTAAAAAGGAGCTTACATGCAGGATAAATTCAAATCAGGATTTGTAACATTAATCGGACGGCCCAATGTGGGAAAATCCACGCTGATGAATCATCTCATCGGCCAGAAGATTGCGATTACGTCAGAAAAGCCGCAGACCACAAGAAACCGGATTCAGACGGTTTACACCGATGAACGGGGCCAGATTATTTTTCTGGATACGCCGGGAATTCACAAGGCGAAGAACAAGCTGGGCGAATACATGGTCAGTGTGGCAGAAAACACATTAAAAGAGGTGGATGTGATTCTCTGGCTGGTGGAGCCCACCACCTTTATCGGTGCGGGCGAGCGCCACATCGCGGAGCAGCTGGCCCGGGTAAAAACACCGGTGATTCTGGTGATCAATAAGATAGATACCGTAAAAAAAGAAGAGATTCTGACCTTCATTGCGGCGTATAAGGATATCTGCCGGTTTGCGGAGATTATTCCGGTTTCCGCATTAAAGGAGATCAATCTGGAGGATGTGAAGGACAGTATTTTTAAGTACCTGCCCTACGGCCCCCAGTTCTATGACGAGGATACCGTGACCGACCAGCCCATGCGCCAGATTGCTGCGGAGCTGATTCGGGAGAAAGCGCTGCGGATGCTGGATGATGAGATTCCTCACGGAATCGCGGTGGTCATCGATCAGATGAAGGAGCGGAAAAACGGTATGTTCGATATCGATGCCACCATCGTCTGCGAGCGGGATTCCCATAAAGGAATCATCATCGGAAAAGGCGGTTCAATGCTTAAAAAGATCGGTACTGCGGCCAGAATTGAGATTGAGAATCTGATGGACACCAAGGTGAATTTAAAGCTTTGGGTGAAGGTACGCAGAGAGTGGCGGGAGAGCGAGCTCTACATGAAAAACTACGGATATAATCCGAAGGATTTAGGCTAGGAAAGAAAGGAGGCACTTCATTCCATGAGAGATCTGGTTCAGACCACCGGCATGGTATTAAGTGCCTCTCCGGTTGGCGAGTATGACAAGCGGCTGGTGATTCTGACGAAGGAGCGGGGGAAAATCACTGCCTTTGCCCGGGGAGCCAAGCGCCCGGGAAGTTTACTTCGGGCCCCCAGCCGTCCCTTTGCCTTCGGGAACTTTACGCTGTCCGAGGGGCAGGATGCTTACAGTCTGTACGGGGCGGAGATTGAAAACTATTTTGACGGCCTGGAAAAGGATGTGGAGTCTGCCTGCTACGCCTCGTATTTTACGGAGTTTGCCGATTATTACGGAAGAGAGGGAATCCGGGGGACAGAGATGCTTAAGCTCCTCTACCAGTCCTTCCGGGCGCTGCTCAAGCAGTCGCTGCCCAACTCTCTGGTGCAGCGGATTTTTGAACTGAAGATCATGGTGATAAACGGGGAGTATACGGAACAGCCGCAGACAGAGGTCAGCGATTCCGCCCGGTATGCCTGGGAGTATGTGGTTTTGTCACCGATTGAAAAGCTGTACACCTTTATACTGACAGAGGAAGTGTTTGAAGAATTTCGCCGGAGTGTGGAACGGAATAAGAAAACGTACATAGACCGTACCTTTCATTCGCTGGAGATTCTGAAGGTGCTTCTGTAGATAGGAGTATTCGATGGGGGAAAGCAACGGCCGGATGGAAGAAGAAAAATTCCGAAAAAAAATCTTGTGGTTTAATTTTGTCTGCTGTCTGCTGGTGATCTGGAACCATGCGGGCAATGCGGATCTGTTCTTCGGCGCACAGGCGGCAGAGCATTTTCTGTATCATTTTGAATATGAATGGATGGCAGCCCTGATCCGGGTCAATATCCCCTGTTTTATGATGATTTCCGGGTACCTGTTTTTCCGGAATTTTCAGTGGGAAAGCCTGCCTGGTAAATGGAAGCGAAGAGTGAAGACGCTGCTGGTTCCCTATCTTTTGTGGAATCTTCTTTATTATGCGGGCTATTACACGGCCAGTCAGTTTGCGCCGCTGCGGCCGCTGATCAACCGGCCGGAGCTTACCTTTACTCTGAAAAATCTGTGGAATGCGGCGGTTCATTTTGCCTTTAACCCGGTGTTCTGGTTCATGTATCAGCTGATCCTGCTGGTGCTTCTGGCACCCTGGCATTATCTGATTCTCAAACGGAAATGGACTGGGATTCCTTATCTTGGCCTTCTCTGGTACGGGATTTACCGGCAGACGGCGCTGCCCCGGCTGAATCTGGATGCCCTTCTTTATTATTCCACGGCAGCCTTTCTGGCAATTCACGGAAAAGAAGTGATTGAGGGAGCGTGGAACCAGAGACGGGGGCTTTTCGGAGTGGTTCTTCTGGCGGGCGGATATCTCTGCGGCTGGCGGTTTTATCATACCTTTTTCATTCCGGAGGTGGTGCTGTATCATGTACTGGTGGCCGGGGGCTTCTGGTTTCTGGTCAGCGAAGACTGGCTGGGAAGGGTACGGCCGTTTATGACGACCACTTTTTTCATCTATGCCCTTCATTTCATTCCGACCCGGCTGGTCAATAAGGTGGGCGCGATGCTGTTTCCGGGGAATGGGGCAGCGGCAGCACTTCTGTATCTGCTGATGCCGGCGGTAATTGTAATATTATGCAATCAGGCGGCCAGATTTTTGCGGAGATACACTCCGCGGCTGTGGATGCTGTTAAATGGCGGCAGGTGAGAAGCTGCTTTGAAGGATGGATGACTTGAAATTTTTTCCGGGAAGTATTGAAAATACAGGGAAAAGCGGGTATACTATAAAAACTTGATGTTTGATTTCAAGGAGGAGAGAGTATGAATAAATCCCGATTGCTTCTGGCTGCGCTGACGGCAGGAGCGATGATCGCCGGATGCGGCTCAAAGGAGGCTGCTTTTACTCCGGAGACTTCCTGTATCTATATTTCAGAAGAGGGAGAGCTCTCCGGTGCGCTGGTGGAGCCCTTTGAGGGCGACGTGGATACGGAGGATTTGACGAAGTATCTGGAGTCGGCCGTGATCCGTTTTAATCAGGAGAGAGGAGCTGAGGGCACTGCGAGAAATAAACAGGGCGCAGATCGCCTGCCGGCAGCCTTAAACAGCGTGACAAAGGATGAGAATGCAGTGCGGGTTGTCTTTGATTACGCTTCTGCGGAGGATCTGATCCGGTTCCGTCAGACAGAGGACAATGAGGATGACAGCAATACGGTAACTGCATTGGAGGTAAAACCGGTTTCTGATGCCACAGACTGGCTGATTGCCGCGGATTATGAGAAGGCAGACGGCGGTGCGGCGGCATTGGATGAGATGAAGAAGGAAACCAGGGGAAAAGTGGTTCGGATTGAAGGCGGAGGAACCTTCCGGTTTGCCGGAAAGGTGCTTTATCTGGCGCTGGATGCAGAGAAAACGAACGAATACACAGTTACGGTGCCGGACGGCGGCAATGCGTACGTGGTGTTCAGATAAACAGGAGGATATTTTATCATGGAAAAGACAATGGAAAAGATTGTAGCCCTTGCCAAATCAAGAGGATTTGTTTATCCGGGTTCTGAGATTTACGGCGGACTTGCCAATACATGGGACTATGGAAACCTGGGCGTGGAGCTGAAAAACAATGTAAAGAAAGCATGGTGGCAGAAATTCGTGCAGGAAAGCCCGTATAACGTCGGTGTGGACTGTGCGATCCTGATGAACTCCCAGACCTGGGTTGCTTCCGGACACTTAGGCGGTTTCTCTGACCCGCTGATGGACTGCAAGGCCTGTAAAGAGCGCTTCCGTGCCGATAAGCTGATCGAGGATTACATGGCTGAGAATAACATCACTATCGAGGGTTCTGTCGATGGATGGTCTCAGGAAGAGATGAAGAAGTATATCGATGACAACAATATCTGCTGTCCGTCCTGCGGCAAGCATGATTTTACCGACATCCGTCAGTTCAACTTAATGTTCAAGACCTTCCAGGGTGTTACCGAGGATGCGAAGAACACGGTATATTTACGTCCGGAGACTGCACAGGGTATCTTCGTGAACTTCAAGAATGTACAGAGAACCTCCAGAAAGAAGATTCCCTTCGGTATCGGTCAGATTGGTAAATCCTTCCGTAACGAGATTACCCCGGGTAACTTCACCTTCCGTACCAGAGAGTTCGAGCAGATGGAGCTGGAGTTCTTCTGTGAGCCGGGCACCGATCTGGAGTGGTTCCAGTACTGGAGAGGCTTCTGCCGCGACTGGCTGATTTCTCTGGGAATCAAAGAGGATGAGATGCGGTTAAGAGACCATTCTCCGGAGGAGCTGTGCTTCTACAGCAAGGCAACCACCGATATTGAGTTCCTCTTCCCGTTCGGCTGGGGCGAGCTGTGGGGCATCGCGGATCGTACCGATTACGATTTAACCCAGCATCAGAATACCTCCGGACAGGATATGACCTATTTTGATGATGAGAAGAAAGAGAAATATATTCCGTACGTTGTAGAGCCGTCTCTGGGTGCAGACCGTGTTACTCTGGCCTTCTTATGTGCCGCTTATGACGAAGAAGAGATCGGCGAGGGTGATGTGAGAACCGTTCTTCACTTCCATCCGGCCATTGCACCGGTGAAGATTGGTGTGCTTCCGCTGTCCAAGAAATTAAATGAGGGCGCCGAGAAGATTTACACTGAGCTGTCCAAGTACTACAACTGTGAGTTCGATGACAGAGGCAACATCGGTAAGCGTTACAGAAGACAGGACGAGATTGGTACTCCATTCTGCGTAACCTACGACTTTGAATCCGAGACCGACGGTGCCGTAACCGTAAGAGATCGTGACACCATGGAGCAGGTACGCATCCCGATCAGCGAGCTGAAGAGCTACTTTGAGGAGAAGATGCGGTTCTAATAGAGATATAATTGAGCAACCTGGAGCGCCGGCTTATGCTCCGATTCGCTCTTTTTCTCAAAGGGGAAGGAATAGAGCCGTAGCCACTACTTTTTAG
>JAEDOC010000093.1 GCA_016302185.1 Clostridium sp. | reverse complement strand
TTGCCGCCGCATCCTTGGCTCGCTTTGCCTCTTCCCCGGTATAGACCTGTTCTCCGACAGAAAGAGAAAAAGCCACTGCACCCTGTTCAAAGCCATCCACCAGAAACTCCTCTTCCCGCGCGCCCTGTCCATAGCTGTTTCGCTCCACCACATAGCTCTCCCCGGAAAAAACGCCGGGGTTATCCACAAAAAAAGCCAGTCCGGCAGCGGCTATCCCCAAAACAACACAGAATACCTGCCGTTTTTGCACCATGCATTTTACCTCCCACCACTGCGTTTTCACTGCCACTCCATCCGCAGAATCCGCCGGGAAAGCAGGAGAGAGCTTCCGTAAATTATCAGACAGGCCGTCATCACCAGCCGCCCCGCCGCCGTCTCATACATAGGCGCGAAAAACCCCGGTGAGGTCAGATCCACGTATAACACAATTCCGTACGGCATCAGGTTCATCACCTTTTGCTCCAGCCGTTTTTCTGCCGTCATCGTCAGAATCTCCTCCCGCACCTGAAGCTTATCGCCAATCACATGAACCACATGATTCACCACCGGCACCAGCTCGCCCCGGCTTCGCTTGGAAACCGCAAAAATCTCCGCAAACTGCATCACTTCCTCTATCCCGCTGCGCTCCGCAAATTCCAGCAGCAGCGATTCCACCGGCCGGTTCATGGCAAGCTGGGACACGATGTAGGAAAATTCCTTCGTCATCATTCCTTCCTCCCCGTACAGCTCCCGCAGCTCTGCCTCCCCGGCAGCAAACGCATTTTCCACCGCATAGCCCGCGGTCAGAGAAGATGCCAGAATCCGGATCGCCTCCTTAAACTGTACCCGCAGCTTCTCCTGCCTCTGCCTGCGGCAGCTCTCCCGTTTCCAACGAGGCCAGAGACAGGCCGCAGGCAGAAATACCAGAAAGGCAAGCCAGGACCGGTAAAACACATACGCTGTGATTGAGCAGGCACCCACGCCTTCCAGAAAGAAACAAAGCCATTCCCTTCCCGACAGCCGGTATCTCCGGTAATCACAGAGTGAATCCTCTGGCGGCAAGCTTCTCCCGATGCACCAGCTCTCCCACCTTTTGAAGCTCTCCTTCCACCTGCCCGCTGCCGGGCAGAAGCGCCCCCGCTTCTCTCCGCTTCCCGCCTTTCTCCGCCGCCTCCCGTCCTCCCGGATCCGCTGCCCCGCTTTCCCGGAACCGGTAAAGCGTCCCCAGCTGAATCTCTCCATTCTCATACCCCAGCACCTCCGATATTTCCAGCACCTTCCGGCTCTTATCCCTCAGACGCCCCACATGGATCATGATGTCAATCGCCGACGCAATCTGATGCTGCACCGCGGCAAGCGGAAGATCCGCCGCCATCAGTACCATTGTTTCCAGACGGGTCAGCATATCCCTGGACGAATTCCCGTGACCCGTAGACAGAGAACCGTCATGGCCGGTATTCATGGCCTGCAGCATTTCCAGCGCCTCCGCCCCACGTACCTCTCCCACGAGGATCCGATCCGGACGCATACGCAGGCTGGCCCGGATCAGATCCCGCATGGAGATCTCCCGCACGCCGTCCCGGCTCTCCGCCCGTGTCTCTAAACGCACCAGATTGGGAATATGGCGAATCTGCAGCTCCGCCGAATCCTCAATGGTGATAATCCGTTCCTCCCGCGGAATAAAACCGGACAGTGCGTTTAAAAATGTGGTTTTCCCCGACCCGGTTCCGCCGCTGATGAATATGTTATAGCCAGCCTGTACCAGAACCTTAAGTACCCCCGCCGCCTCCCCACTGATACTCCCCTGCGCAATCAGCCGTTCCATTGTAAATGCTTCCGGAAACTTCCGTATGGTCAGCACCGGGCCGTTAAGCGCCACCGGCGCCAGCACCACATGAACCCTGGAGCCGTCCTCCAGCCTGGCATCAGCGATAGGCGACGCCAGATTGACCGTCCGGTTGACCCGGCTGACAATCTGCTGAATCAGATCCTCCAGCTGTTCCCTGGAATCAAACTGCTTTTCCAGCCGGCAGATACGACCGTTCTGTTCCACAAAGATTCCCTCCGTCCCATTTACCATGATCTCCGTAACGGAAGGATCCTCCACCAGCTCCTGCAGTATATCCAGCCGCCGGAACGAATCAAACAGCGCCTTTTTCAGTCCCACCCGTTCCTTCAGAGGCAGAAACGCCCTCTCCCCCTCCTCCCCCACCGCTTCATCGATCAGCTCCTTAAGCTCCTCATCCTCCACCTGCATCCTGCCTTCCATCCGGCGCATCAGGCTGGCTTTAAGTGCTTCCTTTCTTCCCTGTTCCATCGTTTCATCCTCCTCGCAGAAGCTTTCTGGTATAATCCCCCAGTTCTCCCCAGACCAGCTGTTCCAGATAGTTTTCCTTCCGGCCAAAGCAGCTGTGATACGGCAGCTTCAGACGGTAAATCCGTTCCTGCAGCTCCCCATTCCCCGACAATTCCAGATACTGGTCAAACTCTTCCAGCTTTGCTAAGGATAGGCTGTCCTCCTTTACCGGAAGATAGATGACCTCGCAGAGCTTTAGAACCTCCAGCCCTGTCCGTTTGCAGCTTCCCACATCCACCACCACAGTCTCATAGCTGCTCTCACCGGCGATGGTCCGCAGCAGCCCCGCGATCTGGTCCGCCCCGGCCTGCTCTAAGTCCTCCGGATACCGCACCGGCGGCAGATAATCCAGACCGTCCATGGTATGGACCACACTGTTTAAACGAAGCGGACTGTAGCTGCCGCTGCAATAAAAATACAGCAGATCAGACAGGCATTTTTTATATTCCTCATGGGTCAGCGCCTTCAGCCCGGAAAACTCTTCCAGGTTTACATAAAGTGTCGGACACTCCTGAGCCAGAAGCTTCCCCAGGGTAATGGCAAACGAAGTTTTCAGGCACCGGCCAATGGGGGAATAGACACCCAGAATTCTGGCCTTCTGCTTCACCATCATCCCCGGCACCGCTGTCTTCCGCTCACAATAGCAGGCCATCACCTCCCGGATGATACTGTCACTGGACTGATACTTATACACGCTGGGATGGGCGGGATCCGTCTGTGCGGTCTCCCCATCCGACAGAACAATTACCCGACCTGCCCCCACCGCGTCTGCCTCCGCCCGGCTGACACTGCTGCTGACCAGTAGAATCTCCACCGGTGTCTCCTTTGCAAAAGCCTTCAGCTTCTCCATGGAGGTAAAAGCTACCACCTCAAAGGGCAGCTTTTCCTTCTGATTGACCACCTCGGCAAACCGGGCAGCATAGGAAGGATCCACGTCATATACCGCCATCACATATTTCATCCCATCACTCCTCCTCCCACTCCCGCAAACAACCAGAAGAGATATCCCAGGAAAAGAAAGGGAGCCAGCGGCAGAGCCGCTTCCCTTCCGTCACGCGTTTTGCTGTAATACGGAATCACTTCCTCCATTTGCGGCAGATTCATCATATAATTCAGGAAATATCTGATTCGTTGAAAGAACAGGTGCTTTTGCACCAGACAGAATAACGACCACACAGCCGCAGCCGCCAGACCAAAGAAAATAACCAGAACACCGGATGAAAATCCAAGTGCCCCGCAAAGCAGAGCCATCCATTTCACATCTCCCGCTCCCAGCATGTGAAAGAAAAAGAGCGGAAACAGAACAATTACCGTCAGAAGAATCCGGCCCCCGAACACCAGAAGGCGAAGCACGCCCGCGGCCAGAGCAGAAGCGTCACTCCCGGGCATATCTCCGAATATCACCGTGTATCCTCCCAGAATCACCACCCAGAGAAGCAGATACCGGTTAGGCAGCTTCCCGGTGATTCCGTCCCAGGCCGCTCCGCCGGCCAGAAATAAAAACACCAAAATAAAGAGCAAACAATCCCTCCCTTTCCCGTTCTTTCACACTTCTTTTCCGTGGAAATCAAAAGAACAAAATGTCAGAATGTCAGACCTCGCATCCCGCTGGAATACGAATAAAATGATAATAGAAAATCTTTGAATGTGATCTCATTATGACCAGTTTTATTCAAAAAGTCAACTCCCAATTTGAAAAATTTCCAATTCCCGTTCCCCCTCATTGACGCAGGATCAAAAACATGATAAAATACTATTAGTTTAAATTTTTAAACCAACAAGGAGGAACCGCTCTTGAGTGAACACTGTGTTACCGATTTGAAGACTCAATTTCACAAGTGCATGCCTCTGTTTATTGCCCTCGGCGACGAGATTCGGCTGACCATTGTAGAGGCATTGACCGATGAGGCCTACCGGCGCTGCAACGGTGATTTTTCTGCGGAAAATATCAGCCGCCACGGCCTGAATGTACGGGAGATTACGGAACAGACCAGCTTGTCCCGCCCTGCGGTCTCCCATCATCTGAAGATACTGAAGAACGCCGGGCTCATCTCCATGCGCCGGGAAGGAACCTGTAATTACTATTATCTGTCCATTGCGGACAGCACTTCGGAATTGATGTATCTGGGCCAGCGGCTGCGAAACATCTTTCATTTCGAAATGGAGTAAATTACGCCCGGCATCCGCATATAATTTTTTCCATTCCTGTTTATACTAACCGTTGCAGACCAATCTGTAAGGAAAGAGACAGGAGGAATTTTATGAAAACAAAAAAACAGACAGCTGCCCGTGTTGCGGATCCCGAACTGATATCCCAGCTGGAACAGGCCATCGGAAGTATTCATACCGCCCAGAGCCAATTCGAGCAGGTGGTGGATCCCATGCTCATTGACTGCTATATCTATGAACTGAACGCGGCGCAGCTGCGGTACCAGTTTCTCTTAAAAAGTATTAAAAAACAGGAACAGCTGGTACCCTAAGGAGGCCAAACACCATGCACACCTGGTATGAAACTGCCGTATTTTACCATATGTATCCTCTGGGAATGACCGGAGCGCCAAAACGGAATGAAGAAGTGGCTGCCGGCTCCCGTTTTGAGGCGCTGAACCGCTGGATTTCCCATATCCGGGAACTGAACTGTTCCGCCATCTACATCGGCCCGTTATTCGAATCCGCCAGTCACGGCTACGACACCAGTGATTACCGTCTGGTCGACCGCAGACTCGGCACCAATGAAGATTTTAAAAAGTTTGTCTCCCTCTGCCATGAGAACAACATCCGCGTCGTGGTGGACGGTGTGTTCAATCACACCGGAAGAGAATTTTTCGCCTTTCGTGATATTCAGGAAAAACGGGAGAATTCCCCGTACCGCGACTGGTACAAGGGCGTAAATTTCGGCTGGGGTTCTCCTCTGGGAGACTCCTTTGGCTACGAATCCTGGCACGGCATCTGGGAGCTTCCTTGCTTAAACCACCAGAATCCGGAGGTCCGCCGCTATTTTCTGGATACCGCCCGCTTCTGGGTAAATGAATTTGACATCGACGGTATCCGTCTGGACTGTGCCAATGTACTGGATTTTCAGTTTATGCGGGAATTACGGCAGCTGGCAAATACCCTCAAACCGGAATTCTGGCTGATGGGCGAGGTCATCCATGGGGAATACGGCCGTTGGGTGAATGATGAGCTTCTCCATTCCGTCACCAACTATGAGATGCACAAAAGCATTTATTCCGCCCACAATGACCACAACTATTTTGAGCTGGCACACAATGTGCGCCGGTTAGAGGCCGTCGGACGGAAGCTCTACACCTTTGCGGACAATCACGACGAGGATCGGATTGCCAGCAAATTAAACGATAAAGCCCATCTGTTTCCCCTGTATACGCTTCTCTATACCCTGCCCGGCATTCCATCTGTCTACTATGGCAGTGAATGGGCCGTCGAGGGGCGCAGAAGCCGGGATTCCGATGAAGTGCTCCGTCCGGCCATCGACAGTTCCGAAGCGGCTGCCCGTGAGTGTCCCATTACCCGCCACCTCACGGCACTGGGCCGTATACACAGGGCGGAAGATGCCCTGCACGGCGGACTGTATAAAGAGCTTCTTCTGACTACCAGACAATATGCCTTTGCCCGTTTGGGAGACGGCAGCACTATCCTGACAGCTGCCAACAACGACGACAGTCCCACAAGGCTTTCCGTACCGCTTCCCATTTCCACCGCGGAAAATGAGTGGAGCGATCTTTTGACCGGCAGAACCTTTTTCAGAGAACAGAATCAGATTATTATACAATTAGAGGGTAACGACGCCGTCATCCTCAGAATCACGGAGGGGTAATCTTATGAAACGCAACACAAACTCATCGCCCAAGAGTAAAACCATTTCCAGGGTAGGCAAAACCGGCAGCGCATCCAAAGCTTCGAAAACCGGCAGCGCCGCCAAACCCAAGACTTCGCCGCAGCCACAGGAAGCTTCCTGCCAGATCAGTGAGCTGGATCGCTACCTGTTCGGGGAAGGCCGTCACTACCGGATCTATGAGAAGCTGGGGGCCCATCCCTTTACATACCAGAATCAGTCAGGATACCATTTTGCCGTATGGGCTCCCCACGCCGAGGCCGTCAGCGTAGTCGGTGATTTTAACGGCTGGGATCCGGAAGCCAATCCCATGAAACCGCTGGAAACCAACGGAATCTACGAGACATTTATCCCAGGGCTTTCTCAGGGCGAGCTTTATAAATATGCCATCACCACCCGGGAAGGCAAGATCCTGTTTAAAGCGGATCCTTATGCCTTCGAGGCAGAATACCGCCCCGGCACCGCATCGGTAACCACCGATATCAGCGGCTTCAAATGGACGGATTCCGCATGGCTTGATCGTCGGGCCGCTGCCGATCCGATTCAGTCTCCCCTGGCCATCTACGAGGTCCATCTGGGCTCCTGGAAGAAGAAAAAACGCACGGAAAAGGACGGCTGCTATACCTACATGGAAGCCGCTCATGAGCTGGCGGATTATGTCAAATCCATGGGGTATACCCATGTGGAGCTGATGGGAATTGCCGAGCACCCGTATGACGGCTCCTGGGGCTACCAGGTGACCGGCTATTTTGCTCCCACCTCCCGCTACGGCACGGCCAAAGAATTCATGTATTTTGTCAACTACATGCACAAACAGGGCATCGGCGTCATCCTGGACTGGGTACCGGCCCATTTCCCCAGAGACGCCCACGGTCTGGCAGATTTTGACGGACAGGCCCTCTATGAATATGCGGATCCCAGAAAAGGGGAACACCCCGACTGGGGAACCAAGGTGTTCGATTATGGCAAAAATGAGGTTTCCAACTTCCTGATCTCCAATGCCCTCTACTGGCTGGATCAGTACCATATCGACGGACTTCGGGTAGATGCGGTAGCTTCCATGCTGTATCTGGATTACGGCCGTCAGGACGGTCAATGGGTGGCCAACAAATACGGCGAAAATAAAAACCTGGAAGCCATTGAGTTTTTCAGACATTTGAACAGCCTGATCCGCAAGAGAAATGATGGTACAATCATCATTGCCGAGGAATCCACGGCCTGGCCGGGAGTAACCCATCGGCCCGAGGATGACGGCGGACTGGGCTTTACCTTCAAATGGAACATGGGCTGGATGCACGACTTCCTGGAATACATGAAGCTGGATCCCTATTTCCGCAAATACAATCATAACAAGATGACCTTTGGTATGACCTACGCCACCAGCGAGAACTTTATCCTTCCTCTGTCCCATGACGAGGTGGTTCACTTAAAATGCTCCATGATTAACAAGATGCCCGGCATCTATGAGGATAAATTCGCCAACTTAAAGGCCGGCTATACCTTCATGCTGGGACATCCCGGCAAGAAGCTTCTGTTCATGGGACAGGACTTCGGCCAGTTCCATGAATGGGATGAGAAGGTATCTCTGGACTGGTATCTGGCAGAGGAACCGCTCCACGCTGACTTACAGAACTATGTCCGCAGCCTTCTGACACTGTATAAAAAATATCCCGCACTCTACCGTCTGGACAACAGCTTCGACGGCTTCCAGTGGATCAATGCCAATGACGGCGACCGCAGCATCTACAGCTTCATCCGCCGGGATGAAACCAAGAAGAAAAACCTGCTCTTTATCTGCAACTTCACTCCGATGGATCGGATGGATTACCGGGTGGGTGTTCCCAAACGGGGCAATTTCACCCTGCTCTTAGACAATGAACACGGCTTATATGAAAAAGGCGATACACCGAAGGTGTACCGCTCATACAAAGGCGAATGTGACGGACAGCCCTATTCCTTCGCCTATCCGCTTCCGGCTTACGGAACCGCCGTTTTCCGGTTCTAATATCTTTTGACCCCTTGATGCATCGGAGGAAAGAGGTGCGAAGCTCCCAATTTCGCACCTCTTTCCCCCGGTGTTTTTATGCCTTCACCGCCCACCGCATCTTCGTGGACTTCGCCCGGCTGTTTCTGGCGCATTCCTCCGCCGAGGGACGAATCACATCTTTGGAAATCTCCTGATAGACCCCATCCCGATAAAACTGCTTAAAGGACTGCTTCACC
>JAEDOC010000092.1 GCA_016302185.1 Clostridium sp. | reverse complement strand
AAGCAAAGAAATTATTTTATCAGCAAAGAGGAGTTGACAGAAGAGCAAGAAAGTAAAAAAGTATTATCTCAAAAAAGAGCGTATATAGACATACCAAAACAAAGAAATGAGTTAGAATCTGAATTTACTATTTCAATTCAGATCGGAATTTAAAGAGGTGTTTATAAATGGTAGAAGTAAAGTTTTATGATAGCATAGATGATAAATTATTGAAATGAAAATGAAAAAGGAAGAGGAGGTTTCTCTATGGCAAAAAGATATGCAGAAGCAGATAAAACGGTCTGTGTTTCCTGCGGGGCCTGTGTAAAGGTGTGCCCGAAAACAGCAATCCGCATACAGAGCGGGTGCTATGCGGTGGTGGATCGGGAACGGTGTGTTGGCTGCGGAATGTGCCAAAAGACCTGCCCGGCAGGCTGTATTACATTGAAAGAGCGGGGGGATCAGAATGAAAACGAAGCACTGGTATGATTACCTCTGGATTTGGTCCATCGTATATTTTGCGCTGGGATTTTTTAATATTTTATTTGCCTGGCTTGGCATGATTGATTTTCTTGTGCCGCTGATGTTCGCGGTTTTCGGAGGAAATAAGTATTTCTGTAATCGCTATTGCGGCCGGGGACAGCTGCTGACTCAGCTGGGAGGGCGTTGCGGCTGTTCCAGGAATAAGCCGACACCGGGATGGATGGTATCAAAGGGATTTCGCTATGGATTCCTGATTTTCTTTCTCGCGATGTTTGGCAATATTCTGTTCCAGACGTATCTGGTGGGCGCAGGAGTACATAGTCTGAAAGAGTTTATCAAGCTGTTCTGGACGATCCGGGTTCCCTGGGGATGGACGTATACCGCAGGTCTTGTTCCTGACTGGATTGCACAATTTGCTTTTGGATTTTACAGCATCATGCTCACCTCAACCCTGATTGGCCTGCTTGTGATGGTTCTGTTTAAACCGAGAACCTGGTGTACCTTCTGCCCGATGGGAACGATGACACAGGCGATCTGTAAGAGCAAGAGAAAAGAAAGCTTATTTTGATCTTGCGGGTTTGCAGCGTAATTGTCAACGCTCTGTCTGCTCTTTGAAAAACATCAGTAAAAAGCTGACAGTCAGCAGCAGACAGGAAGCCCAGATGGTGAGAAGTCCATAAGAGGCGATCAGACGGCTGCCGATTCCGGCGCCCAGAGCGAACAGAAAAATTATGCCGAAATAATGTGCGGATTTGTGAAGAATCCGTACATTTTTTGTCCGGAAAAAAGCGCACAGAGATTCCATACCACTGCGGATATTTCCTATGCACATGGTGCTGGCATAAGCGTAGGTATTCACTTTACGGAATGACTGTACCTGCATGGCGCAGGAAAAGGAAACCATGGCGTTGGCCGGTACATTCCATGACTCTGGAAGAAAACCAACAAGGAATAAAAGGAGTATTTCAATGATGAGAACCAGCTGCCGCCAGTGAAGACGTCGATCAATCGGTTCTTTCTGACAGGTTTGCCGAATCAGCTCTGCCGCAGCAACACCAAGAGCAAAGGCGAGCAGCGGAAGAAGATAGTGTATGGCGGAAATGAGATCGCCTTCAAATACGCATTGACTGAGCAAAACGATATTTCCGGTCTGAGCATTGGCAAATACCTTTCCGCGGGAAATATAAGTATAGGCATCCTGCAGTCCGCCGGATACGGAGAGAAAGGCTGCAGTCAGGAAAGATTCTGACATCTGTTTATTGGGATGATAATTAAGCTTTAAGTGTATCATAAGCGTCTCCTGTCCTCTTGTTTTTTACATCAGAATTCATTATACTGAATTCGAAAAATTTTGTAAAGGAAGCGATACAGTTGTCTGACATCATTGAACAATTGGAGATTCGGCCAGAACTGAAGAAAGAAATCCTGGACTTTCGGAAGCAGTATCCGGTGGAAACGGAGGAACGGGAAAGGATTCCGCAGGCAGATCAGATTTATTACGGAGCAGAAATCTGGGAGCAGGCGGTCACTGCCCTTCTATGCGGCAAAAATATTCTGCTGGTCGGGCAGAAGGCAACCGGAAAGAATATCTTTGCGGAAAATCTTGCGGCGGCGTTTGCAAGGCCGCGGTGGGATATTTCGTTTCATGTGAATATGGATGCGGCATCACTCATTGGAACGGATACATTCCGGAACGGAGAGGTAACCTTCCGGCCGGGGCCGGTGTACTGCGCAGCGAAACAGGGCGGCTTTGCTGTTCTGGATGAGATCAATATGGCAAAGAGTGAGGCCATGGCGGTGCTCCATGCAATCCTGGATTTCCGAAGAAGTATCGATGTTCCCGGATATGAGAGAATTTCTCTTCACCCGGCGACCAGGTTCATTGCTACGATGAATTACGGTTATTCCGGAACCAGAGAGTTAAACGAAGCACTGGTTTCCAGATTTGCAGTCATTGATATGCCCATGATTTCGCCGGAGAGTCTGATCCGGCTGATTCAGAACCGCTGCCCGGCAATAAAAAAGGGAGCGGCGGCGGAGTTTGCGGCTGTCTTTCTGGATTTACAGAAAAAGTGCGAGAATGCGGAGATTTCGTCAAAAGCACTGGATCTGAGAGGCTTTCTGGATGCCATGGCGTTGATAGAGAAAGGACTTGGTGTGGATACAGCACTGGATATGGGGATTACCAATAAGTCCTTTGACCCTTATGAGAAGACGTTGATTCGGGATACGATTCATGCCAGAATATCACGAAAGCTGAAGTGGGGCGATCTTTTTCATGAGTAGGAGAGAGTACGTACGGGAAGAAGGATTGAGGTGCGGTGAGACGGATGGAAGAACAGGACATCAGAGAGGAGAAGCGGGCCTGCAACATGGTGTGGGCGGCAGCGGAGCGTTATGGATTTGAACCATTGTTTCTGGCGTTTTCACCGGAAGGGGAGGCGGACAGTTATCTGAACATGATTACCGGCCTGAGCTATCGATGGTATGACTGGAAGAAGCTGGAGGATTTCTTTCAGATGCTGGGTGGCTGGAATGAGGAACTGTATGAGGGCCTTCTCTGGATTGGCCTGGAAAATGCGCTGTATCAGAAGGAAGAGAGGAAGCGTTCCGCTTTGAGGGAACTGCGAAGAGAGTATGCCCTCGCCTGTGTGAAGCGTCAGAACCGGCAGAAGGACTATTCCCGGATAGATCAGATCCGACACGGTCACTGCAGAGAGATCCTTGGTCTGGATTCGGGGCTGAAGGGAGAAGATGCAGAGCTTTTGCAGGAATTTTCCTTTACGGCGGATATGACGACGGAGCAGATCCTCACTCGGAGCCGGGAAATCTTCGAACGCTATTTTTCTTATCGTCCCGTACCCATAAAGAAGAAAAAAGGGATCTATTTTCTTCAGAAGGTGATGGGAGCGTTCCATCCGGTCGGACAGATCAGTGCCACTTATGTGAGAGCAAAACGATATGAGGATGAGGATGCGGCCGGAGAGGACCCCCTGGGGGTGCTGGAACGGGCGAAGCATTATCTTTTTCAGTTTTCCCTGGAGAAACATCAGGAATTGGTCAGAACGTATGTGACTGCCTGCTTTGGAGAAAGCATTTATGGGGCTCGGGAGCAGGAGACTATGGAAGGGAAGCTTTGCACCGGCAATCATAAAAACAGTCACCTGTTGTTTACCAGAGGAAGAATGGTAAAGCTTTCCGCAGAAAAACATGCGGCTTCTGCCGGAGAAATTCGGGAAATCATGGAATTTCGGAAAGATTGCAGGAGGCAGCAGGAAAGAAACCTGGAACATTTTGAGAGAAACCGGGATCTTTACCGAAACAGCATCCGGCGGCTGTCAGAAAGACTTCGGATTACGCTGGAAACGGAACAGGATACCTTTCCGTCTCTGTCCACCCATGGAACTATCTGTCCTCAGAAGGTGTGGCAGGCGCTGTTTCAAGAAAATCCCAGAGTATTTGAAAAGAAGGAAGAGGTGGAGACGAACGGCTTTTCCGTAGACATCCTAATGGATGCGTCCTCCTCCCGGAGGAACAGTCAGGAGTTCATTGCCGCACAGGGGTATGTGCTGGAGAAAAGCCTGGAGCGCTGCGGGATTCCGGTTCAGCTGTATTCTTATTGCAGTATTCGCGGCTATACGGTACTTCGTATCTTTCGGACGTATGAGGAGGTATCTCAGGATCGGGAGATTTTTAAATATACTGCGGCAGGCAATAACCGGGATGGTCTTGCCCTGCGGGGGGCGGGACATCTCATGGAGAATAGTCCGAAGGAGAAGCGTCTGTTTCTTGTGCTGACCGATGCCAGCCCTCAGGATGATCAGAATCTGGGAGAGGGAGCCTTTTACAGGAGCCGGGAGTATACGGATGAAGCAGCTGCGGAGGATACTGCGGCGGAGGTACAGGCCTTACGGCGAAAAGAAATTACAGTAGTCGGAATTGTTACGGGAAGTGAGAGGTGCACAGAGGCGGCGAGAAAGATTTTCGGCAGGGATTTTGTGAAGATTCGCAGCATCCACGAGTTTGCAGACACAGTTGGCCGGATTTTGCAGGAAAAAATCCGGAATATGTAAACCGATTACAAAAATTTTACAGAAAAAGGATAGAAAAGGTTGTTTTGATCCAATACTATGAAATTGGAGACAAATTTTAGCGAGGTGAATAATTATGGAAGAATTACGTGCGAAAAAAGGCTTCATCTGCGATATGGATGGAGTGATTTACCATGGAAACCAGCTGCTTCCGGGAGTAAAGGAGTTTGTGGAATGGTTGTACCGGGAGGAAAAGAAGTTTCTGTTTCTGACCAATGCCAGCAATCGGTCACCCAAGGAGCTGCAGAAGAAGCTGGAACGGATGGGACTGGAGATTGGTGAAGAGCATTTTTATACCAGTGCGCAGGCGACCGCAAAATTTTTAAAAAGTCAGGCACCGGGCTGCAGTGCGTATGTGATTGGAGATCACGGACTGTTTAATGCGCTGTATGATGCGGGAATTACCATAAATGACGTGGATCCGGAATATGTTGTAGTAGGGGAAACCACAGGCTATGGATATGAACATATTTTAAAAGCAATGAATCTGGTCAACGGCGGCGCGCGGCTGATTGCGACCAATCCGGACATCACAGGTCCGGTGGAGGGAGGCATCGCTCCGGCCTGCCGGGCGTTTGTGGCGCCCATCGAGGCAACCACGGGAAAACAGGCCTATTATGTAGGAAAGCCAAATCCGCTGATGATGCGGACGGGATTGCAGATTCTCGGCGTTCATTCGTCTGAAGCGGTGATGATCGGTGATCGCATGGATACGGATATCATTGCCGGGATCGAAACCGGTCTGGACACGGCGCTGGTGCTGTCCGGTGTTTCTACCAGAGAAACGGTAGCACAGTTTCCTTACCGTCCGAGACTGATCTTAAACGGAGTAGGAGATATTCCGGAAGAATAAAATCAGTTTACATTGCCCGAAAAAAACGGTATGATTAGGTAAAAAGTACAGGAGGGGACGAAGTATGCAAAGTGTCTTTGAATCAATCAACAGTATTTTTGCCTTTATTGGGCCGTTATCGGATTTTCTATGGGATTTCCCGACGAATTTTGACTGGTACGCCTCGATTCCGCTGCTGGGTAATTTTTCGTTTGCGATTATCCTGCTTTTGGGATCCGGTATCTTTTTCAGCTTTCGTCTGGGATTCATGCAGGTGACCCATTTTAGAAAAGGGATCCGTATCATGACGGAGAAGCGGGCGGTGACTACCGGCATTTCTCCATTGGCGGCGTTCCTGTTAAGCTCTGCCATGCGGGTGGGTCCCGGCAATATCATCGGTGTTACCGGTGCCATCGCGGTGGGAGGTCCCGGCGCGGTATTCTGGATGTGGATTTCTGCTTTCTTTGGCATGGCGGTAGCCTACATGGAAGGTGTTCTGGCACAGATTTTTAAAGAGAAGAAGGAAGATGAATTTGTCGGCGGTCTTCCCTTCTATGGAAGAAAGCTTCTGGGCAACAAGGTATGGATCGGAGTATTCCTGTCTCTGCTCTATATTCTTTATGCGCTCTGCTGTCTGCCGGCGCAGGGCTTCAATGTGGTGTCCTCCGTGGGACGGATGGCAGAGATAGCAACGGGAACCTCCATTGCCAGTGATTCTGCGTTTTTCTACGTGGTAGGCGTTCTGACCATTGTGCTGACGGCAGTCATTGCCTTCGGAGGAATCCGCAAGGTAACCAAATGGACGGATAAGATGGTTCCGGTGATGGCGGTTCTGTATATCATTACCGTGCTGGTTCTGATTGTATTAAATATCGGATCGGTTCCGTATTTCTTTGCCGCGGTGTTCTCCGGTGCATTTAAGCCGGAAGCATTCTTTGGAGGTGTCTTCGGAACAGTGCTGGCGCAGGGCGTGAAGCGAGGCCTGATGTCCAACGAAGCCGGTCAGGGTACCATTACCATGTCGGCTGCTGCTTCCGACGCGAAGCATCCCTGTGAGCAGGGTATTCTGGCATCCATTGGTGTTTTTCTGGACACCATCGTCATCTGTACCCTGTCCGGTTTTGTGGTAGTTATGGCGCACTGCTGGGACGGTGAAGGCGGAGAGGTCTGGGCCGGTCTGGATAAGCTGCCGAAATTCACAGAGTCCGTGGCGGCACTGACCCCCGGAACAGCCGCCAACGCAGTGATCACGTTCCTTGTGACGCTGTGCTTTGGAATGTTTGCCTATACCTGCCTGCTGGGTATGATCAGCTTTTCGGAGATAGCGGCCAACCGAATCAGCCGCGGCAAGGGATTTATCAATGGAGTGCGTGTGATTGCTCTGCTGGTGGCAGCCTTTGGAATTCTCTGTGATATTGCGGGACTGGAGCTGGGAAATCTGTGGGCCTTCTCCGATCTGGGAAATATTCTGATCGTGTATTTCAACGTTCCCATCGTATATGTGGGAGCCCGATATGTATTCCTGGCCACAAAGCATTATAAGAAACAGGACGGAACCCCCTTTACTTCCGCTGTGATCGGACGGACAGACTGCACCTTCTGGGATGAGCGTGCGAAGGAACAGTGAATGAAGTCGGGGGAAAAAGTAGAAAGGAAATACTGAAAAATGGAAGACAAGAAGATTGCCGTTCTCATTGATGCAGAAAATGTATCCGGCAAATATATCAAGCTGATTTTGGATGAGGTCAGCAACTACGGAACGGCTACCTACAAGAGACTGTACGGAGATTTTCAGACGGCCAGCGTGAAGGCCTGGATGAAGAATCTTCAGGATTACGCGATCACGCCTGTTTTTCAGTACAATTATACGCAGGGCAAGAATGCTTCGGATTCTGCCCTGATCATTGATGCGATGGATATTCTTTATTCGGGAAATGTGGACGGCTTCTGCATCGTTACTTCGGACAGTGATTTTACCAAGCTGGTGCTGCGGCTTCGGGAGTCAGGCATGACCGTGGTGGGAATGGGAGAGCAGAAGACGCCCAATGCGCTGGTGTCGGCTTGTGAGACCTTCAAATTCCTGGATATTTTGTTTAATGAGGAGGACAGACACAGCGGAGAGAATCCGGCCCTGGGCAAAAAGACTCTGACGGAAGAAACGGAAGCCAGAAAGAAGGAAACCGAGCCTGAAAAAGCGGTCAGCAATATTCCGGATATTGCGGAGATGGAAAAGGAAGTGATCTCCATCATCAATACCCATGCAGGGGAAGATGGCTGGGTGGATTTGTCAGAGCTGGGAGATAACCTTCCCAAGCGTGTGCCTGGCTTTGACCCGCGAAATTATAACTGTTCCAAGCTAAAGCAGTTTATTGAGCGGTTTGATTCCGTGGAGGTACGGTCGGCCAGGAACCCCCATAATAAGATCCTGTCGGTCATCTATGTAAGGGTAAAACAGGAGGAAGAGGAGCCGGAGAAGCCGTCTGCCGGAAAACGGCGCCGCAGAAGACGGAAAAATCGTCAGGCGGGGACGGAAGAATAGGGATAAAAAGAGATGAAGAAAAAAGTAGAGACAAAACAGAACGGAAACGGGGAGCTGGAGAAAAAGAAAGAACTGGCGCTGGAGATCATCCGGCGTCTGAAGGAGGAGTACCCGGATGCCGGATGTACGCTGGATTATAATGAGGCCTGGAAGCTTCTGGTCAGTGTCCGCCTGGCGGCCCAGTGCACCGATGCCAGAGTGAATGTGGTGGTAGAGGATCTCTACGCGAAATTTCCGGATGTGAATGCGCTGGCGGAAGCTCCCGTGGAGGAGATCGAAGCGATTGTAAAGCCCTGCGGACTGGGTCACAGCAAAGCGCGGGATATCAGTGCCTGTATGAGGATGCTGCGGGATACATATGACAGCAGGGTTCCCGATGATTTTGATGCACTCCTTTCGCTTCCTGGTGTGGGACGGAAAAGCGCCAATCTGATCATGGGAGATGTATTCGGCAAGCCGGCCATCGTGACGGATACCCATTGCATCCGCCTGGTCAACCGGA
>JAEDOC010000008.1 GCA_016302185.1 Clostridium sp. | reverse complement strand
GGCGGAATTGGCTTTACCAGAGCCAATTCCGGCTGCAGCTGAGCAGGAAAATTATAAGAATTTTCCTGCGAATTGCAGCGTACCCAGTCTTTTTTGCTGTCACGGCCTTAGAACTTCCCATTGACTGCACAAGAATTCCCATCCGGCACCTGTTTCCAGGCGGCAGGCCCTTCCCCGCGTCCGTTTCCGAATCCTTACAGAAGATATTTTCGACCAATTACACAGGAGCGCCGGCTTACGCGACGCTCCAGGTTACTCAATATAATCTCTAGAGTATTCATCAAGGAACCTTTGTTATTTCCAAAGAATATAAATCCCCAACAGAATAAATACAACCGGCACCACAACCGGCTTATATTTCAAAAGAAAATCTTTAAGTATCGGCAGATCCGACAGCTTTTTTTCCAGAATACACTCCAATGCAGTCATGACGGAAAACACAAGCACTACAGCTGCCATCTGAAAGAGTGTATATCCAGCAAATAAGGGAAGATAAACACCGATGTTATCTGCCCCGTCGGACAGCGTTATTAATATCACTTTCCATAGGAGTATCCCGGATAACTCTGCTCTATTTTCCCTTGCCTCATCTTCAGGCTCATCACCCTTTCGGTAACGAATCCATTCCCGTATTCCCAATATAACAGGAATAACACCAAGAAATCTGATATAGTTTTCCGGTACAGAATGAAGCATACCGGCGCCGAGAAAGCATATCAGAACCACGATTCCTACGCCTATGTATCTTCCTGCTGTCACAGACCACATGGCATGTCTGGATTCTGCCTGTGCGAAAAACAGCATATTGACAAACATATCATCAATGTTTGTTCCGATATAAGCCATGATCAGCGTGACAATAGTCTCTATCATAGTTGCATTCCTCTCTTCTCACTGTTTCTGCTAGCGGATTCCTTCTTTTTTATTTCTCTGATAAAACTCTTTTAATTCTACTTTTACTTCTGCGGGCAGCTCCGTTTTCTTTACGCCACGAATGGCTCCTTCCAGTGCCTGCAGACGGTGAATGCAGGCCGTCTCATCGATCGACTGAATTTTCAGCCAGGCCTGTTTCGCCCCGACCGCTTTCAACTCAGCTTCTTTTCGATCTCTTTCAGATAAGCTTCTATTTCTTCTATTTTCAACGTTTTATCAGAAACCACATCCAGGCAGGGCATACCGCAATACTCCCGGTTCCAAAGCTCGTCCGGCACGCAGTCAATCACATTTCTTACTTCCCACAAAGCCCTGGTTGTCTGTTCCTGAATAATCTCTATCATAGAATCCTGCTTCATTGTTCAAACCTCCATTCAAAACATATTATTTTACAAAATGCGAAAAAGACAGCACCGTCCATCGGAACAGGGGCGGTGCTGCCTTTTTACCGTTTTGAAACCATTTTCGGAAAGGCACTGATAATTAATAATTCTCTTTTCTCACTTCAAAGTAGCTCTGGGAGAAGGAGCATACCGGGCAAACCTCCGGTGCCTTCTTGCCGACTACCAGATGACCGCAGACACGGCACTCCCACATCACTTCTTCACTCTTCTCGAATACCTGCTTCATCTCCACATTGTTTAATAAAGCGAGATAACGCTCCTCGTGAGCCTTCTCGATGGCGCCGACCTTACGGAATTTCTCTGCCAGCTCCGGGAAGCCTTCTTCGTCAGCATCCTTGGCCATGCGGGCATACATATCGGTCCACTCATAATTCTCACCCTTCGCAGCCGCAGCCAGGTTCTGTGCAGTGGTGCCAAGATGACCCAGCTCCTGGAACCATACACGGGCATGCTCCTGCTCATTGCGGGCGGTCTTTAAGAAGATCTCTGCCAGCTGATCGTAGCCTTCTCTTAATGCGATATTGGCGAAATAGGTATACTTATTTCTGGCCTGGCTCTCCCCTGCGAATGCCTCCATCAGGTTCTTTTCCGTCTTGGTTCCGGCATAAGGATTTCCGGAATTCTTTTCTGCCGGCTGCTCCTCCAGCTTCTCAAACATGGAAGCCGGCTGCTTGCAGATCGGGCAGGTAAAGCCCTCTGGAAGCGGACCCTCATGAATATAACCACAGATTGTACAACGATATCTTTCCATCTTCGTTCCTCCTAATTCTTTGCTTCTGTCTGTATAGACAGTATGTAACATCTTCTCCGCCAGCTCACTTAAGGGCTGACCGTAAAATTCCTGGTATAAAGTCAGAATCTCCTGATTCTCATGGCTGCATCTGAGCTTCATCTTCTCATCCTGCGCATAAAGACCGGAAATTCTCTTCTGCCTCAGCTCATCGCCTTTAAACATCGTCCCCTTCGGCTGTCCGCCGCCGCCGATACAGCCACCCGGACAGGTCATAACTTCCACGAATACATAATCAGTCTTCCCGGCTTTCCACTGTTTTATAAACTCGGATGCCGCTTTTGTTCCGTAAATGACAGCAACCCTGACATTTAAATCACCAATCGCCACCTGGGCTTCCTTCACAGATTCCATGCCGCGAACCGGCTGAAGCTGATAGAATTCTTCCGGAGCCGGAGAACCGGTAATGTACTGATAAGCGGTTCGAAGGGCAGCCTCCATCACACCTCCGGTATTTCCGAAGATCACTCCCGCACCGGATGCTTCTCCCATCAGAGAATCATAAGCAGATTCCGGAAGAGACGCAAATTCAATCTTCTCCTCCTTCGCCCACTTTGCCAGCTCTCTGGTGGTGATGACATAGTCCATATCCCGCATACCCTCGATACCAAGATACTTCGAAGCCGCATTCATCTCTTCCCTGCGGATCTCAAACTTCTTCGCGGTACATGGTGTCACAGCTACGTTGACGATCTTTCTCGGATCCAGCCCCATCTTCTTCGCGAAATACGTCTTAATCGTCGGTCCCTGCATCCCAATCGGACTCTTTGAAGAAGAGATGTGGGGAAGAATCTCCGGATGATAGATTTCAGCGTATTTCACCCAGGACGGACAGCAGCTGGTAAACTGCGGAAGCGGAGCCGTCTTCTTCGTCACGCGCTCAATCAACTCGCTGGCTTCTTCCAGAATCGTAAGATCAGCAGAAAAATTGGTATCCAGTACATAATCGCCGCCCAGCTTCCGCAGAAGGGCAACCATCTTACCCTGGACAAAGGTGCCGTCTTCCATATCAAATTCTTCTCCCAGCGCAATCCGAACGGACGGGGAGGTACTGAAAATAACGATGGAATCCGGATCAGCGATGGCCTTCTTTACCTCTTGATATTCATACTTTTCCGTAATGGAAGACACCGGACAGACATTAGCGCATTGGCCGCAGTTGATGCAGACAGCCACATCCCCGGTATCCTCCAGCCGGTAGGTACCATGGACCCCGATATAATCCGTACAGATATTCCGGCACTGACCACACTGAATACAAAGGGACTCATCCCTGCAAATCGAGGGATTATCCGGTTCAATAGGAACCCGAACACTCATTGGAAGGTGTTTCATTTCACTTCATTTCTCCTCTCAATAATAGGAATTGTTACTGATATTATTATAGGAATTTTTTTCCTTTTTGTCAAGCAAAAAAAGACGGCAAATTTCTTTTTCATTTCCAAGAAATTTACCGTCAATTTGTTCTAACCGGCTTAAGGTCTATTCACTCAAGTAAGCTTTCTTTACCTGATCATTATTCATCAGTTCCTTGGCATCACCCTTCAGTACGATGGATCCTGTCTCCAGAACGTATGCTTTATTGGCGATGGAAAGTGCCTTTTTGGCATTCTGCTCTACCAGAAGCACCGTGGTTCCGTCCGCACTGATCTCCTTGATAATATCAAAGATCTCATTTACATAGATCGGCGAAAGACCCATGGACGGCTCATCCATAACGATCAGTCTGGGATGGGACATCAGAGCGCGGCCCATGGCCAGCATCTGCTGCTCACCGCCGGATAAGGTTCCCGCCAGCTGATTCTTCCGTTCCTCCAGACGGGGAAAGCGCTTATAAACCTTCTGAATGGTCTCCTCTATCTCCTGCTTATCCTTTCTGGTATAAGCACCCATCTTTAAGTTCTGCAGGACACTTAACTGCGCAAAGACGCGGCGTCCCTCCGGCACATGGGCAATTCCCATGGATACCAGCTTATACCCGGGAATGTGGGTAATATCCTTACCTTCAAAGATAATTTTGCCGGACTTGGCCGGAATCAGACCGGTAATTGTATGAAGGGTCGTGGTCTTTCCAGCGCCGTTGGCACCAATCAGAGCGATAACATCTCCCTCATCTACCTCAAACGAGATTCCCTTCAACGCCTGAATCACGCCATAATATACACTTAAATCTTTTACTTCCAGCATTGCCATATGAAATCTCCCCCCTATTCTCCCAGATATGCCGCGATAACCTGCGGATCATTCAATACCTCACTGGTGGGACCTTCTGCCAGCATATGACCAAAATTTAAGACGGTCAGCTTTTCACAGATACCGGATACCAGCTTCATATCGTGCTCGATCAGAAGGATGGTCATATCAAAATGATCACGGACAAAACGGATGGTATTCATCAACTCCGCCGTCTCGTTGGGGTTCATGCCTGCCGCCGGCTCATCCAGAAGCAAAAGCTTCGGATCCGTCGCCAGAGCCCGGGCAATCTCCAGCTTTCTCTGCTTACCATAAGGCAGGTTGGAAGCTTTATAATCAAACTCGTTCTCCAGATCAAATACCTTTAACAGTTCCAGCGCTCTCTCATCCATCTCTTTCTCCGTCTTATAGTAAGACGGGAGGCGGAAAATACCGCTTAACGTAGAGTAGCTGTGATGATTGTGCAAACCGACCTTTACATTGTCCAGCACACTCAAATCCTTGAACAGACGGATATTCTGGAAGGTTCTGGCAATTCCAGCCTTGTTGATGTCCGTCGTCTTATGACCGGTAATATTCTTTCCATCCAGAAGAATCTTTCCGCAGTCCGGCTTATATACACCGGTCAGCAGATTGAAGATGGTTGTTTTACCGGCACCATTCGGACCAATGAGACCATAGAGCTGGCCTTTTTCAATGGTGATATTAAAGTCATCCACGGCCTTCAGACCACCAAAGGAAATACTTAAATTTTTTACTTCCAGCATTGCCATAATCTATGCCTCCTCTTTCGCTTTTCCTTTTTTCAATGATGCCATAATCCGCTCCCGTATCTCAATTGCCTTCGGGCTTGCAGTCAGAAGCATCATCGCAATCAGAACAATCGCATAAATCAGCATACGATAATTGTTCAGGCTCCGCAGCATCTCCGGAAGAAGGGTAAGGACTACCGCCGCGATGATAGAACCGCGGATATTACCGATACCGCCCAGAACAACAAATACAAGAATCATAATGGACATATTGTAGCCGAAGCTCTTGGGGGTCGCCGCCAGCGTCGCCAGATTATGGGCATATAACACGCCGGCCACACCGGCTAAAGCAGCGGAAACTGAAAATGCCATCAGCTTATATTTTGTAATATTGATACCTACCGACTCCGCCGCAATCCGGTTATCACGGATTGCCATGATGGCACGTCCGGTACGGGAATGAATCATATTTAATACGATAAACAGCGTAATAAGCACTAACACAATACCAATGGTAAAGGTAGAGGTCTTCGGAGTACCGGTGATACCCTGGGCGCCTTTGATAATTACCTTTCCGCCCTCTGCCAGTCCTAAGGATGCCACATCCTTGGTGGAGACGTGAATTCCATTGGCATCCATACCAACATAAAGAACATTAATTACATTTTTAATGATCTCACCGAAGGCCAGGGTTACGATGGCCAGATAGTCGCCCTTCAAGCGAAGCACCGGAATACCAATCAGAATTCCGAACAAAGCCGCCATCGCAGCACCTATAAACAAAGCCAGAAGGAAACGGACCTGATTGCTGGGAATCGCTTCCATCATCACATGGTTAAAGAATGCGCCGGAAAACGCGCCGATACACATAAAGCCGGCATGACCAAGGCTTAATTCTCCCAGAATACCAACGGTTAAGTTCAGCGAAACCGCCAGAATCACATAGGTGCAGATGGGTACTAAAATACCCTTTAATAAACTGTTGATGTTGCCGGTGGCAATCAGAACCTGAATCAGAAGAAAGCAGGCGATCACGATGGCATATGTAATCAAATCCTGTACGAATATTTTTTTCTTATAAGCTTTCATCTTCACGCACCTACACTTTCTCGTTAATCTTCTTGCCGAGGATGCCGGTCGGGCGTACCAGAAGCACAATAATCAAAACAGAGAATACGATGGCATCCGAAAGCTGGGAGGAAATATACGCCTTGGCCAGGTTTTCAATAATTCCCAGTAAGATGCCTCCAATCATGGCTCCCGGGATGGAACCGATACCGCCGAATACAGCGGCCACAAATGCCTTAATGCCAGGCATGGAGCCGGTATAAGGAGAAAGAGACGGATAAGCGGAGCAGAGAAGCACACCGGCGATGGCAGCCAGAGCAGAACCGATGGCAAAAGTAATCGCAATGGTTCCGTTCACATTGATTCCCATCAGGGTTGCAGCACCCTTATCCTCGGATACAGCCAGCATGGCCTGACCGATCTTCGTCTTATTAATAAAAGTTGTCAAAGCAACCATAATTACGATGCAGCTGGCGATCGTAACCAGAGTAACACCGGAGATGGACAGCTGCCCATCTGCCAGTTTTAATGCCGGCACGGTAACAACCGAAGTAAACTGTCTTGCGTTGGAACCAAATACCAGCAGTGCGATGTTCTGCAGCAGATAGCTGACACCGATGGCAGTGATAAGTACGGCCAACGGGGACGCACCTCGTAAGGGGCGGTATGCAACCTTCTCAATGGTAACGCCCAGAACAGTGCAGACCACAACAGCTGCCAGAATGCCGACGACAGGAGAGCCTCCCAGCGTACTTACAATAGTAAATACGGTAAATCCGCCGACCATAATAATATCGCCGTGGGCAAAATTCAGCATCTTGGCAATACCATACACCATGGTATACCCAAGAGCGATAATTGCGTACACGCTCCCCAGACTGATACCGTTGATCAAATAAGAAAGAAAACTCATATTGGTGCACCTACCTCTTTATCGGAATATGTTGAAAATGTTGAAAAAGAGGGTTGTCCTCAGACAACCCTCTTCCAGTAAGGGCTAATGAAAATGTTACTGCATTACGTATGCGCCATTCTCAATCTTTACAGCCTTCGGGGCCTTATCCGGCTCACCGGCTGCATTCCAGGTCATTCCGGTACCGGTTAAACCATCAATGGAAATCTCAGTCATAGCAGTCTTCATCGCATCACAGATATCAGATACGCTCATATCCGGGGTAACGCCTGCCTGCTCAACAGCTGCCTTGATTGCGTACATACCGTCGTATGCACCTGCTGAGAACTGAAGCGGCTCCTCGTTATAAGCTGCTCTGTAAGCTTCTACGAAATCCTTGCTGCCTTCCTCATCTACAGAGAACGGAGTTAAGAGCATTAAGCCTTCTGCTAAGGAAGTATCAAAGTTCTCAACACTTAAGATACCGTCCATACCGTCACAACCAAAGAAGATCGGGCTGAAATCCTTATCCGCAGCCTGTTTTAAGATAACGGATGCCTCCTGATAGTAAATCGGAAGGAATACCAGTTCAGCGCCGGATTCTTTTGCCTTGTCCAGCTGTACGGAGAAATCAGTGTTGCTGTCAGCAGTAAATGCCTCGCTGGCAACTACCTCGATACCCTGGTTTGCAGCTTCTGCAACGAAGGACTCGCGGATACCATCTGAATACTCTGTGGAGCTGTCATAGATAATAGCAACCTTGGTTGCCAGTTTGTTCTCACCAATATACTGTGCAGATGCCTTACCCTGATCCGGATCAGAGAAGCATACACGGAATGCATTATCACCGGATACACACTCTACTGCAGAACCGGACGGAGTAATCTGGAACATATTGTCAGCCTGTGTCTCAGCTCCGACAGCGATACACGGTTTGGAAGTAACAGTACCGAGAAGCATCTGCATACCCCAGTCTTTTAAGGTATTGTATGCGTTGATTGCTTTCTCCGGATCATGCTCATCATCCTGGAAATTATATTCGATCTGAACACCGTTGATACCGCCGGCCTCATTGATCTCCTTAATTGCAAGCTCCATACCATTCTTTACTGCAATACCATAAGCAGCTGCCGGTCCGGTAATCGGTCCGATACCGCCAATCTTAAAGGTTGCGCCATCTGCTGCCTCAGCTGCTGCAGTCTCACCCTCTGCTGCTGCCTGAGTCTCTGCAGTCTTGGAGCCGCCGCAGGCAGTTAAAGAAGCTGCCATCATAACGGCTAAGCCTAAACTTAACATTCTTTTTTTCATAACTATCTCCTCCATTTTCTTAAAGGCCGAAAGCCCTGTTTCTTCATCCTCTGTGATGAGAACCTCCAACCTTTTGATGTACGCAATTATAGATAAAAGGCCGCAAAAAGTCAATATAAAAACCCCCGAAAAAAGCGGAAATCCCCTGAAATAATTACATTTTCAAAGGATTTCCGCTTTTTCCATAACCAAAGGTTATATCTTCTATTTCCTAAGATTATAGACTACAAAAACGCTCTGTTTGTATTTTGTTTGCGGACGTATGATGCTCTCAAAAAGACAATTTCAGATTTTCTCTTTCATTTTCCCTACTATTCTGTCTATAATTCTATCTCATGCTTCCCAGGGAAGAAGGCTGCTTTCAATCCTTTTATCGCGCAGCATCAGGTCAGCCACCGCATCTTTCGCCGGCTGCCCATCAAACAGGACGCGGTTCACCTGCCCGATAATCGGCATATCACAACCGTATTTTTCTGCAAGCATCAGACCAGCTTTGGCAGAATAGACACCCTCCACCACCATTTTTACTTCCTTCATAGCCTCTTCCATGGAATAGCCTTTTCCAATGAGAATTCCGGCCCGTCGGTTCCGGCTGTGCATGCTGGCGCAGGTCACAATCAAATCACCGATTCCGGTCAGGCCCGCAAAGGTCTGCTCCTTTCCGCCCATCTTCACGCCAAGACGGGTAATCTCCGCGATCCCTCTGGTAATCAGCGCCGCTTTCGTATTATCTCCATAGCCAAGGCCATCCGCAATTCCCGCAGCCAGCGCAATCACATTCTTTAAGGCAGCTCCCACCTCGATTCCCAGCATATCCGGGCTGGTGTAAACTCGGAACACCGGGCTCATAAATACGGACTGGATATATTCTGCTGTTTTTCTCCGGTGGGTACCGGCCACACAGGTGGTCGGCAGCCCCCGGCTGACCTCCTCGGCATGGCTGGGGCCAGACAGCACCGCCACTTCCGCATTGGGAAGCTCTTCCTCAATCACCTGGGACAGGGTCATCAGGGTGGCCTCCTCGATTCCCTTAGCCACGTTAATCACGATCTGACCGTAACGGAGAAATTCCCGCATTCTGGACGCTGTGGAGCGCACATAAACTGACGGAACGGCCATTACCAGAATATCCTTTTCCGCCATGGCGCTCTTTAAATCCGCCGTCAGACGGATCTCCTCCGGAATCTCCGCCTCCGGAAGGTTTTTATGTTTACGGGTCCGTGCAAGTTCTTCAATCTCTTCTGGCAGAGCAGACCAGATGGTCACCTCATGTCCGTTATGAGACAGAAGAATTGCAAGCGCAGTTCCCCAGGTTCCCGCACCGATAATACCAATGGATGTCATTCTGATACTCTCCTTTACTCAAATCAAGGTTTTTTCAATCAGGACTTTTTCAGTCCAATCTTATTTTCGGTTCCCGAAAGAAGCCGTTTAATATTGGCACGGTGACGCCAGATGGCCATACACATCAGAACAATTCCCAGACCATAAAGTTCCGGAAGACATTCCACTGCCACCGCATAGCTCCCCTGACTTCCGAAATAGATCAGCAGTGAACAGAAAGCAATCGATACCAGAATCGAGCCCAGCGAGACGAATCTTGTCATAGCCACGGTGCCGGCAAAGATCACAAGACAAACCGCCATGATCCGAAAATCCATGGCGGTCAGAATCCCGGCCATGGAAGCAATTCCCTTACCCCCCTTAAAATGAAGATAGCAGGGAAAATTATGGCCCAGAGTGACGCCAAGGCCCGCATACATCGCCAGCAGATCGGTTCCCATGACGCTGCCCCGGAACAGAATCCGGACCAGCGTCATGGCAAGCACCGCTTTAAAGAAGTCGCCGAGAAATACAATCAGCGCCGCCTTGACGCCCATCACACGCAGCACATTGGTGGAACCGGCATTACCGCTTCCGTGCTGGCGAATATCCATATATTTTGTTTTTCCGTACAGATAGCCGGACTGAATCAAACCAAACAAATACCCTATTCCAAGACAAAGAACACGCTCCACCTACTGCTCCTTTCCCTTCCGCTCCCGAATTAAAAACTTGAGGGAAGTACCGCGAAATCCAAATGCATCCCGAATCTTATTTTCCAGATATCTGGTATAGGAGAAATGCATCAGCTCCTTATCATTCACAAAAATAACAAAGGTCGGCGGTTTCACTGCTACCTGGGTAATATAGTAGAGCTTCAGCCGTCTTCCCTTGTCCGACGGCGGCTGCTGCAGTGCCACAGCCTCAGCCATGATCTCATTGAGCACGCCGGTGGCGATACGCAGCGTCTGGTTTTCCCGTACCATATCAATCAGCTCATATAATTTATTCATCCGCTGTCCTGTCAATGCAGAAACAAAGATATATTCCGCATACGGAATAAAGGACAGCGTTGTCTTAATCTTATTGGTATACTCATAAATGGTTTTATCATTTTTCTCAATGGCATCCCATTTATTTACCACAATGATGATACCTTTGCCCCGCTCATGAGCAATACCGGCGATCTTGGCATCCTGCTCGGTCACACCTTCCTTGGCATCGATCACCACCAGAACCACATCAGCCCGTTCCACCGCTGTCACGGTACGGATAATGCTGTAACGCTCCAGCTCTTCTTTGATCTTGTTCTTTCTTCGAAGACCGGCCGTATCAATAAACACATACTCTGTTCCATTGTGAACGATCTCTGTATCCACCGCATCCCGGGTCGTACCGGCGATGTCAGACACAATTACACGGTTCTCTCCCAGCAGCTTATTAATAATGGAAGATTTTCCCACATTCGGCTTTCCGACGATGGCAATCCGTGGGCGGTCATCCTCCTCTTCCGCTCCGCTTCCTTCCGGGAAATGGGCTACTACCGCATCCAGCAGCTCCCCTAAGCCCAGACGGGACGAGGCAGAAACCGCAATCGGATCTCCGATTCCCAGATTGTAAAATTCATAAATATCGTTGCCGAATTTGGCAATACTGTCCACCTTATTGACCGCCAGTACCACCGGCTTGCCGGACTTACGCAGCATATCGGCCACCTTGGAATCAGAATCCGTCATTCCCTGTCTCACATCCACCAGGAAAATAATCACGTCGGCAGTTGCGATGGCGATCTCCGCCTGTTCCCGCATCTGTGACAGAATCACATCCTTAGAATCCGGCTCAATACCGCCGGTATCGATCAGGGTAAAGGCCTTATCCAGCCAGGTACAATCCGCATAGATACGATCCCGGGTTACTCCCGGAGTATCCTTCACGATGGAAATCGTGTCGCCGGCCAGAACATTAAACAGGGTGGATTTTCCCACATTGGGACGTCCAACCACGGCAACCACTGGTTTCTTCTTATTCATATGATCTATTTCCTCCGTTATCTAAATCTTACTTTAACCGGCTCCGTTCAGTTCAGCGCCTTCAGTTCATATGCTCCGTGCGCCGCACTATCTTTCTCCACCGGATGCAGAAGCGCTTCCACCAAGTCATGTCCGCTTGATTTTACAATATCCACCCGCACTTGTAAAGCATTTTGTACGTCAGACCGCGTCACATCGTCCAGAAAAACCTCTTCCCCGCTGCGGAACATGGCACAGGGCAACAGAAGACGGGACCCCAGCGGTTTCCCCTTCAGCTGATCCATCAGATCCTGTCCGGTAATCAGACCTGCCACCGTAATCATCGTTCCAAAAAAACGGTTCTCAATGGGATAAACATGGATCCTCCGACCCGGACAGCGTTCCGCCACCTGATTTGCAAAGCTCTTAATATAAGGATACGCCAGAAGTCCGGTAGCAATGGAAAGCTCCTCTTCCTCTCCGTCATCGGCAAGGTTTTCCAGTTCTTCCGCTACTTCTTCTGTCAGAAGCCGGATCATGCCGACACCGTTTTCCAGCTGAAGATATCCGTCGTACCGTTCCGCTTCCGGCAGCGGGCGTTCCGCCAGCATATAGAATTCATCGCTGGCATGGATAAAATGAATTCCGTGCTCCGCATAGATCTTTTTCTGCCAGTTCTCAATCAGGTCAATGGTCTGCTCCGCATCCTCTTTCGTAAAAGGTTCCAGCGGGTATAAGCCTTCCCTGTATTTAGACAGGCCCACCGGCACCACCGATACGCTCTCCATACAGGGCGCGTAAGCGGACAGATCCCGGATGGAACGGTCCAGCTCCTCTCCGTCATTGATACCCTTGCAGAGCACAATCTGGCCGTTCATGGGAATCTCTGCTTCATAGAACCGATTGATCAGTTTCAACGCCTCCCCGGCAAACCGGTTGTTCAGCATCTTACAGCGCAGCTCCGGATTCGTTGTCTGTACAGAGATATTGATGGGGGCCAATTTAAACTGAATGATCCGCTCCACATCATGCTCTTTCATGTTGGTCAGCGTAATATAATTTCCCTGTAAAAAGGAAAGACGAGAATCATCATCTTTAAAATACAGGGTTTCCCGCATCCCCGGCGGCATCTGGTCAATAAAGCAGAAGATACACTTGTTCCGGCAGGAGCGGTAATCGCTCATCAGGCCATTTTCAAAAGTAAGTCCCAGATCCTCGTACTGGTTCTCAATCTCCAGTTCCCATTCTTCTCCGTTTTTCTTCTTCACAAGCACTGTGATCGCTTCACTGTTAATCTTATATTCGTAATCAAAAATATCTTCAATTTCCTCTCCGTCAATGGTCAGAAGCAGATCGCCCGGCTCCAGCTCCAGTGCTTCGCCGATCGATCCCGGATCCACCGTCCGGATCAGATGTCCTTTTGTTTTCATGTTTTTCTCTGCCTTTCTTTCTCTGCTTTTATCATAACAATAATCCTGTTTTTTGTAAAGTTATGTCTTTTTCACAAAACTTCTTCTTTTTCTATTGACGATGCTTGTCGGAAAATGGTATAAAAGGACTGTACGCTGGTTATTTGCGGCAAAAATACAGCAGACAGAAGAAATCTGTCCCTTTGGAGGAGCTAATCATGTCAAACGATTACGTTTTTAATGACACCCTTCCGGTGGCACCACTCAAGATTGCAGCATTGGAAAGCTGTAAGGATCTGGCGGCAAAGGTGAATGAGCATATCATCAATTTCCGCCGGAATGATATCGAAGTATTAAAGAAAAGACAGGAGAATTTACAGTTTCGCGGTTATGATGCCGATTCCTATCTGTTAGACTGTGCCTGTCCACGTTTCGGCAGCGGCGAAGCAAAAGGCGTTGTTCGTGAGTCCGTACGCGGTACTGACATCTATGCCATGGTTGATGTAACCAATTACAGCCTGACTTATAAGATGAACGGTTTTACCAACCACATGTCTCCGGATGATCACTTTCAGGATTTAAAGCGTATCATCGGCGCTACGGTATCCACCGCACATCGTGTCAATGTTATTATGCCCTTCTTATATGAAGGCAGACAGCACAAACGTACCAGTCGGGAATCCCTGGACTGTGCAATGATGCTGGAGGAGCTGATCCACATGGGAGTCAGCAACATCATTACTTTTGATGCTCATGACCCCAGAGTTCAGAATGCGATCCCGTTAAGCGGCTTTGATAATTTCATGCCCACCTACCAGTTTATCAAAGCTCTGTTCAATCATGACAAAACTTTAAAGATTGATAAAGACCATCTGATGGTCATCAGCCCGGACGAAGGAGCTATGTCCCGTGCGGTCTATCTGGCCAATAACTTAGGCGTTGATATGGGTATGTTCTACAAACGCCGTGACTATTCCCGTGTGGTAAATGGACGCAACCCAATCGTTGCCCATGAGTTCCTTGGTTCTTCTGTGGAAGGAAAAACCGTGCTGATTATTGACGATATGATTTCCTCCGGCGACAGTATGCTGGATACCGCCAAGGCCTTAAAAGACAGAAAAGCAGACCGCGTCATCGTCTGCACCACCTTCGGACTGTTCACCAACGGCTTTGAGAAATTCGATGAATTCTATGCCAAGGGCTACCTTGACTGTGTCATCACAACCAACTTGAACTACCGGGATCCGGAGCTGTTAAAACGGGAATGGTACGTGGAGGCGGACATGAGCAAGTTCATTGCCGCTATCATCAATTCCTTAAACCATAACGTATCTCTGGAGAATGCCCTGACACCAACCGCCAAGATTCAGAACCTGATTCGCAGATATAACGAACAGGCGGATGGGTATCAGTATTTTAAAACATTGGTTTAATATTGTCGAAACCGGATATGTCGAAACCGGACGCAGAAACCAGAGGCGGCAGTGCGGGATAATCAAAAGAATTCCAGTGCAGCGAATGGGAGGTTCTACGGTTTTCAACAGGCGAATAGAATGAGGTTCATGGCAATTCGGCGTGTAATTCTGAAGAATTCCACGCCTCAGGTGCCATCGAAATTGGTATTTGAGATACCAATTTCGCCTCATTCTATTCGCCTGTTGAGAACCAAGAACCTCCGAATTCTCTGCAATGAATTTTTTTGATTATCCCGCACTGCCGCCTCTGGTTTCTGCTTCCATATAATAGTAGTTCCATGTCTCCCCATGGAATACCGTCTGAAATGGCTCAAAGCCCGGCCTGCAGATCTGCCGGAAGCCTTCTGACTCATAGAGGTGCCTGGCCGGTTCATTGCAGTCGTATACCCCAAGGGTTATGGCGGAAAGTCCCAGGATGGAAAAGGCATATTGGAGTGCCTGATGCACCATCTGGCGGCCGTAGCCCCGTCCACGGCTCGCAGGATCCACGATGATAAAGCCCATATGGGCCCGGTTCTCCTCCCAGTCTATGCGGCGAAGGGAGAAATGACCGGCTGCCTTCCCCTGTTCGTCCAGTGCGGTAAAGGCTGCCGCATTTCCATCCTTCTCGAAGTCGTGATAATACTGCTCCAACTGTTCCATGGTTACCGGCCAGGTGAAGCGATTCGCCTTCCAGTACGCAACGGTTCGCTCTTCCTGCAGCCAGGACAGCAGACTTTCTGCATCTGCCGGTTTATATGGTCGAATCCTCAGCATTTCTTTCTCCTCCCGTTACAGATTGATTCTGTCATAGCTTTGTTCCAGATAGAGATCCAGCTTCCGTTTCAGTTCCTGATTCTCCTCTTTTTGAAGCAGAGGATCCCCATCCATCAGTTTCTTTACTTCTTCGGATACCTGTTTTAAAAGATCTGCATCCGTAAAAATGTCCGCCAGCTTAAATTCCAGTTCTCCGCTCTGACGGATACCGAAGATATCCCCCGGCCCCCGCAGTTTTAAATCCTCTGACGCGATATAAAAGCCATCATTGGATCGGTTCATGATTTCAAGCCTTTTTCCGGCATCCTCTTCCCCGGAACAGTTAATCATAATACAGTAGGACTGCTCCTTCCCGCGGCCCACTCTGCCCCGCAGCTGATGGAGCTGTGCCAGTCCGAACCGCTCTGCATTTTCAATCATCATCACCGTGGCATTGGGCACATTGATTCCCACCTCAATCACGGTCGTGGAAACCAGAACCTGAATCGCGCCGGAGGCAAATTCTTCCATCAGCCGGTTCTTCTCCTTTGCCTTCATCTTGCCGTGCAGGTATTCCACCCGAACAGAAGCAGGCAGCTTCTCCCGCAGCAGTTTCGTATAATCTATGACATTTTCTGCTTCCAGCATCTCGCTGGGCTCCACCATAGGACAGATCACGTACGCCTGGCGTCCGGCCTGTACCTCTTTTTCAATAAAACGGTATGCATTGTCCCGGTAATCCCGACCCACCACACAGTTTTTGATGGGCTTTCGTCCCACCGGAAGCTCATTAATAATGGAAATATCCAGATCCCCATAAAGAATGATCGCCAGGGTCCTGGGGATCGGGGTGGCGCTCATCACCAGCACATGGGGCTCCTCGCCCTTTTTCCCCAGAAGCTCCCGCTGTCCCACTCCAAAGCGGTGCTGTTCATCAGTAATCACCAGCGCCAGCTTATCATAGACTACCTTCTCCTGGATCAGGGCATGGGTTCCGATGATGATATCCGCCTCATGGCGCTCAATCTTCTCATATGCCAGACGTTTTTCCTTTGCTGTCATGGAGCCGGTCAACAGAACCGGCGTTACCGGCAGCTCCCGGGCAGCCAGAAGCTCCGTTATCGACTCAAAATGCTGCTTTGCCAGCACCTCCGTCGGCACCATCAGCGCTCCCTGATACCCGTTCTGCGCCGCCTGCAGAAGTGCCAGAACGGCGATAATCGTCTTGCCCGAACCCACATCTCCCTGGATCAGCCGGTTCATGATATGACCTCCGGACAGATCCTCATAGACCTCATGAAGTACCCTTTGCTGAGCCCCGGTCAGGGCATAGGGAAGCTTCTGCTCCACCTCCCGTATCCGGTCGGAAATCTGAAAGGGATACATACTTTTTTTATCCTCTTTTTTATCTTTCAATAAACGTACCGACAGCAGGAACATGAAAAACTCATCAAAAACCAGTCGTTTTCTGGAAAAAAGCAGCTCTGCCTCATCCTTTGGGAAATGAATGTGTTCCAGAGCATAGTTATATTCCGAAAGCTGGTATTTCTCCCGCAGTCCACAGGGCAGGTATTCCCGTTCCATCTCCCGGTGGCTTAATGCCTCGGCCACCGCCTTCGCGATTGTCTTGTTGCCCAGACCTTTGGTCTGTCCATAGATGGGCTGCATGGAATGAACCAGGGCCGCATACGTCTCAGGCCGGTAGATCTCCGGCTGCTCCATGGTCAGGCGCCCCCTCTTCTTTACGACACGGCCGCGGAAGATAAACTTCTCTCCTGCCTTTAGGGTTCCGCGCAGGTACGGCATATTGTACCATGTGAGAGTGAGGGAACCCGTGATGTCCTTTACCGCTGTCGTAGTTACCTGAAGATGGCCGTATTTGACCACATCCGCCGTTTTGGAGAGGATTCCCTCCACCGCTTCCATGGCATCCTCCTTCAGACCGGAAACCGGCTTGGGTTCCAGAAAGGTATCGTAAGCCCTGGGATAATAGTGAAGCAGATCCTCCACCGTCTCCACGCCCAGACGTGCGAACAGCTTCGCCGTCTTCTCTCCAATCCCCTTTACTGTCGTGATTGATGCAGCTTCCATGTTTACTCCTCCGAAAAAACGGCAGGGGTCGGACTCCTCCTTCCTCTGCCGTTCTGCCTTCTATCCTCTTATTTCGTCTATTCCACAGAAATCATGTAATAGTAAATCGGCTGACCTCCGCTGTGGCACTCAATCTCACAGCTGTCGAATTCTTCTCTGGCCTTCTCACACAATGCATCAGCTTCTTCCTCACTGACATCCTCTCCGTAATAGATGGTCACCAGCTCCGCCTCTTCATCAATCATTGCCCGCAGTGTGGCCAGGGTCGCCTTCTCCACCGTCTTCTCAACAGCCAGCATGCCGTGATCACCGATACCCATAATATCGCCCTCGGAAATCTCCATACCGTCAATCGTAGTATTACGCACGGCATAAGTAATCTGTCCGGTCTTCACCCTGCCCATCTCCTCCTGCATCTGGGCCAGATTCTCCGCCGCAGAAAGATCCGGCGCAAAATTAATCAGTGCGGTAATTCCCTGCGGTACGGTCTTTGACGGAACAACCTCGATGGTCTTATCCTTTACCAGGGACTTCGCCTGTTCCGCAGCAAGAATGATATTCTTATTGTTGGGCAAAATAAAAATGGTGTCCGCATTGACACAGTCAATGGCATTCAGCATGTCCTCCGTGCTGGGGTTCATGGTCTGTCCGCCCTCAATTAAGTAATCGGCTCCGATACCCTGAAAGATCTCGGACATGCCCTCGCCGATGGATACCGCAATGAATCCAAAGGGCTTTCTCGGTCCCGCTTCTTTCTTCGGCGCAGTCTTCTGCTCTGCCGCCTGTTTCTCCGCCTCACGGATTACCTTCTCCTGATGCTCTTCCCGCATGTTGTCGATCTTCATCCGGGAGAGGGAACCATAAGTCAGGGCCTTCTGAATGGCAAGACCGGGATCGTTGGTGTGAACATGTACTTTCACAATATCGTCATCCGATACAACTACGATGGAATCACCGATGGACTCCAGATAAGCCTTGAATTCCTTCTCCGTCTTCTCGTTGTATTCCTTCTCCACGTTGATAATAAACTCCGTGCAGTAGCCATAACGGATGTCATATTCTTCCGCAGCCGCTGCACCGGATACCGGAGCCGAAGACGGCTTTGCTCCTTCTACCGCCGCAAAATCCGTTTCTTTCCCCAGCAGACCGTCCAGCGCTCCTTTTAACACCTGCATCAGTCCCTGGCCGCCGGAATCGACCACGCCAGCTTCCTTCAGAATTGGAAGCATCTCCGGCGTCTGGCTTAGTACGTAATCGCCATGAGAAATCACCGCCTGTACAAAATCGACGATATCCTCCGTCTGAGAAGCCAGCTCGGACGCCTTCTCCGCCATACCTCTGGCTACGGTCAGAATCGTCCCCTCTTTCGGCTTCATAACCGCCTTATATGCAGTCTCAGCTGCACGGTTTAACGCATTCGCCAGTGTAGTGACAGTAATAACATCCACCGTCTTGATCTCTTTGGTAAATCCGCGGAACAGCTGCGACAGAATCACACCGGAATTACCTCTGGCACCACGCAGGGAGCCGGAAGAAATCGCCTTAGCCAGGGATTCCATGGTCGGATTCTCCAGCGCAGCTACTTCTCTGGCGGCAGCAAGAATTGTCATTGTCATATTCGTTCCCGTGTCACCGTCCGGCACCGGAAATACATTCAGTTCATTGATCCACTCTTTGTTGGCCTCTAAGCCCTTCGCTCCTGCCAGAAATGCCTGTTTCAGCATTCCGGCGTCAATATAGTTCATACCCACAGGGTTTTCCTCCTTAATCTATCACTCTTACGCCTTCGACGAAGATGTTAATCTTCTCCACTGTCATGCCGGTAAATTCTTCCACCTTATACTTTACACTTTCAATCAGGTTATCCGCAACTGTGGAAATGCTGACACCGTAAGATACAATCACGTGGAAGTCAAGAGTGATGGCATTATCCCGAATGGAAACGTTGATACCGTGGGTCAGGCTTTCTCTCTTTAACAGCTTTACCAGTCCGTCCTTCATACTGACTGCAGCCATTCCTACAATTCCAAAACATTCTACTGCTGTCGTTCCGGCATACATCGCAATGACTTCCGGATCGATCTGGATCGAACCCAATTTATTGTTAATACGACCTTTCATAGTATGACAGCCTCCGTTTCTTTGTTTATTTCTATGTTTACGTGGTTATTATACAGTATTTCCTGTAAAAAGGAAACAGGAAAGACAAAAATATTGGAGAAAAGAAAAGAATTTTTCATTTTTCTCTTGCAAATTTTCCGAGTTTCTGTTATTATATCCTCGTTATGGATTTTTAATAGGAAGTCCAATGATCGGTTAAGGAGGTGCTACGATGGCTAAATGTGCAATCTGTGAAAAGGCTGCTCACTTCGGTAACGCAGTAAGTCACTCACATAGAAGATCCAACAAAATGTGGAAAGCAAACGTGAAGTCTGTAAAGGTTAAAACAAATGGCGGAGCTCAGAAGATGTATGTTTGTACTTCTTGCTTAAGATCCGGTTTAGTTGAAAGAGCCTAATCGATTGTGACAAAATCCCCGGACAGGTTGTCCGGGGATTTTTTAGTTACAGAACAGGTGGTATCCGATGACAAGCAGCGTGATCGTAATACAGACCCAGAAAAAGCTCTTGGGGAAGATAAGAATCACTGTCATGCCGATTCCCACGGAGAAAAGAATCAACCCGCACAAACGTTTCATGGTTTTCTCCTTCAGAGAAACAGACTCTGCTATATTTTATGCGAAACTGGAATAAAAATAACCTGACCGGCTATTTCGAGAACCGGCAGGTTATGTTCATATCCAGCGTATTATTTCTCCATTTTTTCCGTCTCAACCACAGCATCTGCTTCAGCATACGCCTCAGCCATCTCCTCAGCCTTGGCCATCGCTTCTCCGGAAATATCTTTTTTGCCGCCGGTAAAACGGTTCACAATGTCCGGAACCATATCAATAATCTTAGTCATGGCATCCTGATGCTTGATATTCACCAGCTTGGTCACACCATCCTGAATCACCAGAATGGCACTGGGAGTCATCTTGGCGCTCATACCGCCGGCCCCGTTATTTTTCGATGTCTGATTAAACGCTCCGGCTGCCATGCCGCAGGTCACATCAACCAGAGGAAGGATGATGGTATTGTCGATTCTGACTGCCTCACCCACCACAGTTTTGGTTGTTATGAAACGATCCATTCCCTGAAACAATGCGTCCACGGTGGATGCAAATTGATTATCTGCCATCTTATTTTCCTCCTCGGTTCAGAATTTTTCTCAAAAGTTTGCGGAAATTATTATCCAGCAATACGCGTATCCCAATCCACAGTAATGTCCCGACACGGATTCGGCCACGCAGCGACACTTCTCCGTCCAGCACCTTCTCCCCAAATACAGGCGTAAACCGAATCCGATCCCGGATGACCGGATAAAGCAACGCGGCCACACTGACAATCTGTCCCATGGTATAGGGATCCTCTAATCCAAGCGTTACTTCTCCTCTCAGCCTCTTTGGCGCAAGATGGTGAAGAAGTCTGCCAAGCTGCCGTTTCACCAGCCGAAATGTTTTCTGATTAGACTCCTGTGCCAGAAACTCCTGTGCCTGCTGATACAGCTCGCAGACCTTTTCCAGCTTTCCCTTCCCTTCCCGGAACCTTCCTTCCGAAGCCGGTTGTTTCCTGGACACTGTTTCGTCGTCTAAACTGCTTTTCCGTGTTCTCCCCGCCGGTTCGGCAGTATCAGTTTCCTTCTTTGTCTCCGGTTCCGCAGGATGCTGCTTCTTCTCCGGCTCTGCATCTGCCGGCTCCGGAGTTATCTCCTGCGCGGAAAGAATGACCTCTTTCCCATCCTCATCCTCTTTCCTATCAGAAAAATCCGGAACATCCTCTTCTTCTCCGCCTTCCTCCTCACCGAAATGTTGGGACAAAATTCTCTTGCCGAACACGCGAACCGCGAAGTCCGATGATCCCTCATAGGAAATCTGCAGCGACAGAATATGAAGAAGCCAGGTGATCTTCAGACGCCCGCTTATGTTCCCATGAAATGAGGCTTCCCCCCGATATCTGATAGGGACCAGAAGCACTGACAGAAGAAGGAGAAGAACCACACCCAGCAATACCAGCATCAGGATTCCGATGATCTTTAATATGATTAACAGTATATGGAGCAAGCTATTCACCTCTGCCCATTCTTTTCCAGAAAATCCTTCAGTTCAAAGCCGCCGGTGATACGGTAGATGTCATGAACAATCTTACCGGCAACCTCCAGCGCCTCAAAATAATCCGCGCCGACACCCAGAATCAGAAGTTCCTCCTGGCTTTTATAATGATCCTGCAAAAGCACATAAGACGGAAGAATATCCAGCAGATTCCGTTCTCCGGAAGCAGGCACGATCACGTGAACTCCCGGCTGCAGCTTCCCGTTACGAAGCTTCTGAAGGATGGAAAATCGATTCTTTTTTGCTTTTTCTCCCATGTAGAGATGTCTGTACCAGCGCATATCAGTCTTTTTTATAATTCTTTATAATAGAACGGCGCAGTAAATCCAGCGCCTGAACCGTCGCCTGCTCCCGAATCTTTTCCCGATTGCCCTTAAAACGGTATTCTTCCACTTTTACACTGTCCTTCATATAGCAGGCAATATAGACCAGTCCAACTGGCTTATCTTCCGTACCGCCATCCGGACCGGCAAGCCCTGTCACGGCCACACAGGCATCCGCATCGGTGGCAAAGACGCCGCCGGTCGCCATCTCCTTGGCAGTCTGCTCACTGACCGGACCATACTTGCGCAGCGTGGATTTGCTCACGTCCAGATATTTCTTCTTCGCTTTATTGGAATAGGTCACAAAGCCCTCACGGAAAACCTCGGATGCTCCCGGTACGTTGACCAGACGGGCTGCCACCAGACCACCGGTGCAGGACTCTGCCGTGGTAACCGTAAGATCATATTTTTTCAGCAAATCCACCACCACAGATTCCAGAGTATCCTTCTCATTGGTAGTATAAACCGCATTGCCAAAGCGTTTCTTAATCTCCTTAATCACCGGCTTTAACAGCTTCTTTGCTTCTTCTTCGCTCTTTGCACGAGCCGTCACGCGCAGATGAACCTCTTTTGTCTTCGCGTAGGTCGCCAGGGTCGGGTTGGTCTGATGGTCAATCAGATCCAGAAGCATCTCTTCCACTTTGCTTTCCCCGTAGCCGCAGATCTTAACCATCTGAGAATAGATTACCTCCGACTGACGTTTCTGGAAATACGGGCAGACCTGTTCTTCCACCATGGGATACAGCTCATTCGGCGGTCCCGGAAGGAGAATCGCTGTTTTTCCGTTCTTCTCCAGTGCAAGACCGGGTGCGGTTCCGTTGGTATTAGGGAACACCACCGCGCCTTCCGGCACCAGTGCCTGTCTCCAGTTGCTGTCCGGAACATCCTTCTTATTTCTCTGGCGATACCAGTCCTCCAGATGCGCCCGCACCTGGGGATCCTCCTTCAGCTCTGCACCCATCAGTTCCGCGCAGACATCCTTCGTGATATCATCTTCGGTCGGTCCCAGGCCGCCGTTTAATACCACCACGTCCGCACGGTTCAGGGCAGTGCGGATCACCTCTGTCATCCGCTCCCGATTGTCTCCCACAGTGGTCTGATAGTATACGGACAGGCCCAGCATCGCGAACTTCTCCGACAGATAACGGGCATTGGTATTCACAATATTTCCAAGCAAAAGCTCAGTTCCCACAGAAACTAATTCAACTACCATGTATTACATGCTTCCTTCCGTAAGTATTTTATAGTTTTTTGCAATATAATCCACCAGCGAAATGATGGTCAGCGCCAGAGCGACCCATACACACAGCGTTGTCACCAGACGGAGTGCCGGAATATCCAGAATCAGCAGAATCACCGCGATCATCTGAAAGGTGGTTTTAAACTTTCCCCAATAGCTGGCCGCGATAACAACACCGTTGTCGGAAGCCACCAGCCGAAAACCGCTGATGATAAACTCACGGCTGATGATAACGATAACCATCCAGGCCGGAAGCTGTCCCAGTTCGATCAGACAAATCAGTGCAGAGCAGACCAGAAGCTTATCTGCCAGAGGATCCATAAATTTTCCAAAGTTTGTCACCATATTGTATTTTCGCGCAATTTTTCCGTCCAGAAGATCGGTCAGGCTGGCGATGATAAAGAGAACCACCGCAATCATACGGAACGTGCGGTTCTCCCCGCCCTGGCAGAGCAGGAAAAACACAAAAAACGGAATCATTATCACTCGAAGTATTGTAAGCTTATTCGGTAAATTCATCGTACAACTCTCCTATTAAATCATATTCCAGTGCACCGGTAACCTTCACCCGGCAGAAATCGCCGGACATCAGCGGCACGTCGGCATTTACAAAGATCAGTCCGTCCACATTAGGGGCATCCATATAGGTCCGGCCCACAAAGGCATTTTCGTCGGCTACCTTGCCCTCGATCATCACCTCCAGGATGCGGCCCTTTTTCTCCTCCGCCTTCTCAAAGGCGATCTCCTGCTGCAGCTCCATGATCTCGTCCCGCCGTGCTTCCTTTATCTCCTGCGGTACCTGATCCGGAAACTCTGCCGCCGGGGTGTCTTCCTCCGCCGAATAGGCAAAGACGCCAAGACGGTCAAATTCCATCTCATCCACGAACTGCATCAGAGTCTCATGATCCTCTGGTGTTTCTCCCGGAAACCCGGAAATCAGCGTGGTGCGGAGTACAATATCCGGAATCTCCTGGCGCAGATGGGCGATCCTCTCCCTCAGCTCCGCCTGATTGGTTCTCCGCCCCATCCGCTTCAACACCGCATCACTGGCGTGCTGAATCGGAATATCCAGATAATGGCAGACCTTTTCCTCCGTCTTAATGGTCTGAATCAGTTCTTCGGTAATCTCTTCCGGGTAGCAGTACTGGATACGGATCCACTGAATTCCATCAATCTTAGCAAGCTCGCGAAGCAGAGCAGGCAGCCTCTTCTCTCCATAGAGATCCACGCCGTAAAGTGTTGTCTCCTGGGCTACCAGAATCAGCTCCTTCACCCCTTCTGAAGCCAGCTGTGCTGCCTCCGTCACCAGCTTTTCCATGGGGACGCTGCGGTACGGTCCCCGCAGAGAAGGAATGATACAGTACGTGCAGCGCTTGTTGCAGCCTTCCGCAATCTTCAAGAAAGCGTAATGTCCGCCGGTGGAAACCAGTCTCTTTCCATCCACAGCCGGAAGCTCGGAAAGATCATGGAAGCAGGAAACCACTTCGCCTCCCTGCACCTTTCTCAGCACTGCCGCAATCTCATCGTAGGAAGAGGTTCCCAGAATCGCATCCACCTCAGGAATCTCAGTAAGAATCTCCTCTTTGTAGCGCTGCGCCATACACCCGGTTACAATCAAAGCCTTAATCTGTCCTTCTTTTTTTAATTCCGCCATCTCCAGAATCGTGTTGACACTCTCTTCCTTGGCATCATTGATGAAACAGCAGGTATTTACAAGAACCGCATCTGCTTCTGACTCCTCATCCGTAAAGCTGTGGCCATCCTGACTTAAGATTCCCAGCATCTTCTCCGTATCGACCAGGTTTTTGTCACAGCCCAGAGAAATACAAAGTATCTTCATGTTAATTCTTTCACTCCATTCAATAGCAGAAAAGCCATCTCCATGCATCTTTCGCGCACGAGACGGCCCCTTGCATTCGTATTTGCCTTAGTCTCCGGCAGTATCCGCGTGATTATCTTCACTGATAATTTTCACCTTCGACTGGTATAATTCGTCAATGGCAATGGAAAGCGGCTTTCTTCCGTTCTCAATTACCATCGCTTCCTCCCCGGCAATCAGCTGTCTTGCGCGTTTTGCGGTCGCAATCACGATGGAATAACGGCTCTGTACCAGAGGCTCATCCCCCGGCTCTACCCCGCTGTTTACTACCTTAATTAAATCATTGTATGACGGACGTAACATCATAATTGATCAGTCTCCTTTCAAAAAACCTTCATCTCTTCTTTTATCTTACTGATTAATGTACCATGATTGGCTGTTCTGGCGCGCATCGCCTGAATGAGCCGATGCATCTCTTCGACGCACTCATCCAGGTTGTCATTCACCAGAAGGTAATCATACCTGTCCATATATTCTGCTTCCTGTGCCGCTCTCGCGAGCCTTGCTTCAATCTTCTCCAGGCTCTCTGTTCCGCGACCCAGCAGTCTTCGCCTCAACTCCTCAGCGCTGGGCGGTGTCACAAAGATCAGAACCGCATCCGGAAACTTCTCCTTCACCTTCAGCGCACCCTGAATCTCAATCTCCAGCAGGACATCCTTCCCGCTTTCCAAATTGGAAAAGACATAGTCCTTCGGGGTTCCATAAAAATTATTCACATATTCCGCATACTCAATCAGCTGATCCGCCTCAATCATCTGAAGAAATTCTTCCCTTGTCTTAAAGAAATATTCTCTTCCATCCACCTCTCCGGTACGGGGACCGCGGGTCGTGGCGGAAATCGATAACGCGTAATTGTCATATCGTTCAAGAAGCGCCTTCATCAGTGTTCCCTTACCGGCTCCCGAAAAGCCGGACACAACAACCAATGCTCCCTGATTATCCATACTTTCGCCTGCTTTCCTTTACTCAATGTTCTGGATCTGCTCACGCACCTTCTCGATCTCTGTCTTCAGCGCGATGGCCAGATCGGAAACCTCCAGATCGTTTGCCTTGGAAAGAATCGTGTTGGCCTCCCGGTTCATCTCCTGGGCAATGAAATCCAGCTTCCGTCCCACACTGCCTCCGGCAGTCAGCTCTGCCTTCGTCGCCTCAATATGGCTGCGCAGGCGGACGGTCTCTTCATCGGTACAGATCTTATCCGCAAAGATGGTAACTTCAGCCGCAATCCGGCCTTCATCGATGGAAGCGTTCTCCAGAAGCTCCTTCACCTTCTCTGTCAGCTTCGCGCGGTATTCTTCCACAATCTTTGGAGAACGCTCCTCAATCCGATCCACCAGGCCGATCATATAATCCAGCTTGCCCAACAGATCGTTCTTCAAGTGCTCGCCCTCACGAAGTCTGGTCTCTACGAACTTCTCTGCAGCTCCGGAAACAGCCTCTTCCAGAATCTTCCACATCTGTTCTTCATCATCCGGCTCCTGCTCCATGGCAAAAACCTCCGGAAAACGGGCCAGAGATGTCACCGTCACATCACAGGGGATCTGAAATTCCTCCGCCATCTGCCGGAAATGACCCATGTACTCTGCTGCCAGGGATGAATTATACTTTAAAGCCATCCGTCCTTCGGTATAATCCTCATATGTAATAAACAGATCCACCTTGCCGCGCTGAATGTACTTCTTCAGCAGGGTACGGATTCCGGACTCAAAATAATTGAACTTCTTCGGCATCTTGATACTGAGATCAAGATAACGATGGTTCACCGCCTTCATCTCCACAGAAATCTTGTATTCTTCCGTTGTTAACTCACAGCGGCCGAATCCGGTCATACTTTTAAGCATAGTTATCCCATCCTTCTTTCGTCCATAGATATTCCAATTATAATGCAAATGATCCGGTGCGTCAACTGAAATCTGCCGCCGGCGGCCCGGGGGGAAAACACAGGCTGCCGGCGGCAGGATAAGCTCTGTCCATGCGACATTAATCAAACTGATATTCTTTAATCTCTCTTACCACATCCATGATGGTACCGTCACGGCCCTCGATGATGCCGACCACAACGTTACAGTTAAAATGGGTGTCAACCAGAGTGCGGATCAAGCCTTTTTCCAACAGGTCACACATGGAGGTTGTGATTCCGCCAAGGCCCAATCCCATCTGGATGCCTCTCTCTTCCATGATCTTTCCGAGAGAGCTGGTGGAGACGATGAACGCTCCTCCGACACCGGTCGCAATCTTTGCCGGATTTCCGATAGCATCCACCATCGCATAGGATAATACGCCGCAGTCACTCTTGCCTAAGGAGCTGGCACAGATAGTCAGTCCCTTGTTATGGTAACACAACCATAGTATAAGTTCAAATACATATATTTCTATAAATCACATAAGATATATCCTATGTTATTTTCCCTTTTGCTCCTTGCGATACCGGGGATTTTCCCGATTTTCCTGTTGTCTTTATGACGTTTTTTCTATATAATACAGACGGTACATATATGCAACAAAAGAAACAGGGGGATATACCATGAACCACAGCTTTGATCCGTCGATGGAGGTATCTTTGGAAGAGATGCTGGCTGCCAGATCATCCGTGATGTTCTGAAGCAGAAGGATCTGCCGCTGATTTATGAAGAAATTCTGGAAGAGAAAACAGGCTATGAGGCTTTCTTCTGTGTGGATGCGGAGGCGGAGATTATCAAACAGGCTCTGGCCGTTCCGGAGGAAGAGATAGCTCTGGGCCGTCTCTATGACATTGATATCATCCGCAAAGACAGAACCAAGGTCTCCCGCGAGGAAATCGGGCTTCCCCACCGCACCTGCCTGCTCTGCGGCCGCCCGGCCCATGAATGCAGCCGCAGCCGCCGTCATACAGTGGACAAGCTGGTAGCACGGATTCAGGAAATGATCGACAATCCTATCTCCGGAGAATCCGGAACAATAAAAACATAAAGGAGTATCTGCAACATGGCATTTGACGGAATCGTCATCGCCGGACTGGTGAAGGAATTCAATGATACCATCACCGGCGGCAAGATCAGTAAAATCGCTCAGACCGAAAAAGATGAGCTTCTCTTTACCATAAAGAATAACAAAGAAACGTACCGGCTTCTGCTCTCGGTCAATGCCAGTCTTCCGCTGGCCTATTTAACGGAGAACAACAAGCCCAGCCCCCTCACGGCTCCCAATTTCTGCATGCTGCTTCGCAAGCACATCGGAAACGGCAAGATCCTGGCGGTCACACAGCCGGGGCTGGAACGGTGCATTCATTTTGAGATTGAACATTTAGACGAGATGGGCGATCTGTGCCGGAAGCTTCTCATCGTTGAGCTGATGGGTAAGCACAGCAATATCATCTTCTGTACGCCCGACAACAAGATCATCGACAGCATCAAGCACATCTCTGCCCAGGTCAGCTCCGTCCGGGAGGTTCTGCCGGGACGGGAGTATTTTCTGCCCCAGACAGTGGAGAAATCCGATCCGCTGACTGCTTCGGAGGAAACCTTTTCCACCGTTCTGTCCCAGTCCATGAAACCGGCCGGCAAAGCGATCTACACCGGTTTTACGGGAATCAGCCCGGTGATGGGGGAAGAATTCTGTCATCTGGCTTCCATCGATGCAGATATCCCGGCCTCGGAGCTGAGCGAGCTGGAACGGACCCATCTGGCCCACACCATCGCGCTCTCCATGGAAGCCGTCCGGGAAGGCCGCTTTGAGCCCTGCATCATCTACAAGGAGGACGAGCCGGTGGAATTCTCCGCCCTGCCCCTGACCTCCTTCCCGCCGGAATACCGGTTGGAGACGTATCCGTCCATCAGCCGGGTGCTGGAGAGCTACTACGCCTCCCGCAACGTCATCTCCCGTATCCGCCAGAAATCCTCAGATCTGCGCCGCGTGGTACAGACTGCGCTGGAGCGAAACTATAAGAAATACGATCTGCAGGTAAAGCAGTTAAAGGATACTGAAAAACGGGACAAATACAAGATCTACGGAGAACTGTTAAACACCTACGGCTATGAGCTGAGCGGCGGGGAAAAGGAGCTTTCCTGCATCAACTACTATACCAATGAGCCGGTGAAAATTCCTCTGGATCCCCAGCTGACCGCCAGAGAAAACGCGCAGAAATTCTTTGACAAATATAATAAGCTGAAACGGACCTATGAGGCTCTGATCCAGCTGACCGAAGAGACGAAGGCAGAGATCGAACATCTGGAATCCATCAGCACCTCCCTGGATATCGCCCTGAAGGAGGAGGATCTTCTCCAGATCAAGCAGGAGCTGACGGAATACGGCTTTATCAAAAAGCACGGCCCGGCCGGGAAGAAGGTCAAAATCACCAGCCGTCCCTTCCATTATCTCTCCAGCGACGGTTTCCACATCTACGTAGGAAAAAACAACTACCAGAACGAGGAGCTGACCTTCAAGCTGGCCACCGGCAACGACTGGTGGTTCCACGCCAAGGGAATTCCCGGCTCCCATGTGATTGTCAAATCCGAGGGCAAAGAGCTGCCCGACCGCACCTTCGAGGAAGCCGGTGCCCTGGCTGCCTACTACTCCAAGGGCCGCGACAACGAAAAGGTAGAGATCGACTACATTCAGAAAAAACATGTGAAAAAAGTAGCCGGTGCCGCCCCCGGATTCGTCATTTACCATACCAATTATTCCCTGATGGCAACACCGAGGATTCCGGTTGCAGAAGTATAAAAAGCAAGAACGCCAGCCCCCATTAAGGGGGGGGGCTGGCGCCTGACTCTGGGTGGCTCTGATACCCAATGTAGCACAAGGATTTAAATCAACATATTAATAAATCACAAACTTAAGCTCAGTGATCGTGTTGCGGAAACTTGCGAAGCCCGTGACCGGGGGAGAACCTGCGGGTCTCTCCCTTTTTTTATTTTAAGGAGAAATGTATGTTACCACAGAAGAAATTTTCCACTTTTTCAGAACAAGTTGAATGGCTCCACAGTTTGCCATCCTACATGATCAGCCGTAGGTGCACCACTTTGCGTAGAATGACCAATATCCACGCTTACTTCAGCTCCATTAGATGCTCTCCATTCCACAGGATAAGATTTACCATATTGATCCTTTCCCCATTTGGTCACAGTAAAATCTTCTTTAGGCGTTCCTGTTTTCTCAAAGGCCTTTTCTAAAGCCTCATCAAAAGTTCCTTTTCCACCACGTAAGTCTTCATCTATTCCTTTTTTAAATTTGTAGTTGCCTAGATTAGAATCAGAATTCCCCTTACTAACATTCTCGCCGCTTCCCTGATTCTTTGCCGCATTCGAATCACCGGATAATGCAATGGATACTCCCACACCTGCACCCGTAATGATCTGTATTGCGGTTCCATCCAGCACAATCGCCTGAATCGCTGCTCCTGTAGCATTTCCAACAGTCGCTAAACTCAGCGCGGCTCCGCCAGGGCCGGTAAATAAAAGGATAAGGAGTGCTGCAACTTCCAATACCGTTGTCACAGTTTTTCCTATCGCTTCCCCGAGTCCAAACGCAGTTCTGTTTCCTCCCAGTCCGATGAGAACATCCCTTGCGTCCTGGTGTGTTCCTACTTCTATTCCCACCAACTCATGAATGAAGCTTTGCAATGCTCCAAAAGGAGTTGCTTTAAAAGCTCCATAAACGGCTCCCAGGATCAAACTGGACAGGGACTGCATAACAGACACGGAACCAATATACAGTTTATCAATACACTGTTCAATTCGGGCATTCTCCATTGCCCGGTCAATCATCTTTTTCAGCGTATTTTCCTGAGCCTTGTTTAGTGCACCTTTGATTCCTTCTGTAAAGTAACTCCAGCGTTCCTGTAAACTGCCGGCCTGCAACTCAGAAGCCTGCTTATACGGGCTCATCACTGTTTCATAGTAAGAGTTCTTTATATTTCCCTGCGAATCCAGAACATACAATCCTTCTGTCGGCTGTGCCTCATATCCGCTCGGATCCACATAGTTCGGCGCGCTGCTCTTGACGTAGTTGTACCGGTTTAGGCTCAGCGGATCGGTTAACTTGCCCAGGTACGGATCCTCCGTCAGGAAGTTTCCAGTTTCCACACCATCTTTATAGCCGGGTGTGGTTGGCCTCACTTATCAAGAATAAGCTTTCGATATGTGTTTATTTGTACCTGACACCTAATGTGATTTTAATGTGCGAGCTGTGGTACCTGACACCTAATGTCTCTGAATAAAAAAGCAGAAATGGGAATAAACCCCAGAGAAGGCCGGACAAAAAATAAGATATGTAGTTGTTGAGTTTAAAAATCCATGATAAACTAAGCATAGCAGTTGACGGTTTATGAAGTTGTGGAGTGTGATAACTTAACAATACATCATAAATACAAAAACTTCTATTTATTTTATGAAATGGTGGAAATAATTGTACTTTGGGCTAGTGGCTTGATACAATATACCATAATTGTTCAAGAAGGGACGTTTCGTGCAGGAATTAAGAAGA
>JAEDOC010000091.1 GCA_016302185.1 Clostridium sp. | reverse complement strand
TTTTCCGCCGCCTCCGCAGCCCATGCAGGGGTGAATATTCATCTTCTGTAAATCAAAGACATTCACCGTATTTCCCGCCGATTCCGCTCCTTCTTTGAACGCTGCAATCAAAGCAGCCGTATTTCCCCCGACTCTGGGACTTCCGTTTAAAATTACTATTTTTTTGCTCATTTTCCTGTCCTTTCTTTTCGTGTCTTCTATTATGTATCAGAACTTTTCAGCCAACGCTGCTGCCTGTTTCTCGCCGTCGGTCTTCTTCACATCCCCCGGCTCGTTCACTCCCGGAACCAGAACCTCGCCAACGGACTTCCATCCCAGCAGCTCAATGCTCTTTTTATAGGGGAATTTAACACCGCTTAATACGTCCATGTCATCCTCCTCACAGCAGGCAATCAATGCCGTTTCCTTTCCGGCAATCTCTTTTCCCGCCACACAGAAGGAATAAAACTTATCGATAACCGCTTTGATCTGCGCTGGCATGGTGTACCAATAAACCGGCATGGTAAACACAACAGCATCCGCCGTTTCCACTTCGGGTGCAATCCGGTTAAAATCATCATCGAAGGAGCAGGCCTTTCCTGTCTGAAAACAGGTCTGACAGGCGTGACATCCTCCCACCCGCATCATGGCCGTATCAAACCGTTTTACCTGATGTCCCTTGGCCTCTGCCGCATGAACAAAGGCTTCCGTCATAGCAAAGCTGTTGCCGTTCTTTCTGGGACTTCCTGTTAAAACCACTATCCTCTTATTCATTCTTGTGTCTCCTTTCTCATTCAAAATCTCATTGCCATACGGGCACTTGCTTATTATAATTATAATCATAGTAGTAATGAATACAAGTACTTACAACAAAGTGCAATACTAACCTAAAGGAGCGTATACAATGAGCTTAAACTGCATTGAAGAGGCCCGTCTGGAAAATACAGGCTTTCACTATACCCTGTCCCTGATCAGCAGGAGGAGACCCTATGAAAAACCGCAATTATGAATACGTCAATGCTGTTTACCAGGAAGGCAGCTTCTCTAAGGCCGCGCAAAAGCTTTTTGTTTCTCAGCCGGCCCTGAGCGCATCCATTAAAAAGATTGAGACAGAGCTTTACGGGGTTCCCCTCTTCAATCGCGGAGTCAACCCGATCACGCTTACTCCCGCCGGACAGTTCTATCTGGAATCCGCGAGGCAAATTGCCGCCATTGAAGAGGAAATCGACCAGTATTTTGCCACTGCTGCCGGCATCAAAACAGGAACCTTAACGCTAGGAAGCTCCTCTTATTTCTGCACCTATGTCCTGCCGGACATACTTCAGAAATACATAGAACAGAATCCAAACTGCAATATTAATCTGATCGAAACAACGGTTTCCGACATGGAAGAAAAGCTGAAATCCGGAAAGCTGGATCTGATTCTGGACGTGGAAACGCTGGATCCGAAGACCTATGAAGCTATTCCTATGGGAAAAGAATATATTCTTCTTGCAATTCCTGCAAAATTTGCGGTCAACAGCGCACTGGAAGCATGCCGTCTGACCGCAGAACAGATTCGGGATCGCAGCTTTTTATCTTCTGATATTCCGGCCATCGACTTATCACTACTGAAAAATGAACCATTTTTGCTGCTAAAACGCCAGCATGACATGTACCGAAGAGCCATGGAGCTGTGCCACCATGCAGGTTTTGAGCCGCAAGTACGCCTCTATCTGGATCAGATGCTGACCGCTTACAATATCGCGAAAAACGGACAGGGAATCACCTTTTTTCGGGATACGATTCTAGATTATACGGAAGATACAGAGAATCTGAATTATTACAAACTGGATGATAAAACTGCGGTCCGTCAAATCTGGATTTCGTGTAAGAAGTTCCCGGAACCAACGCCACTGGCAGATGATTTTATTAAGTTTATGATGTTAATGCGAAAGTGATTTCATCCAGGCCGGCAGTTCCTCTGCCTTTAATCCGTTATAACGGCAATTTCTGTAACGGCAGGACTCGCAGATACCTTTGTTGCCTGCAACGGCCGGTTCTCCTTTGACCTCATTTTCAAGGAATTCTACCAGAGCCTTCACATCATCCTCTTCACCAACAGCAGAGATGGTAACCGCGCCTTCATTTCCGCCGACACCGCCGCAGCATACCAGCGTGCCTTTTACTCCGAAAAGCATATGAATCGCTTCCAGCTCCGTAATTACAGTAGTATTGGATAAACAGTACATACCAAAATCAGCACCCATGGAGATATCGATGGTAGATGCGCCCACAGAAGCAGCAGCCTCCGGAACCGACGGAACCAGCTTCTCTAATCCGACCGGAGTGATGAACTTTAAGCCCTTGGAGGTTACTGGACCGATGACACGCGGGATGGTGCCGCCGTCGAAACCGGCAGTTACAATACCGATATTTCCATTTGCATCCACCGCATTGGCTCCCTTAATCACAACCGTCTCTGCATGGTAATCGGACAGGGCTTCCGCCAATGTCTTTTCCACAGCCTCTCCCTTATAGAATACATTGGGGAAGCTCTTGCGGCTGTCCGGATGAGTGACACAAAGCAGGCCATCGGTGCTTAAACCTACGGTACAGCGTGCAGGCTCAATCCCCTCTCTGCCCAGCATCTCCTGTGCAATAAACGCATTGGTTGTTCCTCCTGCCAGAAGCACATAGGCATCCTCCCATGCTTTTTTAAATTCCGGCATCGCTACCACTGCCTTGGCGATCAGCCGGCGGGATTCAGCGGAAGTAAGTGTAAATACAGTTTTCATAGTATCAATCTCCTTTTTTCAATTTATATGTTCCTTATCTCTTCTTTCATCTCCGGCGCTTCTTCCATCCCGAAATCACCGGAAGCATCTGAGCATTACTGTTTTTCCGGATGAAGCTTTAAGTCTACTACCGGATTCTTTAACGGTTCCATCTCAAAGCCATCCGGGCCATAGATTCGGCACTCTGCCACATCACCGTCCTGAATATGGAACGCTCTCGGTGTACCGGTTGATAAAATATCACCCGCAAACCAGCCCTGAATACTGCTGTGCAGGGAAACCAACCTTGCCGGACGATGAGTCATATTGCTGACCGTATTCTTTGCATAAACCTCACCATTATGAACACTCTGAACCTCCAGGGCAAGGACATCCGGAACCTCATCCGGAGTCACCAGCTGCGGACCAAAGGAAAAGAAGGTTGGAAAGTTCTTCACGATGGTAAGGTAACGGGGATTTCCGCTGACATAATCATTCCCCTTTAAGATGGATTCCTCTGTCATATCAAGAATTGTGGTATAGCCGACAATCGCATCCTGCCAGTTTTCCTCAGAAACATCTCTGCAGTCCTTCCCCATGATAATTCCCAGCTCCGCTTCCGCCGTGGTCTTCTGCGCCTCCTTCAGCGCCGGAGTCTTAATCTCATCTCCCGGTCCAATCAGTGTATCTGCCTGCTTGAAAAAGCTTCCCGGAAAACCGGTCGGTGCAGCGGAACCGATATCACCGGCATGATCCACATAGTTTAAACCGATACCGAAGATTCTTCTGGGATTACGGTAAAGCGGCCCGTACACTACTTCTTCAGTCGGAACCACTCCCGGAAGAGTCTCCAGCTCTTCTTTTCCTCCATTGTTATACCAAGCGGTCAGTCCCGGAATCTGCTGTGCACAGATTAAATCAAACATTTCTGTCTTCCATGCGGTTCCTTTGTTCGCATTCAATGCCTCAATGGGAAACATTCCCTTCGCAGTCACGATAGCTGCGATTTCTTTGCCGTCTTTCTTAATTGTCGCGAGTCTCATTCCTGATTTCCTCCTTTTACTTTTACTTTTGCTTTGCGTTTTTGCTGCCGCACCACATTTGCCATGTGATTCGTTTCTTTCGAAAATCTTTGTTTCCGTTCCTGTGACTTAACGATAACACATCAACAGGGATTGCGTCTAAGACCTGATTTTGTATGGGCGTATAAGAAAACTCTTATAGTCCCTCTTCTCCCATAACGCAAAAACTGCGCCAAAGCCTCCCCGACCTGGCGCAGTAAATATTTTCCTCAGCATTCATCTCAGATCCACCCGAAATCCAATCATCCCATTCTTCTTATAGACGGAGATATCTCCGTGATGCTGTCTCGCAATTCCTCTGGCGATGGAAAGCCCCACTCCAAACCCGCCGTCAAAAGTTCTGGCCTTATCGGCACGGTAAAAGCGGTCAAACAGCTTTTCCAACGCGATCTGATCCACATCGCGGTAGGTGTTTTCCACCACAAGGACCGGATGACGCCGTTTCGACACGCTTAGCGTAATCTGGCCGCCGGGATCGCAGTATTTGACCGCATTATCCAGGAGAATTGACACCAGCCGCCGGATCAGATTTTCCTCTCCCCGATAAATAATGGACGGTTCAATCTCTGCCGTTAACGTCTTGTCCCGTTCTTCCGCCAGAGGCTGAAATTCAGAGACCGTATCTTCCACAGCATTGCTGAGATCAAATCGCTCCATCGCCAGGACGGACTGTTCCTCATCCATCCGAGATAACGTAACCAGCTGGTTTACCAGCATTCCCATCCGTTCTCCTTCGATTCTGATATCATCCAGCCATTCATTCTGTCCAATTTCCGCCTCCACAATCTCTAAATTGGACAGGATCAGCGTAAGTGGTGTCTTCAGCTCGTGATTGGCATCGGTAATAAACTGCTTCTGCTTCTCATAGCTCTCCGCCACCGGCTTCACCGCCCGTTTGGAAAGCAGGATGAACAACCCAAGAATGATGACTCCACTGCCGAACAGTACCAGAAATGAAGTCAGAAGAAACCGGCCGGCCATCGTCCGATGCATCGCTCCGTTGACAAAAACCACCGCCGTTTCTTCTCCTGTCTGAAACCTCTTATATCGATAGACAGAGATCCATCCCCGCTCTTTTTTCTTTTCCACAGCAGCCACAGCGTATTCCCGCGCCTGTTCTTCCGAAATGGAAAAAACAGCGTCCACATTTACCCCGTTGACCTGTTCCTCTTTATCCAGCCACACCGTAAAAAATCGGGTGCTGAATTTCGTTTCCTCCGTAATCACATCCACATAGGAAGACAAGCCGCCGGACGGCAGCAGACGAACCGCTGTTTCAAATTCCGGAAACTCTCCATCATTGGAAGCAATGGCATCGGTCAGCAGATCCATGGTACGATTCAACTGCAGAAAGCTGACCAGGCACATCATCGAAAAAATGGCGGTAAACACAATCAGAATCGAGGTCGCGCTGATCAGAATAAACTTTTTCCGAAGACGATAAATCATTGCTTTTCCTCCAGCAGATAGCCTGCATTGCGGACAAACCGTATCTCCAGCGGTGCGTTCATAGCGCTGATTTTTTTTCGAAGATTGGAGATGTGGACCCAGACCACACTGGTATCCACACATGCATCCCATCCCCAGATATGTGCCATAAACTGCGCGATGGGAATGATCATATTCGGCTTCTGCATGAGCATTTCCATAATCTGAAATTCTTTTCCGCTCAATGTCTGAGATTTCTCCCCATACGTCAGCTGATACGTAGAGCGGTTCAGGATCACATCATGATACGGCAGGATATCCGGAGTAAAATTGTCCTTCCGTCTCAGCATTGCCCGGGTTCGCGCCAGCAGCTCTGAGACTGCAAATGGCTTCGGAAGATAATCATCTGCCCCGGCATCCAGTCCTTCCACCCTCTGCTCCACCTCTGTCCGGGCCGTCAGAAGCAATACCGGTGTTGTGATCCCCTGCTTTCGCAGCCTTTGCAGCACCTGGATCCCATCCAGTCCCGGCATCATAATATCCAGAATCAATCCGTCATATTCTTCGGAAACCGCATAGGCAAGCGCATCCTCTCCGTTGGATACCCCATCCGCAGCATACTTATTGCTCTCAAAAATATGAATCAAGGTTTTTAATAATCTGGGATCATCCTCCGCTATCAGAAGCCGCATGTTATCACCTCGCTAAGCTGTCAGTGTCATATCACAGAAAACAGAAAATGGCATGTTCATCTATCTTTTTTCCTTTACATCATGTATACTTAAAATACTTTTCAAATCAAAATAAGGAGGTTTTATCCCTATGCATACAAAAAAGAACTCCCCGTCCATGGATGAATGGCTGCGGGAAGCGAAAGCCGATCCCAGTGCTTCCAAAATCGGCATGTATTTAACCCACAACGGAGTCGTTCGTGAAACAGCGAAAGCAAAGGTCCGTTTCGGCGCAGAGGATACCAGACCGGTGACCGGCATGCTCTTCTCCTATAATTCGGAGAAGGTAAACGATGCCATTGAACAAACCTACCGGATGGACGGCATCTACTATATCAGAGTCTGGCTCAATGAAGGAGAGCTCTCCGTCGGCGACGATATCATGTACGTCCTGATTGGCGGTGACATCCGTCCCCATGTAGTCGATGCCCTGCAGGCCCTGGTAGGTGAAATCAAAAATCACTGCGTCGTAGAAACAGAGAGGAATTGATTCCTTTCTGTTTTTTTCTTATCGATCTGCAATCAGACAAATCAATATCTCCAGAATCATAATACATCCGACAATCGCAAATGCCATCTTCGGATTTGACTGTCTGGTTTTACGAAACAGGATCACTCCCACAGCAGTGATAATACAAAGGATCAATCCCACAAGAATCGTGTCTAGCATAATTTCCTCCATCAAAAAAGCTCTGATATGATATTGGAATCATTATATCATATCAAAGCTTCCTTTTCTATACGGAAATCAGCCGGAGAAGGGAATATAGTATCTTCGCTGTCATCCCCCAGATGACCCCATTTTCATTCCGATAGAAATAGACATCATACTGGCCGCGGCGCCAATGGTACTCCCGACCACCCGGAATCAGCTCAAATGGAAAATTTTCCTCCGGTACGGTTATCACCGTTGTCTTATAGCACTCCGGCTCCCTTACAAGGAACCAGGACAGTGGAACGGTAAACACGTGATCCACCTCTGCTGCCGAAAAGGTTCCTTCGTAATCCTTCAAAATTCCAAGATAGGGCCAGATATCCACGCCTCCCGGTGTCACCAGCACATCCAGCGGCGCCAGCAGCTCAATCTGGCTTCGGTTTACCAGAAGTTCTTCCTCTGTCTCCCGCAGAGCTGCCTCCCGCTTTGTTTCTCCCACCTCTACCGCTCCTCCGGGGAAACAGATCTCTCCCGGCTGGCTGTGAAGCGTAGCGGCCCGCACTTCAAAAAGCACCTGGAGTTCTCCGTCCTTTTCCACCAACGGAACGAGAACCGCGGAATGACGAATCTTCTCCCATTCAATTTGCCTCGGCTTGCGGCCGGTCAAACGCCGCAGGATCCTTTCTTTCATATGTTTTGCTGTTTCCTTCTTTGCCGTCGCTTTCCTGTACTCCGCTGTTTCAAGCTCTTCTTCTGTCCGATCCAAAAAGTCTAAAACCGCCCGATTGAATGTTTCCGGCTCCTCAGCCGCCAGAAAATGACTTCCGGGGAGGATCTTCAGTTCTCCCTTCGGCAGTGCTTTCGCGATTCGTCTGGTATGCGCATCCCGAATCATGTCTCTGGTTCCTGCAATTACCAGTGTCGGAGCCTTAATTTCTTTTAATTTTTCCACCGGAATCCATGGTTCCTTCACCATCAGGCCAAGAAGCTCCCGGTTCTTTTGCTGCTTCTTCGATCTTCCTCCCAGACTCAGAACTGCCGATGCCCCGTAACCGGCCACCACCGGAAGCTGCACCAGCGGCTTTACTCCAAAAGGACTCAAATTTGCCCCGTTTAATATCAGACGTTCCACCATCTGCGGATATTTTAACGTGAAAAGAAGAGCAATATTACCCCCGTCGCTGAACCCCAGCAATATTACCTTAGAAAGCCCCCGCCCGTACAGAAGCTCCTGCAGATCCTCTGCAAAGCGTTTCAGCGTAAAGGGACCGGTGCCCCTGGGGGACTGCCCATGCCCCCGGGTATCCACCGCAATCACATGGTACCATTTCGAAAAAAATTCAATCTGCGCTTTAAAATAACTGCTGTCCTCACCATTTCCATGGAGCAGAACCAGCGGTTTTCCCTCTCCCGCTTCCCGGGTATATAACTTCATCCTGTTTTCCCCCTTACCTCTTCCTCTATCTTATCATACTTCTCTGACTTCTGACTGATTTTTGTCCGTTTCTTCCATTGTTTTTCCCATCCGCCCATTTCGTTCGTATTCCTCCACCAAATCCCGGATGATGAGCAGGCCCACCGGTCCCAAAAGGAAACCCAGCAGGCCGAAAAGCTTCAGCCCCACATACATGGCTACCAGAGTCTCCAGCGCCGACAGCCCCACCTTCTTTCCCATCAGCTTTGCCTCCGTATATTCCCGAAGAAAATAGCAGGACAGGTGGAGTCCCAGAACCAGCAGCGCCCTGGCCCATCTACGTTGAAAAAGAAGAAGCACTCCCCAGGGAATCAGGACCGTTCCGGATCCAAAGACCGGAAGCGCATCCAAAAGGCCGATTCCGATTCCTCCGAGAATGGCATAGGGACTTTTCAGAAGC
>JAEDOC010000007.1 GCA_016302185.1 Clostridium sp. | reverse complement strand
AATAAAATATTATTGAGATTTAATCCCTTTGCAACATGCTTTACTTTCAAGTATAGGTCACTATTTGCTTCCTTCTCCATAATAAACAGGACCTGTGATGGAAAATTCGTAAGATTTTTAATATTTTCAAGTAATGCAGACGAAGGAACATATACATCTTCTTCTCTGCTCAAACCAAGGCAAAAATTCACGCCACCAACAATTTTCTCCACATAAAGATATGGACGAATATTATTATAATCTCCAGTTATCTTGGTTATCTTCGTTACGTCCATTAATATCGGCAAAGCAGCTAATTTTAATTGCGAAGTACCATCCTGTTTCAATCGAAATTCATCGATTCCTAATTTATTCTCCATACATTTTCTAAAAAAGTTTACCGATTGATTACGCAGTACATTTCCTTCCTTATCAATTAACTCTAATCCCGTCAAATGTTGATAATTTCTTTCATAAAAGACCACTTCTATGTAACGAATCGTGTTATCCTGCTTTTCCCGATAAACAATAAGCAATTTTTTATTCAGCAGCTTCTGATGATACAATTTTGCACAATTAAGAACTCTTTTCCTTGCATCCTCTTTCGTAAATTTCATAAATCACCTACAATCTTCCATAAATTTAAAGAGAGAGTATCAACACCTCTGTGCTATATACTCTCTCTTTGCGGCTAATTTTAGTGTTGTCTGCCAACGACCGACAAAATGCCGGTATATCTATCGGATTTTAGAGTTGTCCGCCAACGGTCAATCAAATGACTGACAAACATATCAGATTTAGGTGTTAGCCCACCAGAAAAGCACGCTTTTCTTCTAATATCATTATACGAAACTCAAATTTTTATGTCAATACAAACTCGGCCAATTTTTTATTGCCTGCCGCATTTTCTATTAGATCACCATATCAAACAACGACAGCTGGTTATTCTCCGGAAGCCCTTTCAGGAGCCCCAGCTCCGCCATCAGATCGCAGACCGTCTTCGTCACCTTGGTTCGGTTGATGAAGTCCTCCCTGGACAGGAAGGGACCATCCTCTGCGGCGAAAACGATGGCATCCGCTGCCTTCTCCCCCAGACCGTCGATACTGCTCAAGGACGGCATCAGCTTTCCGTCCATGATCTGGAAGTTCCGGGCACTGGCTTTATAGATGTCGATGGGAATAAAATCAAAGCCCCGGGCGTACATCTCCTGCACAATACGCATGTCTCGCAGCTCGTCCTGTTCCTTCTTGGACAGGCTGTCACTCCGCTTCTTATAATCTGCCAGATGATATTCCAGCTTGTCCCGCCCCTGACACATCTTTGCGTAGGAAAAGCCGTTGGCACGGATACTGAAATATGCCGCATAGTAAGCCAGCGGGTAAAATACCTTACAGTAGGCCACGCGCCAGGCCATCATCACGTAGGCCGCCGCATGAGCCTTCGGGAACATGTATTTAATCTTTAAACAAGAATCAATATACCACTGCGGCACATCGTGAGCCTTCATCTCCTCAATCCACTCCGGCTTTAGGCCCTTGCCCTTTCGGACGCTCTCCATGATGGTAAAGGATAAGCCCTCCTCCAGCCCCATATGAATCAGATACACCATGATATCATCTCGACAGCAGATGGCCGTCTGAATGGTTGCCTGCCCGCTTAAGATTAAGTCCTTGGCGTTGCCAAGCCACACGTCGGTACCGTGAGCCAGACCGGCAATCCGCACCAGATCCGAAAAATACTTCGGCTGGGCGTCGATTAACATCTGCATAGCGAAATCGGTACCAAACTCCGGAATTCCCAGGGCGCCCAGCTTGCAGCCGCCGATATCATCCGGCGTAATTCCCAGCGCTTCCGTGTTCTGGAACAGACTCATAACCTCCTTCGAATCCAGCGGGAAGGTCTTGGGATCCCGTCCCGTCAGATCCTGCAGCATACGAATCATGGTGGGATCATCGTGTCCCAGAATATCCAGCTTCAGCAGGTTGTGGTCGATGGAATGGTAATCAAAATGGGTGGTGATGGTCTTCGTGGTCATATCATCGGCCGGGTGCTGTACCGGCGTGAAAGAATAGATCTCCTCTCCCAGCGGCAGCACGATGATACCGCCCGGATGCTGTCCGGTGGTTCTCCGGACACCTACACAGCCGGACACAATCCGGTCAATCTCGCAGCGGCGCTTCCGGATGCCCTTGTCCTCATAATAATGAGCCACAAAGCCGTAGGCCGTCTTATCCGCCAGCGTACCGATGGTTCCGGCACGGAAAGTCTGGCCCTTTCCGAAGATAACCTCTGTATAGCTGTGGGCCCGGCTCTGGTACTCGCCGGAGAAGTTCAAGTCGATATCCGGCTCCTTGTCTCCCTTAAATCCCAGGAAGGTCTCAAAGGGGATGTCAAAGCCGTCCTTTGTTAACGGCTGCCCGCACACCGGACACAGCTTATCCGGCATATCACAGCCGGCCATACCGGAGAATTTCTTTACCTCCTCCGAATCAAAATCGTAATAATGACAATTCGTACAGTAATAATGGGGACTTAACGGATTTACCTCCGTGATACCTGCCATAGTCGCCGCAAAGGAGGAGCCGACAGAGCCTCGGGAGCCCACCAGATACCCGTCCTCATTGGATTTCCACACCAGCTTCTGAGCGATGATATACATCACGGCAAATCCATTGGAAATGATGGAATGCAGTTCCCTCTCCAGCCGATCCACAACGATCTGCGGAAGCTCCTCGCCGTACATCTCATGGGCCCGGTTGTAGCAGATGGTACGCAGCATCTCGTCAGAATTGGGAATGACCGGCGGACACTTATCCGGACGCACCGGAGAAATCCGCTCACACATGGCCGCAATCTTTCTGGTATTGGTCACTACCACCTCATAGGCCTTGTCACTGCCCAGATACTCAAACTCCGCCAGCATCTCCTCTGTCGTCCGCAGATACAGCGGCGCCTGATCATCCGCATCCTTAAAGCCCTTGCTGGACATGATAATCCGGCGGTACACCTCATCCTCCGGATCCAGGAAATGCACATCACAGGTGGCGCAGACCAGCTTGTTGAACTGCTCACCCAGCTGAATTACCTTCCGGTTCAGATCCATCAGATCCTCTTCTGAGTTTGCCGGACTTTTCTCATCCCGCAGCATAAACGCATTGTTTCCCAGAGGCTGAATCTCCAGATAGTCATAAAAGCTTACGATCTTTGCCAGCTCCGAGTCCGGAACGCCCCGCACAATCGCCTGGAACAGCTCCCCCGCTTCGCAGGCCGAACCGATGATAATGCCCTCCCGGTACTGGGCCAGCAGACTCTTGGGGATTCTGGGCCGCTTGGCGTAATACGTTAAATTGGACTCAGAAACCAGACGATAGAGGTTGATCCGCCCTGTATCATTCTTCGCCAGAAGAATAATATGGTACGTCGGCATCTTCTGAATCATCTCCACCGTCATTTTGCTCAGCTCGTTTAATTTTGTAACATCGAAAATCTCCCGGGCCTTCAGCATCTCGATAAAACGGACAAAAATCTCCGCCGTAGCTCCTGCGTCATCCACCGCCCGGTGATGATTTTCCAGAGAAATTTTTAATTCCTTCGCCACCGTATCCAGCTTAAACCGGTTTAAATTCGGCAGCAGAAGTCTCGCCAGAGTCACGGTATCCAATACGGTCGGCTCAAAGGCCAGCCCCAGACGCCTTGCATTTTCCTTGATAAAGCTGATATCAAAGGAGGCGTTATGAGCCACCATCACCGCACCGTCACAGAATTCCAGAAACTGCGGCAGCACCGTCTCGATCACCGGTGCGTCCAGAACCATACCGTCATTGATACCCGTCAGTTCTTCGATATCAAAGGGAATGGGCACCTCCGGATTTACAAAGGTACTGAATCTCTCCGTAATCTGGCCGTTCTCCACCCGAACGGCACCAATCTCAATAATCCTGTTCTTCAGCGGAGAAAAGCCGGTGGTCTCGATATCAAAGACAACACAGGGACTGTCCAGAGATTGGCCCTTCCCATTCTCCACCAGCTCCTTCATATCGTCCACCAGATAGCCCTCCACACCGTAGAGGACCTTAAAGGTATCCCCTTTATCCAGCGCGTGGTTCGCGTCCGGGAACGCCTGGACGCAGCCGTGATCCGTCACGGCAATGGCATCCATGCCCCAGGACTTGGCCCGTTTGATGATATCCTTCACCTCGGAGACACCGTCCATATCGCTCATCTTCGTATGGCAGTGCAGCTCCACCCTCTTTACCGGGCTGTTGTCCATCCGCTTGGAGGTGAAATCCTCACACTTTTTGATGCCCACTACCGAAGCGATGGTCAGCTCACCGTCGAATTTATCCACACTGGCCACGCCCTTGATTCGGATGAACTGTCCCGGCTTCGTGGCCACCTTCAAATCCTCTAAGGTATCCTCTCTGGCAAAGATTTTCACGCCGATGGTATCGGTAAAATCCGTCACCGTAAACATAAACAGCGTATTGCCGCTCCGAAGCTCTCTCGGTTCACAGGACAGAATCTTTCCGCGGATGGTTACCTGGCCAATCTCGCCCTCGATGGTCTCGATCTCCACTGACTCATCGTCAAAATCCCGTCCGTACAGCACATCCGGATTGTCCGATTTCTTCTGATAGGAAGAACGGCGGTATTCGCCTCCGTTTTTGGAAAAACCGGTTCCGCTTCCCTTTTCCTTCTTGTCCGGAAAAGCCCCCTGCTTCTTTGCCGCCTTTCCTTCCTCCGACGGCTTCTTGTCCCCGTGCTTTTCTCCGCCTTTTTCTCCATGAACCGGCTTTAACACCACATTTCCCGCCTCAAAGGGCAGTTCTTCTTTCTTTTTGGATTTTGCCGGGCGGAAGGTAACCTTGACCTCCAGCGGAACATTGCACCGCTCCGTAAAGATTTTCTCCAGAATCCGTTTTAGCTCCGAAGACTTGTCCCGGGCAATCATGGTGTCCTCCAGATCCATGGTCAGAAGTCCATCCTCGGAAAAGAGAAGTTCCGCCTTGCGGAACATGTTGTAGAAAAGAATACTGTACTCCCGAAGCTCCGCCAGGATGCTTTCCCGATAGACATCCATCAGCTTCTTCGGCGTATACTGACCGGAGAGATGGAATTTCTCCACAATCTTAATGGTAATCTTCTTCCCGGGAAACAGCTGATCCTTAATGCCCTGTTCCAGCTGCCAGATGTTCTGCTTGGGCATCAGACGCGGACTGTCGATATAAATGCGAATAGAGCTTCTGTCCCTGGAGGCGGAAACCTTCTCCACCTGCACCAGCTCTAAAAGCCCCTTCACACTGTCCGCAATATGTAAATCAGGAAATACTTCCAGAAATGATTTCATTGCCTCACCTTAATTCTTCTGTCAGACGATCCAGCTCTTCCTTCAGCGCCGGAAGAAGCTCCCGTTCCGGAACCTTTTTGATGATCTCTCCCTTCCGAATCACAAGACCCTCTCCAATGCCTCCCGCAATGCCCAGATCCGCTTCTCTGGCTTCACCCGGTCCGTTGACCACGCAGCCCATTACCGCCACCTTGAGATCCAGCGGATACTGCTGCACCATGGTTTCCACCTGGTTGGCCAGACCGATCAGATCAATCTGCGTCCGTCCGCAGGTAGGACAGGATACCACCTCGATACCGCCCTTTTTAAGCCCCAGGGTCCGCAGAATCAGCTTTGCCGATTTTACCTCCTCCACCGGATTTCCGGTCAGGGATACACGAATGGTATCTCCGATTCCCTGGCTGAGAATCAGTCCCAATCCGATGGCAGATTTGATATTTCCGGAAATCAGTGTTCCCGCCTCTGTGATACCCACATGAAGAGGATATCTGGTTTTCTTCGCAATCAGCTCGTGAGCCTTCACGCACATCATCACATCCGAGGATTTGATGCTGATCACCAGATTGTCATAGCCCATCCGCTCAATCATCGCCACCTTATCCAGAGCGCTCTCCACGATACCTTCCGCTGTCACACCGCCGTATTTTTCCACCAGATGCTTCTCCAGAGAGCCGCTGTTGACACCCACACGGATGGGAATCCCGTATTCTTTCGCCTTATCCACCACGGCCTGCACCCGCTCCTCCGAACCGATATTGCCCGGATTGATGCGGATCTTATCAGCGCCGCATTCGATAGCATCGATAGCCAGACGGTAATCGAAATGAATATCCGCCACCAGCGGAATATGAATCGCCTTCTTGATTTCTTTTAACGCCATGGCAGCTTCCATGGTAGGAACCGCCACACGGATGATATCACAGCCGGCCTTTTCCAGCTCCAGAATCTGGGCCACCGTTGCTTTCACATCCTCGGTTTTGGTATTACACATGGATTGAATCAGGATCGGATGTCCTCCTCCAATCTCCCTGTTTCCTATGGTAATTGTTTTCGTTTCCTCTCTGTATCCCATGATTTTCCTCCGTTTTAAAACAGATTTCTGATATCATTAAATAAGATAAAGACCATCAGCGTCATCAGCACCGCCATGCCGGCCATGTGCACCGCGCCCTCCTTCTCCCGATCCACCGGTTTTCCCCGCAGCATCTCCAGAAGGATAAATACCAGCCGTCCGCCGTCCAGTGCCGGGATCGGCAGCAGATTCATGATTGCCAGATTCACACTCAACAGTACACACATATTGGTAAGATTCAGCAGCACCACCAGAAGTCCGTACTGACTGGTTTCTTTTACGGTAGTATCCAGCATGGATACAATTCGCACCGGTCCGGCGATATCATCCGCACTGACCTGACGCTTCACAATCATCTTTAAACTGTCGAAGGTCATATTGACCCAGTAGCGCAGCTCATAGATGCTGTACTGCACGCTCGTAAACAGCGACGGCGACGGTCTTGCGCCGTCATACCGGATTCCCATCATATAGCGTCCCGTTTCCTCCGAATACATCGGATCCAGGGTCACCGTCTTCGCTTCCCCGTCCCTTTTCAAACCAATCTCCAGACGTTCGCCCGGATGAAATCCGGTATAGGACAGGATATCTCCGTAAATTTTAATACTCTTGCCATTTAAACTGGTGATCACATCCCCGGCCTGAATCCCGGCTTCCTCTGCTGGGTATCCTTCCACCACATCGTAGACAACCGGCGGCTCGTAGCCTGCCGCACTGATGATAAAAAAGGCACCCAGAAACGCCAGCAAAAGGTTAAACAGCGGTCCGGCGATGATGACCTTGAACCGGGTCCAGGCAGATGTTTCATTAAAGGGAACTCCCACCGCCCCCGGCGGAAGGGAAATTCCGGGGTACGGTTTCTTCTCTGAACCTGCGTCCCCACTGTCTCCTTCATCAGACTCCGGATCCTCCTCCACCGTCAGATCCTCATCCTCTCCCAGCATCATGCAGGAGCCGCCAAAGGGAAATATCTTTAAGGAATAACGGGTTCCGCCCTTCACGAAGCTGAACAGCCTCGGCCCCATTCCCAGAGAGAATTCCACCACACAGATTCCGCCCCGCTTCGCCAGCAGAAAATGGCCAAACTCATGAAACAGAATCATCACACTGAATACAAGGAGCGCCGCAAGCAAACTCAAACTACCACCTGCTCTCTAAAAAGTCATATGTTTCCTGCTCGGCCGCCAGAATCTCTTCCACAGAAGGATTCTCCACTACCTGATGCTGATCCATGGCAGCTTCAATCATATCGGTAATGGTCAGATAGGAAATTTCCCGATTTAAAAACTTCTGTACTGCCCGTTCATTGGCTGCGTTGAACACGGTGGGCAGACTGCCGCCCCGTCTGCCGGCCTGATAGGCCAGAGACAGTCCGTGGAAATTCTCAAAATCAGGCGCCTCAAAGGTAATCTGCCCCAGTTTGGCAAAATCTAACCGTTCTCCCGGAAGAAATCTTCGCTCCGGATAATAAAGGGCATACTGGATCGGAAGCTTCATATCCGGCGTTCCCAGCTGGGCAATCACAGCGCCGTCCTCAAATTCCACCATGGAATGAATCACGCTCTGCGGCTGTACCACCACCTGCACCTGATCCATCTCCACGCCGAAGAGCCATCTGGCCTCCATCACTTCCAGTCCCTTATTGACCATGGTGGAGCTGTCGATGGTAATCTTGCGTCCCATACTCCAGTTGGGATGCTTTAAGGCATCCTCCACCTGAATATTTCCCATCTCTTCCCTGGTTCTCCCCCGGAATGGTCCGCCGGAAGCCGTCAGAAGAATCTTATGTATCTTATTCGCTCTCTCCCCATTTAAGCTCTGGAAGATAGCACTGTGTTCGCTGTCTACCGGAAGGATTCGCACTCCCATCTCCTTTGCCAGAGGCATAATGATATGACCTGCCGTCACCAGCGTCTCCTTATTGGCCAGAGCGATATCCTTGCCTGCCTTCATGGCCGCAATGGTCGGGCGGATTCCAATCATGCCGACCACTGCTGTCACCAGAATCTCCGAAGACTCTTCCGTGGCAGCCTCCATCAGGCCGTCCATCCCGCTTACCACCTTTACATCCAGATCCTGAATCCGAAGCTTTAACTCCTTCGCCTTCGTTTCATCCCAGACCGCCGCAAGCTTCGGATGAAATTCCCGAATCTGCTGCTCCAGAAGATCAATATTGCTTCCGGCTGCCAGAGCAGTCACTTCTATATCTTTATTCGTTCGAACCACTTCTAATGTCTGGGTACCGATGGAACCGGTAGAACCCAGAATTCCGATTTTCTTCATGTCTTTCTCCTATTACCGCAGAAAGGTCACCGCAAAATAGATCGCCGGTGCCGTAAAAATCATACTGTCAAACCGATCCAGTACCCCGCCGTGGCCGGGAATCAGATGGCCGTAATCCTTCACATTGTGATTTCTCTTAATTGCGGAGGCCGCCAGATCGCCGATCTGGGAGATCACCGCCGCGATGGCACAGGCCACCGCACAGGACAGCCGGGGATTTCCCATCTCCAGCATCCGTCCGCCAAATGCACACGCATAAATAAAGCCGAGAAGCGCCGCACCTGCCACACCGCCGACCGCGCCCTCAATGGATTTCTTCGGACTTAAAATCGGTGCCAGCTTGTGTTTTCCAAACAGCATCCCCACACAGTACGCCGCTGTATCACAGCCCCAGGAGCTTAAAAAAATCAGCCACACCATATATCGGCCGTCCGCCATGGCCCGGACCTGATAGAGGTAGGACAGCATAATTCCCAGATAAAAGATGCCAAAAAATGCCACTGTGATCTGTTCCGTTCCGTACCTGGGAAAGGTAAATACATAGATTGTCATCAAAAACATCAGGGCCGCAATGGCCAGAAGCGTCACATGCTGCTGCCCGTCAAACCAGACCAGGCCGTAATAGGCGACACAGGCCAGATAGCCCACAAGACCGGGCGCTTTTTTCTCAATTCCCATTACCCTGTACAGCTCAAACATGCCAATCAGGGAGATTGCCCCCGTCGCACAATACAGAAGTGCGCCGCCCGCAGGAACCAGCAGCACAGCAAGAAGCACCAGTACGATGCCGCTTATCAGTCTTACTCGGAACATAAGAAAACCTCCTTACGCTTTTACACCGCCGAAGCGTCTCTCTCTCTTATTGTACTGGGCAATGGCCGCCAGAAGCTCCTCCCGGTTGAAATCCGGCCACAGACAGTCCGTAATATAGATCTCACTGTATGCCAGCTGCCAGAGCAGATAATTAGACAGCCGAATCTCCCCGCTGGTGCGGATCAGAAGATCCGGATCCGGGATTCCCGCCGTATCCAGATAAGAAGCCACCGTAGCCTCCGTCACTTCCGTCTCTGAAAGAATCCCCGCCTTCGCATCTGCCATCATCCGGCGAACCGCACGGGTAATCTCATCCCGTCCGCCGTAGTTCACCGCAATCACAAAGGTCATGCCGGTATTTTCCGCAGTTTCCCTCTCCAGACGGTCGATTCCTTCTACAATATCTGTATCAAAACGGGTTCTGTCCCCGATCATTTTCACTCTCACATTGTTTTCTTTGGCAATCTTTAACAGCCGTTTCAGATAATAACGGAACAGCTGCATCAGTGCACCCACTTCCTCTGCGGAACGCTTCCAGTTCTCCGTGGAAAATCCGTATACCGTCAGATAGCGGATTCCCAGTCTGGCCGCATCCTCTACCGTCTGCTCCACGGTAATACATCCCTGTTTATGACCAGCCGTTCTCGGAAGGCCTCTCTTCTTCGCCCATCTTCCGTTGCCGTCCAAAATCAGCGCAACGTGCTGCGGAATCACCAGCTTCGTGCCTTCGTTCTCCATCTTCTTTCCTCCAACGTAAAATCAGGGGCAGAAACTCTGCCCCCTGTATTCATCTACTGCACTGTCAATATCACATCGGCTTACACCGTCATGATCTCCTTGGTTTTCTCTTCTACGGCCTTATCGATCTTTGCGATCATCTTCTCCGTCATCTTCTGAATCTTTTCTTCGCCCTGCTTTAAATCATCCTCCGTGATCTCTCCGGCCTTCTCCATCTTCTTGATGGTATCATTGGCATCGCGGCGGATATTGCGGACAGCAACCTTCGCGCCTTCTCCCTTCTTCTTCACTTCCTTGGATAAATCCTTTCTGCGCTCCTCGGTAAGCTCCGGGAAAATCAGGCGGATAGAGCTGCCGTCGTTGTTCGGGTTAATTCCCAGATCTGAAGTAAGAATTGCCTTCTCAATGTCACGGATCAGTTTCTTCTCCCAGGGCTGGATCAGAATCATTCTGGGCTCCGGTACGGATACATTAGCCACCTGCTGAAGCGGTGTCGGGGAACCGTAATAGTCCACTCTCAGCTTGTCCAGCACATGGGGATTTGCCCGGCCTGCGCGAATCGAACCAAATTCACTCAGCAGTGCATCATAGGATTTGTTCATCTTCTCCTCGTAAACTTTAATCTTCTCCTGCATATAAACCTCCTGTTATGCGGTAACTACCGTACCATTTATTTTTCCCTGCATTGCATTCACAATGCCGTCTTTTTCATTTAAGCTGAACACTGCCATGGGGATATGATTCTCCATGCACATAATCGAAGCGGTCAGATCCACTACGGCCAGCTTCTGATCAATCACTTCCTGAATTGTGATGGTATCATACTTTCTAGCGTTGGGATTCAGCTTCGGATCGCTGTCATACACACCGTCAATCGCCTTCGCCAGAAGAATGCAGTCTGCCTCCATCTCAATGGCACGGAGAGCCACACCGGTATCCGTAGAGAAATACGGATGTCCGGTACCGCCGGCAAAAAAGACCACCATACCCTTCTCAAAATATTTATTTGCCCTGTCTTTAGAGAACAGCTTTGTCATTGAGCCGCACTCAAAAGGAGTCAGAATCTGCGTCATCATTCCGGTACTCCGGAAAATCTCGGATACATAGATAGCATTCATCACCGTAGCCAGCATTCCGATCTGATCTGCTTTGGTACGGTCAATAGCATCGCTCTCACGGCCTCTCCAGAAATTGCCGCCGCCGATCACAACACCGACCTCCACGCCATCATCCACCGCAAGCTTTACCTGTCTGGCTACCTCTTTTACCGTTGCCTCGTCAAAGCCGGTCTTCTTCTCTCCGGCCAGTGCCTCACCGCTTAATTTCAGCAATACACGTTTTCTGTCCATATTCGGTTGTCTCCTCTTTTCACATTCCTTATCATTTTCTATTCTACCACAAAAGCAGAAATTGTGCGATAAATTTTTCGTAATTCTCCCTTATGCCTCTTCAGAATGTTTTTCCGGTTGGAAAGGTACAAATTCATTGGTTTTCCGGTTAATATACTCTGTTCTCGTCTTGGAATAGATGAATTTCTGGCTGGAATAGAGGCTGTAATAGCCCGACAGCGTAAAGCTGACTGCAATCACGAAAACAAAATACGGCATCGCCCCATAGCCAAACAGTTCAAATCCGATGAGCAGCGTGGAGATCGGGCAGTTGGTCACTCCCACAAACAGCGCCAGCATACCGCAGGCAGACATCACTCCAAAGGGGAGTCCCAAAAGCTTTGCAAAGGCACAGCCGAAGGTGGCTCCGATGGTAAGCGTCGGAACGATCTCACCGCCGCGAAAGCCTGCTTCCAGAGTTACCGCCGTAAAAAGAATCTTCCACAGGAAGGAAGAATAGGCAACCTCGCCTTCAAAGCACTGTTCGATCAGATTCACACCGCTGCCGTTATACCGGATGCCGCCGCTTAGCAGAGTCAAGGCAATTACCAGCACGGAACCCACCAGAATCCGCTTTACCGGAGACGGAAAAAACTTCTTGTAAAAATATCCCGCACCATGCAGAGAAGTACAGAAAAACTCTGCCACCAGAGCACAGAGGATTCCCAGCAGCACGGTGAACAGTGCCATTCTCAGATCAAAGGCAGGAATCTCCCCGATGGCGTAGGCTTCCGGGCTTAAGTGAAACTGTCTTGCCACGAAAGCACCTACAAAGGAGGAAAAAATACAGGGAACCAGAGCGGCATAATACATGACACCGATACTGATCACTTCCATGGAAAATACTGCCGCTGCCAGCGGTGTTCCAAAAAGAGCCGCAAAGGTACCGCTCATACCGCACATCACGGCAATCTTCCGATCCTTTTCATCCAGATGCAGGATCTCGGCCAGCTTACTTCCGATACTTCCGCCCATTTGCAGAGCCGCGCCCTCCCGGCCAGCCGAACCGCCGGCCAGATGGGTCAGCAGGGTACCGCAGAAAACTGCCGGCGCTGTAGTGAATGTAATCTGTGTATCAGAATAGATCGCCTCAATCACCATATTTGTTCCCCGGTTCTTGTCCTCCTTTAAGATGTGATAGATTCCCACAATCAGAAGACCGGAAACCGGGAGAAAGTAGATCATCCACGGATGGCTTCGGAAAAAGGCCGATGCCCGAATCACACCATGTCCGAAGACCGTCCCCACCATACCGGTAAGCAGACCGATTCCTACCGAAATGATTCCCCACTTGAGAAAAAAAGCCACATTCTTTCTCAGGGGAGCATACTTTTCCCCGTACCGCATCTTATGTACCCCCTGATTATATGTCGTAAATACTCTTGGATTTTACCAGTTTCGGACGATATCCCGCCTCTTTTAAGCGATCCACGATTTTATTCTTATGCTCGGTGCCGAAGGCCTCCACGGTAATGCGAAGCTCCACGGCCGCATTCCGGTTGATGCTGACAAACTGGTTATGCTCCAGCTTGATTACATTACCGTGCTCCTCCGCCATCAGCGTTGCCACCTTGGCCAGCTCGCCGGGCTTATCCGGAAGCAGAACCGATACGGTAAAGACTCTGTCTCTCTGAATCAGTCCGTGCTGGACGATGGATGCCATGGTGATCACGTCCATGTTGCCGCCGCTTAAGATAGAAACAATCTTCTTTTTCTTCACATCCAGATGCTTTAAAGCCGCAACCGTCAGAAGACCGGAATTCTCCACGATCATCTTATGGTTCTCCACCATATCCAGGAAGGCAACGATCAGCTCCGAATCCTCAATGGTAATGATCTTATCCACGTTTTTCTGAATATACGGGAACAGGAGATCGCCCGGACGCTGTACCGCCGTACCATCCGCAATGGTGTTAACAGACGGAAGGGTGATGACCTTACCTGCCTTTAAGGATTCCTGCATGCAGTTGGCGCCGGCCGGCTCCACGCCGATCACCTTAATCTTCGGATTCAGCAGCTTTGCCAGTGTAGAAACACCGGTACAGAGACCACCGCCGCCGATGGGAACCAGAATATAATCTACGGTAGGCAGCTCCTTGATAATCTCCATGGCGATGGTTCCCTGGCCGGTTGCCACATCCAGATCGTTAAACGGATGGATAAAGGTATAGCCGTGCTCTGCCGCCAGCTCATTGGCATGAGCCAATGCCTCATCAAATACATCACCGCAGAGTACCACCTCTGCCCCATAGCTTCTGGTACGGTTTACCTTCATGAGCGGTGTGGTAGTCGGCATCACGATGGTTGCCTTACATCCGGCCAGCTTCGCAGCATAAGCCACACCCTGGGCATGATTTCCGGCAGAGGCCGTAATTAAGCCCCTCTTCTTCTCTTCTTCCGTCAGAGTACTGATCTTATAGTAAGCGCCGCGCACCTTATAGGCGCCGGTATACTGCATATTTTCCGGTTTAAAATACACCTTGTTGCCGGTCATATTGGAGAAATGCTCGCTGTACACCAGCTTGGTCTCTGATATTACCTTGCTGACTGCCTCCGTTGCCTCTTCAAATTTTTCCAGTGTCAGGCCCTCCGCCTGATCCTGCTCCTTTACTTCCTGCATCTCCATATTCTTTTCCTCTCTTCTGTCACTCTTCATTTTTCTTAAACAGAGCGTTTACAAAATCATTGGCGTTAAATTTCTGAAGATCATCAATCTTCTCTCCAATTCCCACATATTTCACCGGAATGCCCAGCTCCGACTGAATCGCCACCGCGATACCGCCCTTGGCGGTTCCGTCCAGCTTGGTTAAGATAATGCCGGTGATATCGGCTACCTCCATGAACTGTTTCGCCTGGGAAAGCGCGTTCTGTCCGGTAGTTCCGTCCAGAACCACCAGAGTTTCCCGGTACGCCTCCGGATACTCCCGGTCAATAATGCGATTGATCTTCTTTAACTCTTCCATCAGGTTCTTCTTATTATGAAGCCGACCTGCCGTATCACAGATCAGCACGTCGGCATGTCTGGATTTAGCCGCCGCGATGGCATCATAGATAACCGCTGCCGGATCCGATCCCTCCTGCTGGGCAATCAGCTCCACCCCGGCCCGGTTCGACCACTCGGTCAGCTGCTCAATAGCCGCCGCACGGAAGGTGTCTGCCGCCGCCAGGATCACCTTCTTCCCCTGATCCTTTAACTGTCCTGCCAGCTTGCCTACGGAAGTGGTTTTGCCCACACCATTGACACCGATGACCAGAACCACAGACTTCCGATTCTCAAATTCATAGGCATTCTCTCCCAGATCCATCTGGCTCTTAATGCTGTTAATCAGAAGCTCCTTGCATTCTGACGGTTCCTTGATATGATTCTCCTTCACCTTTTTCCGCAGATCCTCCACGATAGACATGGTTGTCTGGATTCCCAGATCGCCCATGATCAGCGTTTCCTCAATCTCCTCGTAAAAGTCATCATCAATGGCGGAAAACCCACTGAAAATAGAGTCAATTCCTGATACAATGGAATTTCTTGTTTTGGTCAGACCCTCGACCAGACGGCCAAAAAATCCTTTTTTTCCTTCTGCCATTCGCTTTCCTCCTTTTCCAATCTATTTGTCAAGCTCTGCTTCAATCAGGCTGACAGAAACCAGGGTAGATACCCCCTTTTCCTGCATGGTAATACCGTAGAGGCGATCGGCAGAAACCATGGTACCTCTTCGGTGGGTAATTACGATAAACTGCGTGTATTTCGTCAATTTATGCAGATATCCGGCAAACCGATCCACGTTGGAATCATCCAGCGCCGCCTCAATCTCGTCCAGAAGACAGAAGGGCGACGGTTTTAAGTTCTGAATAGCAAAGAGCAGGGCAATCGCCGTCAGAGCCTTCTCACCGCCGGAAAGCTGCATCATATTCTGCAGCTTCTTGCCCGGCGGCTGGGAAATGATCTGAATTCCCGCCTCCAGGATGTCCTCATCCTCGGAAAGCTCCAGCGTTCCGTGTCCACCGCCAAAGAGTTCCTTAAATACCGTATCGAATTCTTCCCGAATCTCTTTAAACTTCTCTTCAAACTGACGCCGCATGCCGGTGTCCAGCTCTTCGATGATCTTCAGAAGGGCCGCTTCCGCCGCAGCCAGATCATCGTGCTGCGTCTTCATAAACTCATAACGTTCGGAAACCTCTTTGTAATCCTCAATGGAATTCACGTTGACATGTCCCAGATTCCGAATTTGTGTTTTCAATCCCTCGATGATCTTCTTCATTTCAGGTACAGAGGTAAGCTCCGGATCCTGTAACTTCTCCGCCGAGGAATACGTCAGTTCATATTCATTCCACATATACTGAACGGACGCTTCCAGCCGTTCCGAAAGCTTTTCCCTCTGATTCTGCAGACGTAGAAGATCCCGATCCAGCAGATTCATCCGCTGGCTCAGCTCCTCCTTCTTATCGAAAAATCCTTTCTGCCGTCCGGCCTGCTCCTCTTTTTTCTGCAGCAGCTCCTGCATGGCAGTCTCCAGAATTTCGGCCTGCTTTGTTTCTTTCTGTATCTCTTCCCAGAGAGATGCGATCTGGGCTTCCCGGGCCGCGATGCTTTCCCCGCTGCCAGTACTGCCCTGCTCTAACCGGGACCGCTCGTCCAGCAGTGCCGCCTCTTCTTCCGAAACACGGCGGATATTTTCTCCGATAAAGCTGTCCCTCTGCCGGATCCGGGATGCAGAAAGCTGAACCTCCGACAGGGACACCGCACACTGTTCTCGTTCTGTCTTTAGCTGTTCCAGAATCGCAGCGGCTTTTCTGGTCTCCTGATCCTTCTCCTCTCCCAGTCGCTCCAGCTGCCCGGCTTCTGAAAGAAGCTGTTCCCGGTTCCCCCGAAGCTCTCTCAGCTGTTCCTCCAGCTCTTCATTTTCCAGTACCAGGTCCGTAGCAGATTCCGCAATCTCCTGCTTCTTCTCCTCCAGCTGACGCATCTTGATCCGAATGGTATTTTCTGAGATCCGTTTTTTCTGAATATCTTCCTTCACAAGAACCAGATTTTCTCTGGCTTCCTCCAGGATTCCCTCATTGAGAACCAGATCCTTCTGAATACTGTCCACCTTCACCAGCGCCTTTTTGCACTGCGCTTCCAGCTCTTCTATCTCTCTTCTTCTTCCCAGGAGATTACTGCTGTTCTTAAAAGCACCGCCGGTCATGGAACCGCCTGCACTGAGAAGTTCTCCGTCCAGGGTCACGATCCGGAGGGAATAGCGGAATTTCTTTGCCAGTGCGATGGCATGATCGATATGATCCACCACCACCACGCGCCCCAAAAGATACTCCACCAGACCGCCGTATTCCTTCTCCGCCTTCACAAGGCTGCTGGCCAGTCCCAGAACACCGGGCTCCTTTAATGCCGCCGGCTGGCTGAAGGCCTGCGAATGCTTCATACTGGTCAGCGGCAGAAAGGTGGCCCGCCCGTACCTGTTTTTCTTTAAATATTCAATCAGCTGCTTTGCCGTCTGTTCCGAATCCGTAACGATATTCTGAATACTGCCGCCGAGCGCTGTTTCAATGGCTGTCTCGTACTTCTTTTCTGTAGAAACGATGTCGGCCACCACACCATGGATTCCGAAGATCCGATCCCGCACCTCCATCACGCGGCGGATACTGCCTCCGTAACCGTCATAGCGCTCTGCCAGATTCCGCAGAGATTCCAGCTTCGTATATCCGGTATGATACTCCTGCTGCGTGTTATTTAACAGCTTATTCAGGCGCCGGACTTCTTCCTCCGCCGCAGACACCTCCTCTGTCAGAGCCGTTTCCCGCTCCGAAAGCTGCTGTAACTGTTCCAGCAGATCGGAAAGCTGCTGTTGTGTCTCTTTCAGCTGTTCCTCCTGAACAGACTCTTCACTCTTGGATTTTAACAGCTTCTGACTCAGCTCCGCCCGCCGGACATCCACCTGTTCCAGCATCGTCTCATAACGCTGCCTTCTGGCTGCCAGCCCTGCCTTCTCATTCAGGGCGGCAATAATCGCCGCCTTGGCCTCTTCCATCTGCTGCTCGGTTGCTGCAATGGAAGTATCCTTGTCCTTCAGCCGCGCTTCCGCTTCTGAAAGAGCAGACATAATCTCCGCAATCTCTCCGGATAATCCATTCTTCTCTTGCTCATAAGAAGCCTTCTGCTCCCCCTTTTTAGCCAGCTCCGCGTCAATGGCGGTAATTCGGCTGCGTATATGCTCCTCGTTCAGCCGCTCCGTATTAATCTGCTCATTTAATACGTTGATCCGCCCTTCCAGACCCTGTCTGACCAGCCCCGACTGACTGACCGCCTCCCGCTTTCCGTTAATCTCTTCTTCCAGCTGCTCCAGCGCACGGCTGACACTCTCATATTCTTCCTTTAATTGCCGGGATGCCCCACGGACTGACTCAAGATCGCCGCTAACAATCCCTTCTTTTTCCTCCAGGGAAGAAATCTGGGTTCGCAGCGCCGCAGACTCCGTTAAAAACAGATTGGCATCATAGCTTTTTAAGCTGTCCCGCAGGCGTAAATATTCTCTGGCTGCCTCTGACTGTTTCTTTAATGGTCCCACCTGCTTTTCCAGCTCTGACAGGATATCCGTTACACGAATCAGATTCTGTTTCTCGTCCTCCAGCTTCTTTTGTGCAATCAGCTTTCTTCTCTTAAACTTTACGATTCCGGCCGCTTCATCAAACAGCTCCCGCCGTTCCTCCGGCCGGCCGCTTAAAATCTTATCAATCTGTCCCTGACCGATGATAGAATAGCCTTCCTTACCGATACCGGTGTCGTAGAACATCTCATTAATGTCTTTCAACCGGCAGGGACTTCCGTTAATTTTATACTCACTCTCCCCCGAACGGTACAGCCGCCGGGAAATCGTAACCTCATCAAAGCTGACCGGCAGCTTATGATCCGAATTGTCCAGGGTAATGGCCACATAGGCGAAGCCCTGCGGCTTTCTCAGCTGTGTTCCTGCAAAAATAACATCCTGCATGGAACCGCCGCGCAGCTGCTTCACTCTCTGTTCGCCCAGAACCCAGCGCACCGCATCCGCGACATTGCTTTTACCGCTGCCGTTAGGACCCACAATACCGGTGATGCCGTTATGAAATTCAAACAGGATTTTATTCGCAAAGGACTTAAATCCCTGGATTTCAATGCTTTTTAAATACATATCTCACCTACGCTTTTCCAGTTTTTCCTTGCAGCTCCAGAATTCCCCGGTAAGCAGCCAGCTGCTCCGCGGCTTTCTTGGTTCTGCCGATACCCCGGCCCAGCTCCGTCTCTCCGACACGCACCGACACCTCAAAGCTCTTCTTGTGATCCGGTCCCTCTTCCTTCAGAAGCTCATAAACCGGCGCCTCTCCCTGGCTCTGCACCATCTCCTGCAAGATAGTCTTGCTATCATAAAAGAGTTTTTTATGCTCCATATCATTCAGAATAAACCGGTGAATGAACTCTTTTGCATTAGCAAAACCACCGTCCAGATAGATCGCCCCGATGAGCGCCTCCATTGCATCGGAAACCACAGAATTTCGCTCCCGTCCCCCGGTCGCCTCTTCCCCCTTGCCCAGAAGCAGATAGCTTCCCAGTGCAATCTCCTCCGCACAGTACGCCAGTGTCGGCTCACAGACCAGACTGGCTCTTGTCTTCGTCAGATCTCCCTCCGGCAGCTCCGGAAATTTATGAAAAAGAAAATCGCTGGATACGATCTCCAGCACCGCGTCTCCCAAAAATTCCAGTCGCTCATTACAGCCCAGCTTGCTGATATGGCGTTCATTGGCATAGGAGCTGTGGGTTAATGCCTGCGCAAACAGCTTTCTGTCATGGAACCGGTAGCCAATCTTCTCTTCCAGCTCTTTTAACTGTCTCTCCATCTTTGCCCTCTCTTCACATATGCATGGAAGCAGCCCTGTCACCAGGGCTGCTCCGGTAAACCTCTATTAATTTAATGCATTTTTGATCTGTTCTACAGCGTCTCCTACAGTCACAATCTTCTCTGCGGCCTCAGACGGAATCTCGATATCAAATTCTTCCTCGATTCCCATGATAATCTGGAAAATGTCCAGAGAATCCGCTCCCAGATCATCTACAAATGTAGTGTTCAGTGAAATCTCATCTGTCTCCACATTCAGTACTTCTGCAATGATATTCTGTAATTTTTCAAATTCCATAATGCTGTTACCTCTCTTCTACCTCTCTTCTGTCTTATTTCCCTCCGGGAAAAGACTTTCTTTGATTTTTTCGTTGATCTGCTGTTCCTTAAAGGTTACACACTGCAGGATTGCATTGCATACTTCCGTGCGCTTAGAGCTTCCGTGCGTCTTTACCACCAGACCCTTGCAGCCCAGAAGCGGTGCCCCGCCGTACTGGCTGGCATCAAAGCTCTTCAGCGTCTCCTTTAAAGCCGGCTTCACAAGCAACGCTCCAATCTTGGAGCGAAGCGTTCCCATCATGCCCTTCTTCACCATACCGATCAGTGTGGCTCCCACACCCTCGTAAAGCTTCAGAATAACATTACCCACAAATGCTTCACATACAATCACATCTGCATAGCCATGGGGAATCTCACGGGCCTCGATACTTCCGATAAAGTTAATATCCTTACATTCCTTCAGCAGAGGGAACGTCTCCTTTACCAGAGCATTGCCCTTCTCTTCCTCTGCTCCGATGTTGACAATGGCAACTCTCGGATTCTTTATGCCAATCACATGCTCCATATAGATGGAACCCATCTTGGCAAACTGCACCAGGTGAGAAGGTCTTGCATCCACATTGGCCCCACAGTCAACCAGAAGGGAAACACCCTTCTCCGTAGGAATCAACGGTGCCAGCGGCGGACGCTCTACACCCTTAATCCGTCCCACAATCACCTGGCCCCCGACCAGGATCGCTCCGGAGCTTCCGGCGGAACAGAACGCATCTGCCTCGCCCTGACGCACCATGTTCATACCAACCACGATGGAAGAATCCTTCTTCTTCCGTATGGCATTCACCGGCGGTTCTCCTGTCTCGATCACTTCCGTTGCATTCACAACCTGGATTTGTTCTGTATTATATGTATGCTTTTTTAACTCAGCTGATACAACATCTTTCTGACCAATCAGCGCAATCTGAATATCCTTTCGGGAATTCGCCGCCATAACGGTTCCGGCTATGATTTCTCCCGGTGCGTTATCGCCGCCCATTGCATCTACCGCTATCTTTATCATGGTACATTCTCCTTTTATAAAAATAATATACTAGAGATCATTCTATAAATCAATATGATTTTTTCCAGTGGCCTTATTTTTTCACCGGCTCTGTTTTCATCCATTGCTTCAGCGCTTCCAGCTGCTGCAGTGCATCCTTTCGCCCAATCTCATATACTTCTTGGATTTTTTCCGGATCATGACTCATCCGTCCGATATCCGGTGTCACACTGGGGCGGATCACAAAGGCCTCTCCTGACGCCTCCAGCCGTTCAATCTCCTTCATATTCTGATTATAGGAAAGATACCTGTTTTTCAGCGCCCGTGCAAACGCAGGATAACGATGAAAGAACAGCTTTGCCAGCTTCTGATTCTCCGGTTCCTTCACATAGCCCTTCGGCCTGGTCAGCACTACCACATTTCTGGCGAACCCCAGCTTCCGGAATGCCAGAAGAGGCACACTGTCGGTACAGCCGCCGTCCAGCAGCTTCTTTCCGTCAATCTCTACAATCCGGGACACATAAGGCAGGGAAGCCGACGCTCTCATATAATCCACCTGTGTTCTCATATCTGTGACCCTGATATACTCCGGTTTTCCGGTTTCCACATTGCTGCAGCCCACATAATATTCTATTCCGGATTGATCAAACGCATTATAATCGTAAGGATCCAGCCGTTCCGGCAGATCCTGATAGCAGAACTTTCTTCCCACAATATCCCCGGTCGTAAAAAAGCTCCACCAGCTCATAAAATGCCGGTCCCGGCAATATTTCTTATAATAGCGGATACTTCGTCCCTTCTGTCCGGACACAAACGATGCCCCGTGAATCGCTCCTGCCGATACCCCAATCACACCGTCAAACCGGATTCCCTGCTCCAGAAACACATCCAGAACTCCCGCCGTATAGATGCCCCGCATGCCCCCGCCTTCCAGAACCAGGCCATATCTTACTTTTTCTTTCATTCTGACTCCCATATCTGAATTCATTTTCACGACACCAATTATAGCACGCTCTCCGGAAATCATCAAACCTTTCCTTGCTGCCGTATCTCTGCAAAAAAAATCAGGACTCCCGGAATCACCGAAAGTCCTGACTGCATCGCTTGTTCAAATCAATTAAATTAGTCTTCTACTTTAACGATTTCTTTCTTGTTGTAAGAACCGCAAGCCTTGCAAACTCTGTGAGGCATCATTAAAGCGCCGCACTTGCTGCACTTAACTAAGTTCGGAGCGCTCATTTTCCAGTTCGCTCTACGGCTGTCTCTTCTTGCTTTGGAAGATTTGTTCTTTGGACAGATAGACATGGTCACACCTCCTTAAATTGATTGAAAATCTCCTGGATAACTGACATCCTTGGATCGAGCTCCCTGGTGTCACAGGTACAAGTCCGAAGATTAAGATTTGTACCACATCTATTGCAAATCCCTTTACAGTCTTCACTGCACAGGATCCTCATAGGCAAGCTCACTAGCAGTTCGTTACAAACCAGCTGGTCTACATCCAGATTATAACCATCTAAATAGTTGTCTTCATCCATGCTGTCTTCCTGCTCGTCCGCTGTTCTTCCCACCATAAAATCACGGTCAAAATCCAGCTCGCATTCGAAAGAAACCGGTTCCAGACATCTGGCACAAGGTGCTTCCAGCTCTATCGGCAGCTTCCCGGCCATGGAAAACTTACGTCCGCCCAATCCCGCAATCTCCAGTTCAAAAGGCTCTGCCTTCAGAATCCGATAGGTATCGCCTCCGAACGATACGGAAGGGAGCGTAAACTCCACTGTGTACACTTTTTTCTTTCCCTCGCAGGTAAAAAGCTCAGATAAATTAATCAGCATACTCGTCTCCTAATACGCACTATGATATTATACAAAGGTGTTTCTTATTTGTCAATGCCTATTTTGTATATTATTCCAAAATTTCGACAAATTTGCTACCATATCTATGACGATACAAAACAGCTTCTTATACCAGTGCCAGAGTCTCTCTTGCGATTGCCAGCTCTTCGTTGGTCGGAACCAGAAGTACCTTCACCTTAGAATCCTCGGTAGAGATAATTCTCTCCTCGCCTCTTACGTTATTCTTCTCTTTATCCAGCTTCACGCCCATGAATTCCAGACTTGCGCAAACCTCTTCTCTCATCTGGATGTTATTCTCACCGATACCTGCAGTAAATGCGATGGCATCCACACCGTTCATGGCAGCGGCATAAGCGCCGATGTATTTGATTACTCTGTAGTTAAATGCGTCCAGAGCCAGCTGCGCTCTCTTATTGCCTGCTGCTGCAGCCGCATCCAAGTCACGACCGTCACTGGATACTCCTGAGATTCCCAGCATACCGGATTTCTTATTCAGAACATTGGTCATCTCTTCTAAAGATAAGCCCTCTTTCTTCGCAACAAACTCCATGATAGCCGGATCCATATCACCGGAACGGGTTCCCATGATTAAGCCCTCCAGCGGAGTTAAGCCCATGCTGGTATCTACGGATTTACCGCAGTTTACAGCAGAGATGCTGGCGCCGTTGCCCAGATGGCAGACAATAATCTTCATCTGATCGTACGGTTTTCCAACGATCTCAGCGGTTCTCTTGGATACATAGCTGTGAGAGGTTCCGTGGAAGCCGTATCTTCTTACTTTGTATTTCTCATAGTACTCATACGGAAGGCCATAGATGTAAGCGGTCTCCGGCATGGTCTGATGGAATGCGGTATCAAATACTGCTACCATCGGTACGCCCGGCATCAGCTCCTGGCAGGCACGGATACCGATTAAGTTGGCCGGATTATGAAGCGGAGCCAGATCATTGCACTCTTCAATGGCCTTGATAGACTCCTCGTTGATCAGGCAGGAAGCAGTAAACTTCTCACCGCCATGAACCACACGGTGGCCAACGGCGCCAACCTCGGAAAGGCTCTTGATCACACCGGTCTTCTCATTGGTCAGAGCAGCGATAACGGAGTTGATTGCCTCGGTATGCGTCGGCATCGGGATCTCGGTCTTCTCTTTCTCGCCGCCTTCCGGCTGATAAGTCAGAACGCCGTCAATTCCTATTCTCTCGCAGAGACCCTTGGCCAGAACTGCCTCTGTCTCAGAATTGATTAACTGGTATTTTAAAGAAGAGCTTCCGCAGTTAATAACTAAAATATTCATTGTTTTTAATTCCTTTCTTTTCTATTGCATGCTTTTGCAATTACATGAAGCCGGAAAGATTCTCCCGGCTTCGTCTTACCTTCTCTGTTTTCGGAGAATTTATGCCATCTGTGCCTGTACTGCTGTCAGTGCAACAACACCAACGATATCCTCAGCGGAGCAGCCACGGGATAAATCATTTACCGGTCTTGCGATACCCTGTAACATCGGGCCGTAAGCCTCGGCCTTCGCCAGTCTCTGAACCAGCTTGTAACCGATATTGCCTGCATCCAGATTCGGGAAGATCAGAACATTCGCCTGTCCTGCAACAGGGCTTCCTTTTGCCTTGGAAGCAGCGACCTCCGGGATCAGAGCAGCATCCAGCTGCAGCTCGCCGTCAACCAGGATATCCGGATATTTCTCTTTTGCAATTCTGGTTGCCTCTACTACCTTGTCAACCAGCGCATGCTTTGCGCTTCCCTTGGTAGAGTGGGACAGTAACGCAATCTTTGCTTCCTTGCCAACAAGAGCCTTAAAGCTCTGTGCACTGCTGTTCGCAATGGCTGCCAGTTCTTCAGAGTTCGGATCCTGATTCAGACCGCAGTCAGCGAACAGGAAGGTTCCGTTCTCGCCTAACTCACAGTTCGGAACATCCATAATGAAGAAGCCGGATACCAGCTCGGTGCCGGGAGCAGTCTTGATGATCTGAAGAGCCGGTCTTAAAGTATCTGCAGTTGCGTGGCATGCGCCTGCTACCAGTCCGTCAGCATCACCTTCTTTTACCATAACAACGCCGTAAGTAATCCAGTCAGCCTTCAGAGTCTCCTCTGCCTTCTCCGGTGTCATTCCTTTTTTCTTTCTCAGCTCATACAGAGTCTCAGCATAATGAGCAAACTTCGGATCTGTCTCCGGATCCACAACAGCAACACCAGTTAAATCTACACCGAGTGCCTTCGCATCCTCAGCAATCACAGCTTCCTTACCAATCAGGATCAGGTTCGCAGTTCCTTCTTCCATAACCTTGGCAGCAGCAATCAGGGTTCTCTTATCGTTGCTCTCCGGGAGAACGATTGTTTTCTTGTTTGCTTTTGCCTTTTCCTTCATTAAATCAATAAATGCCATGGCTAAAAACCCCTTTCTAAATGGAAATCATTTTTACTGCATACATTATATACCACTTGTTTATTGTATACAAGAGACTTTTTTCAATTTTTTATTAAATATTTTTTTAACAAGGTCGTTTGATTTTTAACCCTTTACGCTCCTCACTTTCCCTTATATAATGATAGCTGAGTACAGGAATCCTCAAAATAAATCAAAAAAGCAGGAAAATTTTATGAAAATCACAGGCTTTATCACGGAATACAATCCGCTGCACAACGGGCATCTCTACCACATCCTGAAATCCAGAGAGATGACCGGTGCCGATTATACCATTGCGCTGATGAGCGGAAGCCATGTCCAGCGCGGGGAACCCGCCGTCTTTGATAAATACGTCCGCACGCAGATGGCTCTGCGGGCCGGCGTGGATCTGGTGCTGGAGATGCCGGCTGCCTTCTCCACTGCCTCCGCCATGGAATTTGCTTCCTACGGAATTGCCCTGTTCACTGCGCTGGGCGCTGTGGATACCGTTGTCTTCGGCAGTGAATGCGGCAGTATCAAACCGCTTCAGGCGGCTGCAGACCTTCTCTCTGAAGAAACTCCCGCCTACCGGGAACGTCTTCAGGCACTTCTGAAGGAGGGGAAGACCTATCCAACCGCACGGGCCGAAGCGCTGGGAGATGCTTCTCTGCAGCCGCTTCTCCTTTCTCCCAATAATATTCTTGGTATCGAGTACCTGCGGGCTGCCAACCGGCTGCACAGCCCGCTTCATTTTGAGACCATTGCCCGGCAGGGCAGCGGCTATCATGAGACTCTGATTCCGGAAAACAGGGATTTTTCCTCTGCCTCCGCACTCCGTCAGGCATTGAAGGAACAGCCGGCTGTTAATCCGACAGATATGGCCTCTTTCCGATCCCAGATTCCTGCCGCCTGTCTGGAGGTTTTATCCGGAGAAGTTCCGGTTTTTGCCGATGACTATTCACTGCTGCTCACGGAAAAGATTTTAAGCGGCAGTCTAGAGGATATTTCTGATCTGACACCCGAGATTTCCGCGCGCCTGAAGCGAAATATTCCGGCTCCGCTCTCCTACTCTGACCGCATCAGGGAACTGAAGACCCGGCAGCTGACCTATACCCGCGTCAGCCGGGCTCTGCTGCATCTGGTACTGGGGATCCGCGATTCCCAAATCCGGGAATGGAAGGCGCTGGGATATGCCCCCTATGCAAGAATCCTCGGTTTTCGGAGAGACAGCAGTCCTCTGCTGAAAAAGTTAAAGGAAACTTCAGCAATTCCTCTGATTTCCCGGGTACCGGAAGCAACGAAGCTACTTACCGGGCCTGCCCTTACCATGCTGGAACAGGAAATCCGGGTATCCCACCTCTATCAGGCCGTGAAATCAGCCAAAGGCGGCTGCTTCCGCAACGAATATACACAGGGAGTTGAAATCCTTTCCTGACCATTTCGCCGGCTGTAGAGATTTTTTCTGTAATCCGCAATAAAATTCACGCAAACTGCAGTTTTTATTGTATACTGATAGATAAGGGCTTTATAAGCCTGCACGATATGTTGAAACATTCAAAAGAATGGGGGATGTAAGCATGAAATCGGCACAGCCTGTCATCATCGGCATCGCCGGAGGAACCGGCTCCGGCAAATCAACCTTTACGAATCGGATTCGTGATCGCTTCGGCGATCAAATCACCGTTCTCTATTATGATAATTATTACCGCGCCCACGATGATCTTCCCTTTGAGGAACGAAAGACCCTGAATTATGATCATCCGGACGCATTTGAAACGGATCTTCTCATCCGTCATCTGGAACTGCTGAAACAGGGAGAAGCCATTGACTGTCCCACCTATGATTTCAGCCAGCACAACCGGGCAAAGGAAATCCTCCGGATCTCTCCGAAGCCGGTCATCCTTCTGGAAGGAATCCTGGTTCTCTATGACCCGCGCATCCGGAATCTTCTGGATATGAAGGTCTATGTAGACGCAGACGCGGATGAGCGGATCCTCCGCCGGGTGCTGCGGGACACCAGGGAACGGGGACGTGAGGTAGAGAATATTATCGAACAGTATCTCACCACCGTCAAACCCATGCACAATCTCTATGTAGAACCAACCAAGGTGTACGCCGATATCGTCACCAACAGCGGAATGAATCCCATTGCCCTGGATCTGGTCTGCAATAAAATAAAGGATATCCTGGCCCAGTAAGCCGGGATATCCTTTTTTGCTGCTATTCCACAACCCCATCGTCCTTTAAAAGCCGGTACAGAGTCGGATCCGCATGCAGCTGCGACATCAGCAGTCGAAGCGCCGCCGTCTCCTTTTTCTTCCCCTGATACACCGCACGGATCATAATATTCTTCGGTGTGTGCTCCATATCGATAAATTCCAGCACCTGCGTCCGGTAGCCGGCCGCCTCCAGCAGCTGTGCGCGGATTCCGTCCGTCATCAGCGCCGCCATCCGTTCCTTTAACAGACCATATCCCAGAACCGGAGCCAGCAGTTCATTTTCCAGCTGTCCGTTCAGCTCATGCTGGCAGCAGGGAACCGAAAGAATTACCTTCGCTCCCCAGTGCACCGCCTTGGCCATGGCATAATCCGTCGCCGTATCGCAGGCATGCAGAGTCACCACCATATCCACCTGATCCACGCCCTCAAAATGAGCGATATCCCCATGGAGAAAGGTAAGATCCGTAAAACCGAATTTTTCCGCCAGACGGCTGCACAGCGCGATCACATCCTTTTTCAAGTCCAGACCGATGACCCGGATTGAATACCCTTTTACCTCTTTTAAGTAATAATACATGGCAAAGGTCAGATAGGATTTACCGCAGCCAAAGTCAATGATGGTATTGGTCCGTTCCCGGGACAGCCGCGGCAGAATATCCTCAATAAATTCCAGGAAACGGTTGATCTGCCGGAATTTATCATACTTTGCCTTCACCACCCGGCCTTCTGCCGTCATCACGCCCAGATCCACCAGAAAGGGCACCGGCGTTCCTTCCGGAAGAACGTATTTCTTGGTTCGGTTGTGGGTCAGGAGCGGAGTCCCGGGAGCAGCCATCCGCTCCGCCGCTTTCCTTGCCGGATTCTTCTCAGAGGACGATCTCCTCTCTTTCAGTGTTACCGTCCCCTTTTTCCCAATCAGAATGGTTAAAGCACCGGAAGCAGAGACCGCTTCTCCGTTCCGGTACAGCGTTTCCAGCTGGGACAGTAGATATTCCAACGCTGTTTCCCCGGTCATATTCTTCTGAAATGCCTGCTTTTCTGTAAACTCTTCGATCTGAAAATGGAGAACTCCCCGCAGCAGAATCGGACGCACCATCAATTTCAGAAAATGCTCCCGACTGCGCGGATTACTGAAAATCATCCGTTCCAGATCCGCCGTCAGGAAACGGGCCAGCGCCGCTTTCAATTCTTCTCTTTTCTCAATTTCCATATATTTCTCTCCGCGTCCCAGCGCATGTTTATTCACTGCTATGTATCTTTGACTTGCCATGCATGGCAAGATTAGTTCTTGAAGCTGTGAACCGGAGCGGGGATTCTTCCGGTGCGGTTTACGAAAGCATCGCAGGAGAACCGGTTAACCGGAATGATCGGCGCATAGCCTAAGAGGCCGCCGAATTCCGCTGTCTCTCCTACGCCCTTTCCGATGACAGGGATCAGACGCACTGCAGTTGTCTTCTGATTTACCATACCGATGGCCGCCTCGTCCGCGATGATGCCGGCGATGGTGGTTGCCTTGGTATCCCCGGGAATGGCAATCATATCCAGACCGACGGAGCAGACACAGGTCATGGCTTCCAGCTTCTCGATGGTCAGAGCTCCTTCACTGACCGCGTCGATCATGCCCTGATCCTCACTGACCGGAATAAAAGCACCGCTTAGTCCGCCCACGTAGGAGGACGCCATGATGCCGCCCTTTTTCACCTGATCGTTTAACATGGCGAGAGCCGCGGTGGTTCCCGGGGCACCGCTGCGCTCCAGACCAATCTCCTCCAGAATCTCTGCCACACTGTCGCCCACGGCCGGTGTAGGAGCCAGAGATAAATCAATGATACCGAAGGGAACGCCCAGACGCTTGGATGCCTCCTGCGCCACCAGCTGTCCCACACGGGTAATCTTAAATGCCGTCTTCTTAATCGTCTCACAGAGAACCTCAAAGTTCTCTCCGCGCACCTTTTCCAGTGCAGTTTTTACCACACCCGGTCCGCTGACGCCCACATTGATGATAGCATCCGCCTCGGTCACACCATGGAATGCGCCCGCCATAAAAGGATTATCATCCGGTGCATTGCAGAACACCACCAGCTTGGCACAGCCCAGAGAATCATTCTCCTTGGTTGCCTCTGCGGTCTTCACCACGATTTCGCCCATCAGGCGAACCGCATCCATATTTAAACCGGTTTTGGTAGATCCTACATTAACAGAGCTGCACACGCGGTCAGTGCAGGCCAGCGCCTGCGGAATCGAACGGATCAGCCGCTCATCCGCCGGTGTCATTCCCTTGGATACCAGGGCAGAATAACCACCGATGAAGTTGACGCCAACCTCCTTGGCCGCCTTGTCCAGCGTCTTAGCCACTTCCACAAAATCAGCGGAATTCTTGCAGGCATTGCCGCCCACCAGCGCAATCGGAGTAACCGAAATCCGTTTATTCACAATCGGAACGCCAAACTCTCTTCCGATGGCATCCCCGGTTGCCACCAGATCTCTGGCATAGGTGGTAATCTTATTGTAGATCTTCGCATTCATCCGGTTTAAATCACTGTCAACACAGTCCAGCAGGCTGATGCCCATGGTAATCGTGCGGACATCCAGCTTTTCATGCGCCACCATGTTATTGGTTTCCAGAACTTCCTGTAAGTTAATCATGTATTTCTTCCGTCCTTTCTTTTCCGGTCATCAGATCCGGTGCATGCTGGTGAAAATCTCTTCTCTCTGACAGCGGATGGTGACACCAATCTCCTCGCCCACTTCTGTCAGCTCTTTCGCCATATCATCAAAGGACTTCTCTGCCTTGGAAATGTCTACGATCATCATCATATTGAAATATTCCTGCAGAATCGTCTGGGTAATGTCCAGAATGTTCATGTTGTTGTCTGCCAGATAATTACAGGTTTTTGCTACAATACCAACTCTGTCTTTTCCGACAATGGTAATGATGATTTTGCTCATGGATAGGTTCTCCTTTTCTTTGTTTCTTTTGTGCTGTTTTTTATGTATTATGGTAAATCTATATGGTAACAATCGATGACATGGCGTCACGCTTTGCTACGGTTATGGGAAAATCAGCGGCAGTAAAAGGATTATCTCCTTCGGTAATCTCCCACCGCACCGTTTCATAGGCCAGCTCCTCATAATTATTTTCCTTACTTAAATGGCCCAGAAAAATATGCTTTAGATTCTCATGCAGGATACAGCTTAACAGCCGCCCTGCATTCTCATTGGACAGATGACCGTAATCGCCAAGAATCCGCCGTTTTAAATAATAAGGATAGGGACCGGCTTCCAGCATCTTCACATCATGATTGGCTTCCAGGAGAATCGCGTCCAGTCCCTGCAGATGATCGATGGTATACTGGGAATAATGGCCCATATCCGTCGCCACCGCCACCGAGCTGCGCCCGTTCTGCACCCGGTAAGCCACCGGATTTGCCGCGTCATGATCGATCCGGAACGGTTTAATCTCCAGATCGCCGATGGTAAAATCCACATCCTGGCGAATCGGGCAGAGCAGTTCCTTTGGATAATCTCCCAGACTCTTTACTTTTCCAATCTCTTCCAGCGTCTCTCTGGTACTATACACCGGCAAACCATATTTTCTCGCCAGAACTCCCAGCCCCTTAATATGATCTGAATGTTCATGGGTAATCAGAATTCCGTCCAGTTCGCTTCCCTTTACGCCAATCTCATTGAGCCCCTGCTCAATCCGTTTATTACTGATCCCGGCATCCACCAGAAGATGGGTCTCATCACTTCCTATATAGATGCAGTTTCCGCTGCTGCCGCTGGCTATACTGACCATCCGCATCATAGGGCTTCCTCTTTCAGAAAAGCTGCAATCTGCGTGCTGATCTCTTCCACACCTCTGTTATTATCCAGCACCCGATCTGCAATCCGCCGGTATTCTTCTTCCGAAGCCTGATTACTCATAATCTCCAGACACTTTTCTCTCGTGTAGCCCCGACTGGCCATCAGACGTCCAATCCGGTTCTCCTGCTCCGTATAAACATACCAGATCTCATCAAACATCGCGTTGTGCTCCTCATCAAAAAGAGCCGCTTCCACCACCACGATTTGTTTATCCGAATGATCAATCTCGTACTGAATTTCCTTCCATACCATCGGATGAATGATGGAATTCATGGTTTGCACCGCTTCTTTGTCCTGAAAGATGACTTCCGCCAGTTTCTTCCGGTCAATGCTGCCATCCGCGTTCAGAAACGCGGTTCCCAGTGCCTCCACCACTCTCTTGTATCCCTTTTTCCCCGGCTCCATCAGCTGGTGAGCTACCTGATCCGCCAGAATAATCTGTGCGCTGAATTCCTCTTTTAAAATGCGCAGCACCTCACTCTTTCCGGATCCGACGCCGCCGGTAATACTGATTACTTTCATCTTGTTCCGTCCCTTACTTATTTTGTCTCAAACC
>JAEDOC010000006.1 GCA_016302185.1 Clostridium sp. | reverse complement strand
CTTCAACCGTTCCTGTTCTTCCAGAAGCGCCTCTGCCCGTTCCTGTTCTTCCCGGGAATTTAATCCGATTGCGCCAAGATCCAGATGCTCACGGTTTTCTAATACGGTTTTTAAGATGGTTGTATCCAGCTCCGTCCAATGGAATGCACCGCTTTCTTTCAGAACATATCCGGCCTCCGAACCGGGCCCCGGTGTGTCATCTCCCCAGTCACGCACCAGTTCTGCTTTCTGGCCTGCATGCAATTCCAGTCTCTGATCATTTCCAAGTTCAACGGAAACCGTGCCCTCAATCAGGTAATAGCACAAAACATCCGGGTGATATTTAATCACACCGCTGGTTCCGCGAATACTCATGGAGGTCTGCCCCGCTTTGAACTGCAATTCTTCATCCTCGCCCAATGGCTTCTCCACATTAAAAAACAGCTTTCCCTTCTTTAACGTAAGCTTCAGCGACTTTGCGGATGCCTTTTCAACATCCACCGAGGTGTTGTTATCCAGCTTCATCGTTTTATCGTCATCTGCTTTGATATAGATACTGGAAGCTTTCCCGGTGGAAACCTGATTGCCTTCTCCCAGATTCAGGCCGGCCACAGCCGCAAACCGACCGGGGGCATTTTTCTTGACATAAGCTTCATTTCCGCTTACCTCAAGAATAGACAGTGTTCTGCTTTCTGTGTCATCTGCAAATGAACATGGATTTGCAGAAAGGCATGCGGCCATCACTGCCAACACCAGAATTTTACTCCATTTTCTTTTCATACTATGCCCGTCCCTTCCTTGCCAAGACAAATCCTCATTCCTTCCCGCGCAAATACGGCGGTCGGATCGATTTGCTCCATTTCTGTCTGCATCGCATCTAACTGAGCATCCGTGCGTGCCCAGTCATGGTGCGAGATACACAGCATCCCCACATGGCAGGTCTGTTTGACAGCGACTCCCTGCTGCCATGTACTGTGTCCAAAATCCTTTACCTTCGAATACTCCGGATCCGTATACATTCCGTCAAAAATCAGAAGATCACAGCCGGAGACAAACGTCTCATACGACCCGCGTACGCGATCGGTCAACGATCCGTCAAGTCCATAGACCACGGAACTTCTGTCTGCTTCCAGACGAAACAGGGAAGAACCGTTGGGATGATCTGCTGCTGTTACCTGCATTCTGGCCCCTTCGGGCAATGGAATACAGTCTCCCGGGGATATTTCATGCCAGATGATGTCTGCAGCAGCCTGTTCAAAAGAAATCGGCCAGTACGGTGCCTGACTGATCTGCAGCAGTTCATTCCGGAATCCCGCACCGGCCCTGGATTCTCCGTAAAAATGGATTTTCCAGCTCTGTTGAAACAGCAGCGGGAAGAACGGAAGCCCCATAATATGATCCAGATGAAGATGGGTGATAAAAATATGCAATTCCTTTCCCGGACACAGCTCCTCTCCCGGCAGCGGATTCAGCAGCCGGTTTCCGAGTTCACATATTCCTGTTCCGCCGTCGAACACCACCAGGCCTCCGCGCCATTTCGCGGATACACAGCTGGTATTTCCTCCGTACCGCATCCGATCGGGATACGGTGCTGCCATAGATCCTCTTGTTCCCCAGAACATGATTTCCATGCCATTTGTCACCTGCAAGTTCTTCTCCTTTCCTGCCGATTATCGAACCAGATACATCATGGTGATATCATCCGACTGCTCGGCTCCCCGGCTGAATTCCTCCAGCTCCCGGTACATGCAGTCCAGCATGAGCCCCGGCTGCTCTCTGGCCTCTCTATGTCGATTCAGCGCTTCCAGCATTCTGGCTTCCGTATACAGCTCCTCATCGGTATTGAAGGCCTCTGTCACTCCATCTGTATATAAATACAGGCTGTCACCCGGACAAAGCTCTGTCATCTGCTCCTGATACGTCATATCTTCCATCATACCAAAGACAAAATCTGCCTTGCATTTCAGCAGCTGAAAGGGTCCGTGTCCCCTGCTGATTGCCGGCCTGTTATGACCGGCATTCACGAATGTCAGCTGATTCTTCTGCAAATCCAATACACATAGAAAGACGGTAACAAACAGTTCTTCTTCATTATCCTCATTCAACAGGTTATTCACACGTTTCGCCGCTTCCGCCACCGGCATCCCCAGACGCATGTAATTCTTAATATGCGTCCTGGCCACCGTCATAAACAGGCATGCAGGAAGCCCTTTTCCGGCCACGTCTGCAATCAGAAAGCATAGATGTGTCCCGTCTATCTGAAATACATCATAGAAATCGCCGCCAACCAGCCTGGCAGGCTTTGTCCTAGCATCAAGACTGATATTGGGAAGCCTGCAATATTGTTCAAAGGACTTTGGCAGCATCCCCATCTGAATTCTGGATGCAATCTCCAGCTCGGATTTCATACGCTCCCGCTCCCGGATTACATTGGTGGATTTGGTATAGAGCAGCTCCAGAAGAGCTCCGTATACCTTGGGATTGGAATGTGCAATTTCCTCAAATACTTTTTTAGGAATATTGGCGCAGGACACCTCTGTCATAGCCCGAACTGTGGCCTTTCTTGTCCCCTCTTTGATCAGTGCCAGTTCACCGATCACCTCTCCCGGTCCCTGTTCTCCGATCGGCTCATCTCCGGCAAGAAAGGTCTGGGTTGTACCATCCAGAATAATATACATCCCATCGTCCGGCTCCGCGCCAATGGTTACGAGCTCCTGCCCCTTTTGAAAGGTAACCGGCTCCGTAGCAGCCAGAAGAATCCGGGATCCTTCCGGCATGGAACCGTCCTCCTGAATCTGGAAAAAATCCTGTATGATTTTTACGTTCTTCCACTCTCTTTCCATCTCATATCCCTCAAAGCTGCTATTTTTGTCCGCCCGGGCAGATATGGAAATACCCGCAGCCGTCACCGGCACTGTATTTTACCAGACTGTCACCGACCCATACGCCATTCATCCGATTGATATTCCAGCGGTTATCCTCCCGCCAGCTGCTGTATATCGCATCTTCCAGATAATCCGGCGTTGTCGTCAGCTGACAGAGAAATGCACGGAAAACTGCGTAATCATAGGAAGAAGCCTGGTTCAGCTCCGTACTGCTCTTATCCAGTGCAGTGCGGATACTCAAACGATAGGATCCCGAAGCTGTGTTTTTATAGATCCCCAGCAGCACCGTTTCATCCTCTCCTTCCAGGTATTCCATCGCAGATTCCGTGATCCGGATTCTCCTCTGACGAAATACATTCTGAAGCTTCCCCTGCAAAGTCTTTATTTCCTGTGTGCCGGTCCATGCGTCCGTCACAGAGGGAACCTTTTCCGGCGCCCGAAACTCGATTCCCAGAATGACAGAAGAACGGGGCTGCCATACGCCATCCGGATTCACATAATATCCATCCGGTGTTATCGCATTCCTCAGATACTGTCCGGATTCCGTCAAATAATAATACCGATCTTCAATGAGTGACCAGCCGGCGGACGGCTGCTCCCCCTGTGCCGCCTGTTCTGCCAGGACAGTTATGACAGAGCTGACAGTCAGCAAAAGTCCCAGACAAATCGTGATCAGATACGATTTCAAATTCCCTGTTTTTTTCCGCATCGCTCTGACACCTCCCTTTTCCTATTTATGAGGTCCCCTTCGATGTGCACCAAGCTCAATTTCTCTTGACTTTTGGGGCATCTCTGCCTTTGGACCTCTCTTCGAACGAGCTTCCTCCTTCAGCCACATATTCAGGCTTTCTTTTACTACCTGCCGGTTCGCTGCCGGGGTTTCAGTCCTTTCCGCCTGCAGACTGTTATAGCGCTCCTGCGCCTTCCGTATCTCATCTACGACATAAGAATTCTTATGAGTCCAAAAGCTCTGAGTCGGATCCGGATCTAATCCCTCATTTAAACTGTTAACACCCTGCTGATAACGTGACAGCTTTGCCGGATCCGCAGCGAGTGCCTGCTCCAGCTTTCTGCTCGGGTCTCTGTCCAATGCCCATTCGTCATCCTTGACCTGAATCATATGGTTCCTGATATGATCCTTCATTTGCGTCATACGAATATCCAATGCGTTGATCTCATTCTCACTCAGGATATCACCAAACACAAATTGCAGCCTGTTTCGGTCCGTCGCCAGAATATTTTGTGCCAGATTCTCACTGAGAAAGCACAAATCCTGCAGTTGCCCCTGTTTCATCGGAACATTCCTGGTCAAGGTGGAAAAGGCCAAATCATTGTCGATTCCCTGAACTCCGAGTATCTCACGGGTACCATCCGCCTGCGGCTCGCTCAGCTTTAAGAACATATTGCCGCCATGTCTGTCTGCCTGTGCGCAGAGATAATCCAGCACCTCCAGATTGCAGGTATCTCTGGTGAAGCCAGGGCTGTTCTCCATCCTGATCTGATTGATCTGTTCCATGGCTGCATCCTTACCATTGCGTATATCGACTCCCTCCGCAAACTCCATAAAGCAGCCTTCTACCTTCTGACCATCGATTTGAACGGTCATTTTCTCAGAATGTGCCAGCAGATTCCCTACACCGAGAAGCTCCGCCATCCGGGATGAAGCGACATTCCGACCGGATAATTCATCCCCCTCTCCCAGTTCACCGTATTGACGCCCCATTGGCAACGCTGCCATACTCGCTTTTTTCAAAATAGTGATGGATTTCTCATATATATCCGGATTTTCAAGAACCGTTTTCATGTTCTGATAGGATCTGAAACCGCCGGAAGCAAATTCCTGCATCATGCTTCCCATCAATATACGTTCAAACGAGAGTTTTCCGGCTTCGATTCCCTTCAGTCCATCTCTGATAGGCTCTCTTGTATCGGCATAATGGGCAATCATCTCTCCGCATTTGGAAAGCGTATCATATTCCCGGGTAGTACGGTAAGTGTCCAGACATGCGCGAAACGCGTTTTCTCTTTTGGCTGGATCTTTTCGGTCTTCCTCTGAAAGTGTATTCAGTTCTGTCCGATAGCTGTCTATCAGAGACCTCATTTGACCGAATTTTACCCCATTGGTAATCAATTCCGCTAAGGTTTTCTTTTTTTCTACTTCTTCTTTTGTATGTTCAGGCAATGACACCCAATATTTCATCATATCATGTACATTGCGTACTTCCGATTCTACTCCTTGAGCCGCAGACTGTTGAAAGAGGTCCGCCGTTATGATAAAAGTCCCCTTGTTCGCTTCCAGCACCTTCTGATGCTCTGGATTTTTTTCTGCTTTCACCATTTCTTCAACAACATTCGGAATATCCTTTACATACTCTTTCGGCGTAAAAAACCCCCGTTTGTCCTGATAGGTTACCTGGTATCGCTCGCTTGCATTTCCACCCACCTGATTTTCGAACGAAGCTTCCTGAATGTGCGCCGCCGGCTCGATATCCAGCTGATTCAAAGTCTTATCTGCGTTTGCATTGAAAATCAGTGGCTCTCTGAGTCGTTCCATATGCTTTTCGGGATAAAGCTTATGACAAAAATTATCAAAATGAAAAAATGTGTCCAGATTCTTTATGACTTCCACTCGCTTTTGTCCTGTCCCGGTATATACCCTACGATTTCCGTTCGCTTCCATATAGGCGGAACAAGCATCCGCGAGCTTCTGACGGACACTTAGTAATTCAGCAACGGTGGTCGCATTGGGTGTACTCTGCAGCTGCCTGAATGCATTAAACTGCGTTTTTACATTCTGATATAATTCAGAATCCTTTTGTCCGAAGCTTTTATGACTCTCATCAAAAAATTGTGCATAGTCATTCAGTCCCCATTGTTCCATCTGTTTAAAATCCAACGTATTTGCCATCACATTTCCTCCTTACTCTATTAATTCCTGTATCTCTGATTCAAGTATGCCGGCATCTGTTTCTGATGCCCGCGTTTCCCAGGTGTCCATCATATCTTCCACAGTCTCTTTGTTCTCCTCTGCTGCAGAGGATGCCGCAATTGATTCCTGGATTTCCCGCGCCTGTTCGGCTTCCAATTGCTCGTTTCGACTCCTGGCATTCGCAAGCAGATTCTCCAAAGATTCCTTATAGAATTCATTTAAGTCATATTCCTTCACTCTGGCAAAAGCCACATCCAGCGTATTGTAGGAGGTATCCTTATTTTCAAATCCGACAGAAACAAATTTATTTCCTTTTTTCCAGGTCCCGTACCAGGTTCCTGCATCCAGATTGACTGCCAGACCGGCATCCAGATCATAATACAGCAGCCCCTTCTGGAATGTGGTCAACAGAAAGCCCTCGCCCTCTATCTTACATCCGGACGTATCCACTCCCTCTGCGCTCAGCTGCTGCAGTACGGAGTTATCCGCCTGAATGCTTGTTTTCTGGAATTGGTGGGAAGTAATCTGCATCCAGGGATTCTGGCCGGACGTCATATGGTCGAAGGCCGTCGCATAAGCCTGATCGACAGCACTCGATGTTTCGTATAAATCAATCTCACCCACATTCAGTTTTTCATTCCCAATCAGCCATTTTCTGGTGGAGCCATGGTTCTGTTCCACGATAATCAGATTCTCCGGCGTTGAGACCAGATAGTAAAGCTTTTCTCCATCCTCTGCCAGATCCAGCAGATAGTCCTCCCCGATCGAGATTTTGGCAGAAGTCAGGGTCTCATCCTGCTTCAGCCAATACAGCTGTTTTCCCTTCTGGCAGAGCACCTGATTGTCTGCCACACCGTTCACATGATCAATTCCCAGTGATTTCAGCGTTCCGTAGCCTTCCAGATACGGATCAGTAACCCGGACATATCTCTTTCTGTGAACGGTATAACGCTGTGTTCTTGTTTCCGTTTTGGTTTCCTGTATTTCATTTCCATTCTGATCGGTGGTTGTTGTCTTGTACTCATAGGTATAGCTTCTGGTAGCACTCACACTGTCATAATAATTCATTTTATCTCCGGTTGTTCCGTGTACTTCATAATACTCGCCATTCAGGGGAATGAACACATTCTCCAGCTTTGTCCTGACCTTCAGATTGGTAAATCCCTGATAGGTTCCCTGCTTGGGCAGGAAGTTGCATACATATCCCTCTGAATCAAAAGATCCAAATTTCGGTCCGTTCTTCCAGGTTAAAATGGGCATATCATTTTTGCTTACCGAGCTGTAATCTATTTTATTCGAATCGAGCCAGGCTTTCGCCTTGCTGTCCATAGTAATATAATCAAAGAATGCAATCTTCCACTGACTTGGGACACGGGTACTGGCTGTTACCCAGTCTGCGCGTGCATCCGGCTCAGCTGTATACGTCTTTCCTTTGGTCATATTCTGCCAGGCCTTGATCTGATTATCGAGTGCGGCATTCGTCTGATCGATGGTTGTATCGCTGTCCAGCTCTGTAAAATCATAGAACAAAACCAGCTCCACTGTTTTGTCAGCGGTTTCCTTTTCCAGCTCCTCGGCAGCCTCATCCGTATCCTCCTCTGACATAGTTTCGCTCTCCTCCGCTGCATCCCCCAGATCAATGGCTGTTTTTTCAATCGTCAGCTCCACATAGATGCGGTCGGCACCATCCGTCAGGGCATTTGTCACACTGACGGAATGGGCCTTACTGAAATAAGAACGAACGGAGCCTTCAATATCTGCAGAAAACTCCAATGTTCCATCCAGCTTGTATAAGTATCCGATTCCATTATCATATACAAAGATGGAAGGATCGCTGCTGCCTTCCCGTTCACAGATCTGAAGGTAAAACGATTCGTCATCTTCTGTTACCTTCGCACGGGAATATTTATTTTCATGGATCACATGAAAACTGCCGGTGTCATACTGATAGGCTGCCACACAATGCACATAAGCTCTGGTATCATCCGAGGAATTTCCCTTCTCTCTGGTCGAATAGCCATAAAGAAAGGTTTCGCCATCCAGCAGCGTGCCGATCTCAAAAGAAGCTATGTCCTTCGTTTCCTCTGAATGGGTATCCGCAAACTTGAATGCACGTTTTGCCGTCATATTTTCATATTTCGAATTGTCGTTTAACTCATAATAATCCGGCATCTCTTTGTCTGTCGTACTCTCCCGGATATTCCAATACGACTCCGCAATATTTCCTTCGTTCGTGCCCGAGAGCAAGCTGCAGCCTGTGAAAAGAATACTAACTGCACATAGCATTCCACTGATTAATACTCTTTTCATAACCTGCACCTCCTTAGCTAATGCACGGAACCTGTTCTGCGGGGAAATGGGCGAAAATCCATATCCCCGCAAAGCATGTTCTGTTCCGACGAGTTGTTACTTGATGGTGTTGTTCATCCATGTCTCCATTGCACCCATTCCCAGCTTCAGAACTACGATAAGAACAAAGATCAGGACAAAGCCGACAATCGCATTTTTCAGGCTGTTTTTTGCCTTTTCCCTGTCCTGCGGCTCCTCTGCCTTTGCCAGTTTTGCACCGAGAATGATGCAGTAGATTGCGCCAAGTGCTCCAACGATTCCAAGTGCAGGTGTCAATGCCATATTCAGCAGCCCGATGATCGGTTCACTTACGGTCTGGAACGGGTTGGTGCCAGTTGCTGTTAACATTGTGTATAACATATGTGTACCTCCTGGTAATAGAATATTTATTATATGACTTTCATATTTCGTCTCAGGAACAGGAGCCTTCCTGCAAGTCCTGCCAGAAAGATCAAAGCCAGTATAATCAATCGGGTATCAAACAGTTTATACGTCTGGCGGAGCGTCAGCTGATAGCAGCGACTGTTTCCAATCGAATCCCGTACCTCCAGTACGTAAAACCCGCCGGCAGTCAGTGTATTGGTTTCCAGCTGTCCCCGGCTTCCGTTATAGGTGACAGTAACGGTACTGTTCGGCTCCGATGCTGTGAATTCCACCGGTCCTGTCACATCACGTTGTGTGATGTCCTTTGAAAAATTCAGAAAAGGCGCCGTCGTATCTCTGACAAAATTTGTTTTCAGATGTATCGTGCCTGTGTTTTTATCCTGATAGCGGATCTCATATACTCCGTCTTCCATCAAAAAATAGAATTGCGGATTCACCTCCGGCTGCGGAATGCCGTTTTTGATAACCTCTGAGATCTGAAACTGCTCCGGTGCAGTCACTACGCCCAGCTGCCGGTCCTTCTCACCAATCACGGTAAAAGAGTAGTGTACTTCATACACGTTATTATCCAGAATCTCAGGAGACGGCGACTGAAAAAAGAGCAGCTTTAACTGATACACGCCCGGTTCTGTAAACAAACCGTCTTTTATTACCGAAGGCTCTCCGCCATCCTTCTGAACCATTCCAATGAAGCCATCCGGAAATTCAAAGCTGACTGCCTTCTCCGTGATCATTCCATTGGGAACAGAGGCGACAAATGTCTCCTGATTTGGAAGTGTATATCGCAGTTTTCCTTTCCCGTTATCTTCCATCGGCAGCCCGGACAGAAGTATCGTTTCTGAAGTCGTCGGATACTGGGATTCCTCCCCTTGTTCCATCGTTTCCAGATATTCATTCACCAGCGCCTCCAGCTCTTCATCCGAAATCGTTTCTGAAGAAAAATCATCCGCTGCGTCCACCTCTGTCTGCGGTGCCGCCCAGGCAGAAAAAACCGGGCATCCGGCGAACACCAGCAGCACAGCCGCTGTCATCACTGTTTTTTTTATCATAAAGATCGGCCTTTCTCCATCGATTTCTCCGCCTGTTTTTCCATCCTCATCGATGCTTTTTCCCTCCCTGGTGTCTTTTTTACAGAAGCTGCTTCTTCCATTAACAGCTCGGCATAGGTCATCCTCACAGGCTCAAAGCCGGTCATCTCCTTTGGAGTCTCTTGCGCGACCTCGCCGGAGGTTTTGCCTGCCAGCCGATCCGCTCTCGCTTTTCTCAGTCCCTGCAGTTCAATCTCCCACAAAGCCCTGTTCTTCGAACTGTCAAAATATGCCATAGATCAATTCTCCTTTTCCAGGAACTGACGAACAATGATGTCGATTCCGTTTATCAGTGTCTGACTTTCCTTTCCCGCTACGATCACAAACTCCTCCGCGTCCAGATTCATTAAGTTCTGAACCTGCAATTCCGAATCCAGCGCCAGCTCCTTTGCCTGCGCTTCATAGCAGATATAGGCCCGGATGGTTCCGGCTTTTATAGCCGCCGCCGCGTCCCGCAGGTCTTCATAATCCTGTACGGAAATTCCTGTTGCCTGATAGAGCTGTGCTCTCGTTTCTTCATCCAGCCCGGAATCCACGCCGACCTGAGAATCCTCCAAAGCTCCAACCGTCATGGCGTAATCGCCGGCTTTTGTCACAGCGTAGAAAAAACCCTTTCCATACGGAGTGGATATCTGATATTCATCATCCAGTCTGCCGGTGGCATTGATACAGCCAACCGCAATATCCGCCTGACCTTCGTTCACAGCCTGAAGTGCCTGACTCCGGCTCATCACCTGATACTCTGTTGTGACCCCCAGAGCCTGGGCAATCGTATCACAAAGCTCCGGCTCGATTCCCACCGGAGTCTCCCCTCTGAGCCCGGTATAGCGGCTGTCCGTGTTCACAATGGCAACCCGGAAGGCACCGGACTCCCTGATCTGACTGACCCGGTCATCCTTCTTTCCGGAACACCCGCCGATGGTCAGTGCCATTCCCGCCGCAAGCAGGACAGCCAGAAATCCCCATCTATGATTCTTTTTCATTCTCTTTCTACTCCTTCCTGCTTAAACGGTAAATAACTGCTCCATATCCTTCGATGCCACAATCTCAATTCCCGTACGGTTGGACGGTGAGGTAACCACAAACGCATGACCGCGTCCATTGTTTACAATCTCCTCCTGCTCACTCTCATTGATGGCTCCCGCTTTCTCATACAATTTGCAAAGATCGTGCATATCGTTGGGTGCCAGCGAGAAGATAAAGGAATACTGACAGGCATTGATGATTGCCGATGACTTTCGAACCAGCTCTTCTGTACCGACAAAATCCGCAATATTCTGAGTGATAATAATCTGCATACCGTTGTACTTACGAATCCGCTTCGCCAGCTGATACATGAAATCCAGGGCAATGGGAAATTTGCTGTCAATGAATACATGGGCTTCATCGATAACTACAATGATTTTTCTTGACGCACCGTAGCGGATATTATAATCCCGGTTTTTGATTACCTCATTATCCAGCCATTTCAGTACCAGAAGCATCTGTGCGTTTGCTATGGTGTTGTTCTTATTGGCCAGCAGCGACTGGAAATTGAATACAATAAAGTTCTCATCGGTAGAGATGGAGGAGGGTCCGTTCCAAAGGAGGGAATTTCTGCCTCCGGTGGCAAACTTGGAGATATAGTTTAATAATACTCTCAGGTTTTCTTTTCCGTATTCGCTGGAGGACATCTGATAGTCATTTAGTATCTTGTCGTAGAGATCATCAAAAATCGGATAATCCTCTGCTGACAATTTGCTCAGATCTGTTTCCGCATCAATTCCCTTGGCTTCATACATGCGAACCGTGATGTTATTCAGGTATTCAAGTGCGTCCGATTCAATCCCCGGCAGAATCTGGCGGTAAAACTCTTCCAGAAACTGCAGATGGGTGGAGAAGCTGGTATTGATGGTGTCGGTCTCTTCTTCATCATCAGAGAGACTGGTAATAATGTGGAACGGATTTAATCGTCCCTGCGTCGCACTTCCCACATCAATGACTTTTCCGTTCATGTTCTTTGCCAGACCGTAATACTCATTTTCCGGATCCAGAATAAAGACCTTACTGTTGTCCGCTGCCAGGTTCGCCAGAATCGTCTTGGTTGCGTAGGATTTACCGCTTCCTGATTTACCGATGACAACCATATTGCTGTTGACACGTTCTTTATCTCTCACGAAGAAATCAATGAAGACCGGCTTCCCTCTGTTCTTTCCGATACAGACACCGTTCGGATCACAGATGTTTTTATTCACAAACGGGAACACCGCGGCAACGGAGGTGGAATGGATACCTCTGCTGTAATGCTTATAGGCATCGCAGCCGGAAACCTGTGTGGAAACATATGCCTCAAACTGCTGCATATAGTTATCGGAGGATTTGAAGTTTTCCTCTGACAAGGAGCGTTTGATCTGTTTCTTCATCGACGCAATCGAATTGGTTGCCTTTTTCTTCCCGGGCTTCAGCAGCTGCTCTGATAACTCATAATCGTATGCTGTTACAAATATGTTCACATCCAGCAGAGTTTCATTATCACTCTGCAGCATGGCCAGAACCTCGACGAGAGTATCCACATGGGTCTGCAGCTCCATCAGCTTACTGGTCTTTCCTGTGGAATTGCTCTGCTCCCTCAGCTCATCGATAGCGCGGTCAATCTGGCGGATTCCCTTATATTGATCGACCATCTGCATCTTCATAACCACCTTGGTGTCCGGTCTTGAAAACAGATTCGCTCCCCAGGCATTTCCCACCAAAGTCGGGTAATCGGTCACTCTGAAATTGTGTGTCACAATATTGTCATACTGAACCGTGCGGCTGTTGATTTTGATCTGTTTTGGAAGAATCCAGTCCATATATTGATCTTTGGTCAGCTGATGTACTTCTCTTTCATCAAAAAACAGGGTGTAATTGTATTTTAAGAACACCACCAGTTCTTTTTCCGAAAGAATTTTACAGTTCCAGTTATCTACAGACATGGTATTGACCATATTCCGGGCCTGACTGAGCAGCATCTCCTTATCCTTGTGGAAAAATGCCAGATAATAAAAGGGTGCATACACCTTATCCCGGTCATTGAGGAAACGAATCTGCTCTTTCCGATCCTGAATAATTCCCACACGGGTTGTCAGCTCCTCCTCATTGAGGAGACCATTGATATACGCCTCTTTCAATTCTGCCAGCTTGCGATCCTCCGCCGCCAGATAAGAATCATATAAAATCGGCCGGTCAATTTTGATCAAAGACGCTGACTCGGAACCTGATATTGTACGGAGTACAGAGCCAAAGACGTGATCGATCATCTGGTTCTGCCTTGCCTCCGTATAAAATTTAAATTCGATATCCGGAATGCTGACGACAATACCGTAGTATTCTCCGCCATATTCAATGAAGCTGCCGTCAATACCGGTAAACGGAGTAATATCTTTGATGGCCGGCTCTCCCTTTTTTGCAGGCTCTTCCTTAAAAACCCGATATCGGGCCAGATATTTTAATACATTGTAGATCAGCCGATAGCCCTTATCTCCGTCGATCGGAATGATCGATGCTCCAAACAGAACTGCAATTCCCAGAGCAATCCCCATGCGATACGGGAGATTCGAGAACAGGACGGATATGACAATCGTAATTCCAACCGTACCAACCAGCACATCCGGTATTTCGATGCCCTTAAAGAATTCCATTGATACCTTTGTTTTTTTCGGAATAATTCTCATGCTCTATTTCCTCCCGGTTTCCGGTTTCGTTGCTTTCTTTTCCAATTTGCTGTAGCTGCTGTACCGGGGTGCTGCATTACTGCCGCTGTCCCTGACGTGTACTACCTGCGTTCGAATCTGAGTTTCCCGTATCACAGTGATCTTCTGAACGTTGGAATTCTGACGATTGCTTCCGTTCTGCTGTCCGTTTCTGCCTGCCTGGCTGTTCATCCGGTGAGCGCCGAGCTCAAGCCTGCCCCTGGCTTCCCGATGAGAGCCGATCGCAAGCCTTCCCCGATCTTCCTGACGAGAGTTGTTCGCAAGCCTTCCACGATCTTCCCGATGCGAGCCAATCTTAACTCCGCTCCTTTGTGTTTCAGGGCTGCCGGAACTGCCGGACTTCCCGGATTTTGCCTTCTGTGAGCCGGAAGACTTCGCCCATTTGTTCTGACCTTCTCCACCGCCGGAGGAGCCACCGGATGACTTGCCGGAGGAGCCGCCGCTTCCTGCAGCGCCACTCTGTTTCCCGGCACCATTTTCCTTCCCCGTATACTTTTCATCTTTTTCACCCGGAGTTCCCTGCTTTTTCTTTTCGGCAAGCGAATCCTTTGCGCTGAGAGCCGATGAAAGCAGCTGTTTCCCGCCCCGGTATATCTGCCTCGTGGTCTGATGAATTCCGAAGCTTGCCGCTCTCTGGGTCATCGTTTCTGTCTGGGCTGCCTGATAACTCAAAATCTGTGTGAGCGTCGGACCTGACCTGTATACAGCCCATGCCCCACCTGCCAGAAAGAATAATTTGACGAGATAATCCATTTCGGGGCTGCTTCCGGCGCCAAAGTCGATGCTTCCGCTCATAATCAACGGGCACACCATCAGATACAGCCTCATTCCTATGGCAGAGCCAAAACCGGAAAATGTCTTTCCGACAAATAATTCCCGCCATTTCCCAAATCTCTCCCCATCATCCAGCGGTATGGTGCTGACAAAATAAGGAGATACGATATAAAGCAGAATGATTTCAAAAATTCTCTGCACAAAGCTAAGCAGGCAGGCGGCAAGAACAAAAAACAGGAAAATCGCCGCGATAAATCCGACCAGATAGTCAAATTCTGACAGATCAAAGGAATTCGTAACTACGCTGATATCTCCGTAATCCTTTGCGTTCAGGGAATTCATGCTGTAAAACGGATAGCGGTACATATCTTCACTGGTTGTTCCCAGTGTGATTCCGGATATGTTGCTGTTTGCATTGTAATTCGAATCCAGGGCCGCATTCAGGGAAGAAATGACAAATATTATTCTCCCCAGCGTCGTTTCCGTCTGCCCGCCTAACAGAGATGTTATCGAGCGCAGAATAATCGAAGCAAGCTCGATAATAAACCATGCAAACAATGGCACGGTAAAAAACTGTACAAATGTTTTCATCATGGAAGCCAGCACCTTTGATACCGGTTTTCGATTCTCAAAATCCAGATCAAATGCGGATTTGGCAGTCATGTAAATCGTCAGCAGCAATGCAATTGCCAGACCGGCCGATGTTAAGATCCAGAACGTCTTATTGATCGTCTCCTGTTGGAACAGTATCTCCAGAAGGCTTCCGGTGATTTTATTGCCTTCGCTTCCGAAGGATACGTCGCGGACGCCGATAAATACGTCAAATGCGATCTCCAGATAATCAATCAGTTTTAATATTCCTGAAAACAACCCGTAGATCACTCCACAGAAGATATCCATAAATAATTCTATAAAATACTCAACCGTATCCTTCAGAACAGGAAGCAGGATATCGGCCAGGATCTCATTGAACACCCAGGAAAGAACCGTTGACAACAGTTTGGACAGCCATTTAAATACCGGATCAAAAATATGATTCAGTACCCAGTTAAATAATTTCTGGAACAACCCCAGATACGCCATTTCCATTCAGTCTCCACCTCTCTTTCCTTCATGGTCCTCATGCGTTACATGCTTCGTCTATTTATCTCAGGACCCCGTAAATTTCTGTCCGCTGTCTCCGCCTTCCTTGTCCCCGGATTTCTCTGACGCGGCCCTTTGTCCCATCTTCCCGGCGGCACCCTTCATGTGGTCGGCAGCGCTTGCTGCTCCCATCTGGGCAGCCGACAAGGCCATGGTGCTTCCTCTGGTCAGGAGTCCGGTTACCATTAATCCCATCTGCTTTTCTTCGAATGAAATCTGCGGCGCCAGAATATCCATAATCAGGGTCTGGCCGTGATACACTGCCCAGGCGCCTCCCACAATCAGGAAGACCCGAAGCACATTGTCAATCATCGTACCGTTGGGCAGTTTTGAATCATACAACATCAGATTGGAGCTGGTAAAATACGGAACCACCATCAGATAATACTTCATCGCAAAAATCGAACCAAAGCCTGAAAAGAATTTCGCGATAAAAAGCTCCCTCCATCTGGCAAAGATTGCTCCGTCATCCAGCGGAATCGTCGATACATAAAGCGGTGACACCAGATACAGCAAAAGCAATTCAAAGATTCTCCGGATAAACTTTAATATCACCGCTGCCAGTATCAGAATCAGAAGAATCGCAGTGACAAAGCCGATAATATAATCGAAATTTGATATATGAAAATCCGCTCTTACCTGTGATAAATTCCGATAGTCTCTTGTGCCATCCATATACGGTCCCCGGATACTGTCAGAAAAGGTCGGTGCCCGACCGGCAGACTTTTCAATATAACCGGTAAGCATATCCTTAGCCTTGGTTGTACTCTTGTCTGCATCCATTCCGGCTGCCAGGAATACGATGGAGCCGATGCTTCCGCTGGTGCCCTGAGCGGCTGAAAATGCAACATCCACCTGCTTTGTGATTGCGGATGACATCTGGAGCAGAAATACACACAGAAACGGAATCATCATAAAGGTTACAGCAGCCTTCATCGCGTCTGTCATCACCTTGCTGATCGGATTCCTGTCATCCAGCGCCATGTCAGAGATGGATTTCACAGTCTTATAAATTGTAAAAATCATACAGATCGCCACAGCCATCACGGTAATATACAGAAAGGCTGTTGATATTCCCTTCATCTCAAACATCGCCTGCAGCAGAGTCATTCTTTGATTCGAAACCGTCACCGGCGTGACTCCGGAGAATACATTAAATACACTTTCGATAAAATCAATGACAGAACAAAGAGCCGTGAAGAGATTAATCAACAGTTCTGCCAGAAGATTCCAGACCACATTCGTAACAAAATTAACGAATATGGTCAGAATATCGGTCAGAACCGGCGCCAATACCGTTTCGAAGATTTTTCGAAAGATTGACTGCAATGATTCTATAAAACCAAGATAGGCATATTGCATAAAAGCACTCACCCCACATTTAACGGATCTTCATGTTTCTCTTCGTATGGAAAACAAATACTGCGCCACCGGCTATCACCAGGATACAGAGAAGTACGGCTGCAACCCCATACAGGTTGATCTGATATTTCAGCACAAATTCCCTGGCTGTCTCATTGCCGGCTGCATCCGATACTGTCAATCGGTACCTGCCCGGGGAAGAGATCATCGTGCCGTGGAAGCCGTCAACAACTGAACCGTCTTTTTCAAGGACAATCTCCGTTATGTCATCCGACAGATACTCGATACCGGCCTTTCCGCCATCTACGGTCACCTGAACCGCCGGTGCTTCCGTGTCTTTTTTCAGAACGACCTCCAGCGCATCTCCCGCAGTTCCTTCCATAAAAATCGTATAAACTCCATCCGATTCCAGAACCAGAAGCTGATCCGACGGCAGACTCTGCGGCTCATCCCCCAGAAACAGTCTGGTAAAGTGCATTCCGGCCGGCGCCGGATAATACTCCAGATCCGAAGCCTGCGCTACAATCCGGAAGGAGTACGCTTCATCTCCTGCCTCCAGACGATACACTCCCGCATCCATCAGGCTGTTGCCGTTCACAAATTCCTGCAATTCATCATTTCGATATAACTCAATTTCCGATGGCACATCCCCCGAGACGGTAAGCTCCACCGCATCCGGGCCCATGTAGCCTTCCGGAACCGTAGATATCAGCTCAACTCCGTTTGCCAGTGTTACCCGATATTTTCCGAGCATCGGATCATATGTCTGCCTCCGGGAAGCATCCCCGGTTTCCACAGGCGAGTCTTCCCCCGCTTCTGTCTGCGTTTCTTCGGGTTCCTCCTGCCCTGCAGCCTCTTCCTGCATTTCTCCGGGTTCCTCTTGCCTTGCCTCTTCTTCCAGCGCTTCCAGATCCAGAACGGTTGCGGAACTGTCAGGAAGGGAATCGAATGTGCTGCCCACGATTTCCTTCTCTTCAGTTTCTGCTCCTCTGGGCTTATCCTGGATGCGGAACCGGAACACGCTCTGATATTCCTTTTGCTCCGAAAGCGGCAGTTCCGGATTTTCTATCGCCGTCAGCCGCAGCACATAGGTGCCTCTGGCCCCTATGCTCTGGCCGGAAGTGTATTCCATCGCTGCTCCGTCTTTTTCCATGGAATAAAGTATGTTTGACGGAATATCAAGAAAGACTGCCTCATCCGTGATCCCGCCATTGGCCACATTAGTATAGAAGAAAAACAGATTCTCAATGGACTCTTCATAAATCCTGTAGTCTTCGTGATAGTTTTCTATTAAATTGACTTTATTGACACCCGGTCCTTCAAACTCCGCTGTCTCCTCAACCACTTCTGTCTCTTCATCCAGATACTGAGACCCGGGACCGGATTTTTCCTCCTTCCGCTGTTCGGAGGAGGTGCTGTCGGAATATTTCGAATTGTATGTAATGACTGCGCCATAGGAACTCACAGAAGCTGTACTGACTATCCATCCCGCAGCCAGAGCAATCATCCATTTCCTGCCTGTTTTCATATTGCTTCTCCCTCCTGTGCTTCCTGTACTTCCTGATTTCTCATTGATTCTGCAATGTAATTCCGCTCCTCCAGGTCATAGTAAACGTCGTCACCAAAAAATGCATTCATACGGATGTCCGATTGATCCATCATTTTCATCTGATACAGCGGACATTTATAGCTCGGTGTGAATTTTGTTTTCAGCGGATAATTGCCGAAGGTGACGATGATTGCATTACCGGTGTCCGTCTTATTGTTCAGCTTCTGCAGCTCTGACGGATAAATCAACGGCCTGGTCTGCAGCTGGCTGGACACATTGATATTCCCGCTCTTATCTCCCATAGCGGTAGAAATACTGGAGGTGGAAACCGTCATATTTCCGCACAGCTTGGAAAATTCCTCACAGGTTTCAATATCATTGGAACCGATAAACATCTTCATACCGCAGTTGCTCTTAATAATATTGGCTACCGTATCCCCGTACACGTTGTTTAACTGTGCATAGGACTGGACAACCATGTTGAACCAGATTTTTCTGCTTCGTCCTACGGTGATCATCTTGTCAAACTTATCGATCTTCGGCATGTTTCCGAATTCATCCAGAATGAAGTATACATTTCTCGGAAGACTCAAATCCTCGCGGGAAGAAGCTACCTTGATCAGCGCCTTGTAGATACAAAGAATAAATACGGCGGCCAGCGCATGTCTGGTATCCTTCTCATCCGGTATCTTCAGAAACAGTGCCGTCGGCTCCGTCGCAAACTGAAGCGGGTCAATATCCGTAGCGGAGGTAAGGGAACAAAGGCCCTCATCATTGAACATAGACAGCTTATCAAAGGCAATCGACATATAGCTGGCCAAAGTACTCTCCGCCGCCGAAAGAACCTGTTTGGATAATCCAACCGCTTTGGATAATGGAGAACGGCCTTTGAAGAAACTTCTCAGCGCCTCATAATCGTTATCGGAATTGCCTATGGCTTTGTTAATATTGTAGAAACAGAATTTCTCTCTGGTCATCTCCAGCTCCGGATATTCACTGTCCTCCAGCATGGCCAGACAAACCGCCATAATCAGAGAACGGGCACCCTTCTCCCATACCGGATCATCCTTCGATTCAATCGGGCAGATGACACTGATCAGGTCATTTAAGTCCTCATAGAGTTCATCAAAAATCTTCTGTCTGGTTATTTTCAGGTAAGTCAGAAGCTCCCTGCGCACGGCATACGCTTTGCCCTCGTATTCATACCACTCTTTCCCATAGCTTTCTACCGGATTTACCAGTTCAAGTTCGTTTTCTGTCACCGGATCAAAATGCTTATAAATTTCATCTCCCGTATGGAGGTACTCCTGATACCGGTCATAGATATCCCCCAGCGGATTCCAGCGGAACGAGCTGTAGGGATCTCTCAGATCCAAAACCATCACCTTGTATCCACGTTCCTGCAGCATTCCACTGTGAAGCTGAAACAGCTCTCCCTTCGGGTCGGTACAGATCATGGAAGAACCGGCGGAAGAATTCCCAAGAATCTGAATCATCGGATTGATGAAGGTGGTCGTCTTACCACTGCCGGTAGCACCGATAATGAGTCCGTGCATGGGTGACGCCAGATTGATATCCAGTTCTTTTCTCTTCTTATTATATTGTGCATAAACCGGAATACCGTCCTTTTCCGATTCCTTCAGCTTTGTGAATTTGTACGGCGTAAAATTAAAATCCCTTTCCTTGTCGGTCATGAAACGGGAATTTTCCAGATTACTTTCAAACCCCTTCGCCTTGGACTTCATCAGTTTTTTGGCTTTTTTCGCGGAAGGCCGTTTAAAAAGCAGCACCAGCAGAACCAGCAGAATTGTAGCCACTGCACCATAAAGATATGTATCCAAACGAAACAAAAGGGAATAATCAATCAGACTTCCATCGTAGGTACCTAACAGCGAAGGCACCAGAATCAAAAACAGAGTATTGAGACCAAAACCCAGCAAGATTGTGAATAAAACAAAAGCGAAAATCCCCAGCAGAATCTTCTTTACCATAACGTTGTCTCCTTTCTGTATGATTTGAGGAGCCATACTGCCAAAATACAGGCTCCGCCCCCATAAAGTGCGATCATCCCATGGCTGGAAAAAAGCAGCTGCTTCCATGCCGGTATATGATTCACCACCCAAATCGGGAGTACATTAAGATTAAACCCCATATGGAGTGCGATGGAATACGCAATATTGTCTTCCTCCACGGAGACCTTCGCCAGCATGATTCCCATCAAAAACGCATAAACCATCCAGATAAGTGATACATGGCACAATGCAAAAACAGCCGATGCAATTAAAATACCGGCTTTCTCATCAAACCAGGAAAACAGCCGGTTTAACATATAGCCCCGAAAAATAATCTCTTCTACGACCGGAGCCAGAAGAATCGTGGATAGTAATGCCAGAAGCGGATCCGTCCCGTCCTTCACCGCCTCCGAAGAGCCGAGATAGCTTTGCATGAGAACCTCCGGAAACGGCACCACCGTGATGACAGCGGAAAAGAAAATGCCAAACCCAAATCCAATCCCGATCAGAGTAAGCAGCTTTCTCCGCTCCAGGCCTCTGTATTCCAGGGTGACATCCTCCTTCAGGGAGCTGCCCCGCTTTTTACTCTGCCGATACAGAATATAAAATGTTGCCAGAATGCCCAGGGTATAATAGAAATTGCCGCTCTCCTGAATGATTTCCCTTGTGTCCCGTCCGCCGAGCAGCAGGTTGCCAAGCATCGTCACCAGCGCCGGTACGATAATATATAAAAGCAGAGGTCGAAGCGAATACAGCAGAACACTGATACCTTTCCATATCTTCTGCTGGTTTGATAAGCCCTCCGCAGAATCTCTTTCTCTGCTATTTTCTCTGCTATTCAATCGTCAGCACTCCTCCAAAGCCCGTCACCTCAAAAATCTCCTTGATGCACGGCTGTACATTTCTTAAAATCATAGAGCCTCCGCTCTTGTTCATCTTCTTTTGCGCCGATGCAAATGCCCGAAGTCCAACGGAAGAGATATAGGTGGTTTCTTCCATATCCACGATAATTTCGTCCTCTCCGGATGCCTGAAGTTCCTTTAACTGTGCATCCAGCTTCGGTGCACTGGCTGCGTCAATCCGCTTTAATGTTCTAATCTCTGTCATATTTCATATTTCCTTTAATTCTATTTCATTTTCATACAATTTCTGAAATGCCTCTATTACCGTCTGCAGTTCCTCTTCCTCTCTGATTGGAGAAAGCTGCAGTGCGTCCGCTTCCCCGGCCTCCATTCGCATCAGATATACCCTTCCCTCGGTATCATCGGTCGGATGAAGCATCATGTATTCCCGCCCTTCGTTCAGAATGACATCAACCACCTCGCAGGTGACCCGATCGCCATTCTCCAGCTCCAGCTCCAGCTCATCTTCCGGAAAAGAATTGTTTTCCGGAAAAGGATCGTTTTCCGGAAAAAGGCTGGCTTCCAGCTCCTCGATATCACAAAGTCGTCCCATATTTCCTCCTTACAGCGTTTTTTGGATGCGTATTTCATTGCAGCCATCCGTATAGCAATACTCCATCCCGTCCATCAGCTTCCGCACCATATGGATACCCAGCCCGCCAATGGCGCGGTTTTCAAACGGTATATCAAAATCCGGCTCCGGCTGCTTCAGTGGATTATAGGGAATCCCCCAGTCTTTTAGGGAAATCTGCAGCATCCTTGTTCCGGCTTCGACAAGAACCCTGCAGGAAATCACCACTTTTCCGTCCGATTCGTCCGGATACGCATAGGACACAATATTCGTGAACAATTCCTCCACAGAAACACATATCTGATCTTTTATCTTTTCTGAATCGATCAAACCAGAAAGAAATCCATCCATAAAATCCATCACTTCTGACAGGTTTTCTAGTTTCGCTGTTACCGTTTTGCTATTCATCCTTTGCTCTCCGGGCACTTCTTATTTCAATAGAGTTTCTGTTGGTTTCTCACTGTGGTTTTCAAGGCGTTCCTGTCGATTTCGGTATCGAATGCATAAGATCGTTACTCCCACACCAACACAAAACGCAACGATTGCGGTAACGACATATGCACTTGTGCCTTCCTGCAGCAAAACAGTACTGTAACCGCATGTTACCGTTGAAACACCGGGCATCTTCACATGCTCTAATATCATAAAAATACCAGTAATAAGAAAAAGACAATTTACTGTCAGACCAGATAATAAGCGATTTTCCAACCGGTGTCGTTTCTGCTGCGTCCTGCGTCGAATTTCCATTATCTGACTTTCCGTCCTGTCTGTCATGAAAGCTCCTCCTTTCTGTATATTCGTTGACGGAACATTCCTGAAAACACTATGATATGAAATCCTTATATCTATTTAAATACAAAAAATATAAAATCCTTCCACCTCAAAGACCAAATTTTGAAAAAATTTTTTAAAGCATAAAAAAAGAACCCTGGATTCCTTGCGAACCCCTGGTCCTTTTATTTTAGAGTCTATGTTTTTTCACAATTTCCCGGATACGATTCCGTCGATTTTGTGTTGCTCTGATGTCTCCGCCGGTTTCTCTGATGCAGTCGATACAGAAGGACTGTTAAACTGACACCAAGAGAAAAAGAAAAAATACTGATGACAACATATCCAAGCCACACATGATTTCCAATAATACTGGCCGCACCGGAGGTGTGAGGAATTCCGATTGTTGAAATCATATTCATCATCTCCGCTACGGATAAACTGACACCTACGACCAGAATCAGACATACCGTTGCAGCAGCTGCATCAAAAATCGCCTGCTTCCGTTTCCATTCTTTTTGGCGTAATTCTTCCGTTCTTTTATGAATCAGGCGAGTACGTTCTTCAAACGTCCGCATATCAAAAATCCTCCTGCTCAAGAAAGGTTTTCAGATTCTGTTTGCCATGATAAATTAATTTTGTAACCTGTGCCTCGCTCTTTCCCATGACAATTGCAGCATCACGATAACTCATACTTTCAAAGTATACCAGATACAACGCTTCCCGATATTCCTTTTTTAACTTCCCAAGTGCATGATAAAGCTGCAGATTCTGTTCGTTTCGGAAAAGCTCCGTATCCACAAATGCCTCACTCTGAGGCTCAAAGCTCAACTCATCCAGATGGAGAAAGGGGATTCGGTGTCGCTGATTGTGACGAAGCGCCAAATTGTGCGCAGTCTTGTAAAGATATGCCTTAAAACTTCCCGGTCCATCTATGGAGCGCTTCTTTACAAACATGTTGGAGAACGCTTCTATCATCAGATCCTCTGATTCATGGATATCCTTAATATATCCATTGATATAGAAGACCAGCGCATCACCGTATTTTTTTATTAAAAGGTCAGCAGCGGCTTCATCACCGTTAAAATATTGTCTGTAAGCTGCTTCATCTGATATTGATACCACAGGAAATGCTTCTCCCTTCTTTCTGAAAACGTGGGAATCCGTTCAAATTTCAATAATGATAAATATATCAGATTTATGTTGACTTTGCAATGACCTTTTGTCCTGTTTATTCTGCAGGTACAACCAGCTTTGGAAACAGCTGCTTTGCCGTAAACACAATGATGATCAGCACAGATGGAAAGATATACCCGGCGCTTCTCCAGAGCCCCGTTGCCGTGATCAGAAGATTATAGATCGCATGGAATCCAATACAGGCACCAAGGGCTCCTATCGTTCCGGTCAATGTCAGCCAGAAGTTGTGAAATTCGCAGGAAACACTGTAACCAATGAAGATGCCGCATAAAAAATGAAGCGCACCGGCGGAACATCCGCGAATCAGGAGAAATGAAAAGTTCTCTGCCCCGTTTTCCGTCAGATAACACACATTTTCAAACGTTGCAAAGCCAATCGCAATCACAATCGCTGCCGCCGGCAGGTCTTTCTTATCCGGCTCAAAAATCAAAATGAAAAACAGGAGCGGAAGAAATTTCATAACTTCTTCACAGAACGGTGTGATTTCGATTGCTGCAATCGTGGTGTCTGCTCTATAAACTCCCATAAAAAAGCTGTTGACATATGCAGAAAGAAGACACATCCCCATTCCCGCAATCACAAATATCGTATACGCACGGACACTTCCTTTGGTAAAAAACAACGATAAAAGCATCGGAATCGCAAGGCAAATAAAAATATTTTCAATATAGGTCATTGCCCGGTCACCTCCCTGTAAGTTAACAGAAGAAGAACTGTGAGCATTATGGTAAGGCTTATGTCCACAGCAAAATAAAGATTAAAATGAGTAAAATCAGGCATAAAGCAGGATACGATGTACAAAAGCATCTGCAATATGATACACAAAAGGATGCAAATATCCACTTTCGACGACGGTTTCGTGTTCAGGAGGCGAAAAACGGTAAGATACGTGTAAGCAGCCACAGTCGCTGCAAATGCTCCGGAAACGAAACGGGATGGCCCAAGCATGCCGATCCCCATCACCAGCACAACAATAACGAATGCAGCTGCAGACGCCGGCCAGCTGAAGCAGAGGCTCATATGCTTCATACGATAAATCTGAAATGACAAAAAAAACAGGTAAGCGGCCAGCCAGGATATCTCCGAAACATAAAACACCTGAGGAATATTGCCGATAATCGCCAGATATAGTACCCAATAGAGTGTTCCCATCAAGAAGCTTGCATATGCAAAAGCAAGAATCATGAAGCGGCGTTCCTGATAACGGATCGTAAAAACAATTGCCGCAATTGCCGCGGCCGCTAACATGCTCACCTGAAATAAATTGTCAATCACTTCAAAATTCATTCTCTGTACTCTCCTGATATCATCCTCTGTTCCTTAAGTTCTCTGAATCTTTGTATTTATTTATTGTAGCACAAAATGGCCGAAAGCAACAACTACCAAAAACTGACTTTTCCTTCTGCAGGATGCATTTTACTCTTCCGATTCACTTAATCCTTCCTTCCGTAAGGGCAGGGCTTATTCTCTTCGCGCCATATCACGCCACGCTTCTGCCTCTCCCACCGCAGGCCGCTTCAAACTCCTTCAGCTTCCGTTTCGCTGTCTCATTCAAGTTTTTCGGCACCTCAATCTGCACCGTCACATACTGGTCGCCGTATACGCCCGGTTCCTTCATGGAAACAACGCCTTTTCCTTTCAGTCGGATCTTCGTTCCCGACTGGGTTCCTTCCGCAATCTTACAGAGGACATTACCGTAGAGCGTCTGCACCATTGCCTCGCCGCCAAACACTGCGGTGGTAAACGGTACCCTTACCGTGGTATAGATATCCATGCCCTTCCGCTCAAAGCCGGCCTTTTCTCCCACCTTAACCTTCAGCATCAGATCGCCCGGACAGCCTCCGCCGCTGCCCGGCATTCCCTTGCCCCGAAGACGAATGGATTTGCCCGTATCAATCCCGGCCGGGATATGCACCTTCAGCGCTTTTCCTGCCCCGCCGACTTCTCTGTTGTCTCCCAGATGGATGACCTTGTCACAGCCGAAGACAGCCTCCTCAAAGGTAACTGAGATCTCCGCTTCCAGATCTGATCCATCTGCCGCATATCCGCCGCGACTGCCGGTAAAACCAGAACCGCCGCCGGAAAATCCGGAACCGCCGCCAAAGAAATCGGAATGCGCCCGATGGAAGCTTCCGTCGCCAAAACCTCCGAAACCTCCGCCAAAAAGATTTTTCAGAATGTCGTCCATATCGCCGCCTTCAAAATGGTATTCCTGATAACTGCCATCCGGCCCTGCCGAACGATAAAAACCACCGCCAGGTCCGCCCGATGCACCGCCGGCCGCCCCTTGCGCACTTCCGTCAAACGCCGCATGTCCAAACCGATCGTACAGCTTTCTCTTCTCCGGATCACTTAAAATATCATAGGCCTCTGTTACTTCCTTAAACCGTTCTTCCGCCTGCGTGTTCCCCGCGTTGCTGTCGGGATGATACTTTTTAGCCAGCTTTCGGTATGCTTTTTTTATGGCCGCGTCGTCTGCGTTCCGATTCACTCCGAGAACTTCATAATAATCTCTTTTCATTCCCATGGTTCTTCCTCCTTCTCTGTAATTCCGATTTATGCTCCTGTTTCCTTCTATTCTTCGTCTTTCCCATTCTCCTGATGTATGAAAATACCCTGCTGGGATTCGCCCGCAGGGTATCTTCTTACCTTATCCGAATGCATTATCCTTCAATGGAAATATAATGCTTTTTCTCTTCTTTCTTCTCTTCCTTCGGCAGGCAGAACGAAAGTATACCGTTCTCATACTTCGGATGAATCTCTTCCTCCGTCACATGATCGCCAACATAGAAGCTGCGGCTCATGCTGCCCGCGTAACGCTCCCGTCTGATATACTTCTTCTCTCCTTCCTCTTCTTTACTTAATCCCTTCTCTGCACTGACTGTCAGATACCCGTTCTCCAGTGCCAGCTTAATCTCATCCTTCTCAAAGCCTGGCAGATCAATATCTACCACATAGCCATCTTCCGTCTCCTTCACATCGGTTTTCATCATGTTCTTTGCATGCTTTCCATACAATGTCTTCTCCACATCCGGAAACGCCGGAAATGCAAAATCATTCATAAAATCGTCAAATAAGTTTTCTCCAAAAATACTAGGCATCATCATAAGTCATATCTCCCTTCCATGACATGAAACATATATTTCAGCACTATCGGAGAAATCCGAGGTGTTGTTGTCCTGAACCTCAAGAGGAAAACAAAAATTCGATTTCTTTTTCTCTTTCTTTGTTCTATCTGTAATATAACACGCAAACTTTCTATTGTCAACAGTTCAACGCAGATTTCACATTTTTTTCACAAAAAACAGGGGTATGCTCATTCACAACTGAATAAGACCTTACACCCTGTTTTCTGATGCTCATCTCTCCCTTGATGTTTGGTTTGTTTCTAAAATTAATTCATTTCCAAATCACTCGTGATAATTCCAAAAGATTCCAATTTCGCTTTTGTTACTTTCAGCTGATAATCCACCTCTTTTTCCAGATTCTCAGCTTTTTTAATACGCTGTAAATCTGTATATTTATCAATCAAATTATTAATCATCTCTTTCTCTGTCGGCATATAATCCCCCATTTTTTCCCGTCCTTTCCCAAATAAAATTAGTAATTTTATTATAAGGACTTTCTCTGAAGGTGTAAAGCCTTATTCGATTGTCAATGTCCGGCCTGTCTTTGAAATCTTTGAAAATTCAAGAAAGTATAATAGAAAATGATAAATTGACTTCCTGATTATACATCTGCTGTATTTTGCAAATGTATAATCAGGAAAATGATATACAGAACAATTTAGTTTTCAGAAATTGGCTCCACAGCTTCCTCCTTCTGTTCGGAATTCTCTGCAGAATTCTCTTCGGAAGGCACCGGGGAATTCTCCGCCTGTTCCTCTCCCGGCTCCGGAATTCCCTTTACCTGGCGGAAAATCTTCATAAATTCTTTACCGGTGATAGTTTCCTTCTCAATCAGGAAGGCGGCAATCTGATCCATCGCATCCCGGTTCTCCAGAAGGAGACGTTTTGCCTCTTCGTAGGAATCCTTCAGGATCTTCATGACCTCCTGATCAATCTCCGCAGCGGTCACATCAGAACAGTTTAAGACGGTGCGTCCGTTCAGGTACTGATTTTCTCTGGACTCCAGCCCCATCAGACCAAACTTCTTGGACATACCGTACTGGGTAATCATCGCTCTCGCCACCCGGGTCGCCTGCTCAATATCGTTGGCTGCACCGGTGGTCACCGTATCAAAGACAATCTCCTCTGCCGCACGACCGGCCAGGAAACCAACCAGCATGGCACGGATTTCCTTCTCTGTATTTAAGTATTTCTCTTCCTCCGGAACCTGCATGACATAACCCAAAGCGCCCATGGTACGGGGCACGATGGTGATCTTCTGAACCGGCTCCGCATCCTTCTGCAGTGCGCTGACCAGCGCATGTCCAACCTCATGATAAGATACAATCCGTCGTTCTTCCTTGCTTAAGATGCGGTCCTTCTTCTCCTTACCTACCAGAACCACCTCAACGGCCTCGAAGAGATCCTTCTGGGAAACGGCCTGACGACCATTCTTTACTGCTGTGATGGCAGCCTCATTCATCATGTTGGCCAGATCCGCACCAACTGCGCCGGAGGTCGCCAGTGCAATCTCCTCGAAGTTGACGGTCTCATCCAGCTTCACATCCTTGGAATGTACCTTCAGAATCTCGATACGTCCCTTTAAATCCGGCTTATCCACAATAATCCGGCGGTCAAAACGGCCCGGACGCAGAAGCGCCGGATCCAGAATCTCCGGACGGTTGGTGGCCGCCATAACCAAAAGTCCCTTGGAGGGATCAAAGCCATCCATCTCGGACAGCAGCTGATTTAAGGTCTGCTCCCGCTCATCATTGCCGCCTAAACGGGAATCACGGCTCTTACCGATGGCATCCACCTCATCGATAAAGATGATACAGGGGGCCGACTGCTGCGCCTGCTTAAACAGATCACGGACACGGGAGGCACCCACGCCCACAAACATCTCCACAAAATCCGAACCGGACAGGGAATAGAACGGTACCTTGGCCTCACCGGCAACCGCTTTGGCCAAAAGAGTTTTACCGGTTCCGGGAGGGCCTACCAGAAGCGCTCCCTTCGGAAGCTTGGCGCCGATTTTCGTATATTTTCCCGGATTATGAAGGAAATCCACAATCTCAATCAGAGACTCCTTCGCCTCATCCTCACCGGCCACATCCTTGAAGGTTACGCCGGTCTCCTTCTGCACGTACACCTTGGCATTGCTCTTGCCGACACCCATAATGCCGCCTCCGCCGCCCATACGCTTCATCATAAAATTAAACAAAAACAGCATCATGGCAATGGGAAAAACCCATTCCAGAAGCAATACAAGGATACTGGAGGTCGCATCCACCTGCTCTTGTTCATACCGGGTCACACCGGCCTCATCCAGCTTCTTCTGAAGATCCGGATCCTCCATCGGAACCGTATAGTATTCAATCCCCAGAAGTCCGCCGTAACGGCTCTGACTTCCCACATATTTTTTTGAATCTGCCTTTGGCGTAATGGTAATCTTGTTCGAACCTACCACGACAGACTCTACTTCCTTATTCTCCAGCATCTGATTAAATTCACTGTAGGGAACCATCTCTGTCCGGCTCTGCTGCCACAAATTGTGCATGGCAGTCACACAGAGCATCGTAAACAGCATCGTTATAATAAAAACGACATAATTCTGTCCCCGCTTCGGCGTTTTTCCGTTCTTATTCTGATTATTATTATCCATATGTGCTCTCCATTCTAAATGAGTATGCCAAAACCCATTCTATACTATTATAGTGTCCACTCTCTTATAAATCAAGAACACAAAACATTAAATTGTTATAAACAAACATACATAATATTTTCTTCCTGACCCACACTATTACTGAGGTGACAAAAATGCAGAAAAACAATGAAGCATCAAAAAAAACGGATTTTACGGAAGAAACTGTGATAAATGACGATTCTGTGGAGGACGATTTCATGGGAGGCGGCAGTCTCTGCTCCGCCACGGATTGTACCGGACTGATTCCCACCCTTCCGCTGTCAGACAGCGAGATCACTTCCTACGAGCAGCTGTATCATTTTCTTCCCAAGGCCAGGGACTAAGCAAACACGGTCTGCACCAGCAGCATATAGAGAAGGGTTCCTCCTCCGATGCTCAGCAGAGAATTCCGTTTCCAGACATGCAAAAGAACTACTGCTACACAGGGAAGAACCTGCCCCAGGTACTCCACGTACCTGGGCATCTTTATCTCATCCTTCTTCCTCACATTCCACTTGCCATAGCCCCGGTTTTCCTGCTATACTCTCTGTCAGAACTGACCGTCTGCTTCAGTTCCTACATTCATCAGGAACCATTTCCGGCTGCTTTTTCTGATTTTAGCCGCAAACGGAATTCCTTTCAATAGGAGGCCAGAGATGCAGGAATCACCATCCATCCGTTTCACATATGAGAATTGTCACTTCTGCCCCAGAAACTGCGGAGTCAACCGTCACACTGCCCGGGGCTACTGCCACAGCCCGGCGGAACCTGTAGCCGCCAGAGCTGCTCTTCACCCCTGGGAAGAGCCGTGCATCAGCGGAATTCACGGCAGCGGTACCGTATTCTTCTCCGGCTGCACGCTCCGATGCTGTTTCTGCCAGAATTATAAGATCAGCAGTGAGGGCTTCGGCGTTCCCGTCACTGCAAAGCGTCTGGCTGATATCTTCCTGAAGCTTCAGGAACAGGGAGCCCACAACATCAATTTAGTCACTGCCACCCAGTATCTCCCCTCTATTCTGGAAGCACTGGAGCTGGCCAAACCGCAGCTTTCTATCCCGGTAGTTTATAATTGCGGCGTATATGAGAACCCGGAGACGCTGGAAGCTCTCTCTTCCCATGTGGATATCTGGCTTCCCGATCTGAAATACTATTCTTCCGACTTGTCTGCCCGCTACTCCGGTGCGGAAGATTATTTTGACAGAGCCTCCGCTGCCATCCAAACGATGATTACCCTGACAGGTCCGCCGGTATTTGAGGATTTTTCCGAAAAGGGGCAAAGCTGCCGCCTGATGAAACGGGGTGTCATCCTCCGCCACATGGTTCTTCCCGGACAGAAGGAAGATTCAATCCGTCTGCTTCACTGGATCCACGATACGCTGCCGAAGGGTCATTACCTGCTCAGCCTCCTGAGTCAGTATACGCCCTTCTACCAGAGCAGCAAATATCCGGAAATTAACCGGCGCATTACCACCTATGAGTATCAGAGGGTTGTGGACACTGCTCTGGAGCTGGGATTATGTGATGGGTTTATGCAGGAAAAAAGCAGCGCGAAGGAAGAATATACGCCGCCCTTTGAATTAGAAGGGATCTTAGAATAACTTCGATTCAGAAAATGACTTGAGAAAATCAAAATTTATGACACGAGAAAGGGTATCGATAAATTGACATTTTACCGATACCCTTTCAAACTGCTTCGTTCATTGGATTATACCTCTCTTATTCTTATCTATATGAAATTTTCTTCTCCAATAACCTATTTTCTTATTCTATCAAACTCTCTCTTCTTTTCTTTCCTATCTATTCTCTTCTCCGATGTGTTCTTCTTAATAATACTTTCTCGTCATATTACCAAGCTGATTCTCTCTTTGATATCTTATAGATTATGTTTGATTTTTTTCTTTAGGTTATTGCTTTTGTCCTATGTCTGATGGATATATCAGACGAAACTTATGTTTTCGGCGGTCCGTACCTCCTTTTCTTAGTTTCGTTTTTCTTTACTTTATTTTCTTTCCTTTTGTTGTCTTTATTATATTCTATGAATCCACTTTTGTCAATACTTTATTTTTATTTTTTAAATTTATTTTTTCTTTTTCCGCATACATGCTTTAATATGCCATCTTTTTCCATTTAAAATTTATAAATTCTTTTAATTATTTAAAGTTTTTTAACTTTTTCAGTCTTTTCTTTTTTTCTTACTTGTGCTATAATAACAACCAATACGATTTCCGACTCTGTGAAATCTTATTCTACGAAGGCGCCCCTGCTTTTTACGGCAGCGGCAATCTGATTATCTGAACATCATATAACTCAAAGAAACTCTTTGTACAATCCGAAATTATAATCAAATCTTTTGCTTTATCATTTCAAACCGTACATGATGTATTATTGTACCCTGAAACACCCATTTTTTTCGCTTTCCGGCGAACAGAGAAAGGAAGTGGCCTGATTTATGATCGAATTCAAAAACGTATCA
>JAEDOC010000090.1 GCA_016302185.1 Clostridium sp. | reverse complement strand
ATGGCGTTTTAAAATCTCCGGTTCCGGAACCGCCATCCTTGCTGTATCGTCACAGACCGCCCGTCCGGTAAGAACTTCATAGCCCAGCTCTGACAGCTTCCATGCAATGACAGCCGAGGTTCTCATCTCCAGCCATCCGATCTCCGGATGACGGTGAAAATCCCGGCGAAGTTCTGTCATTGCTCCTTGAGAATCTTCTGCCAGATGGCGGATCCAAGCAAAAATATCCCTCATTTATCTTTAGTTCTCCTTTTTATGTGATAATCTCGCAGTAATTTTTTACCATTTTAGCTCCAATCTTCTCAGATTTCAACTAAAATTGTACGGAGAATCGCGGCAAACAAAAATCTGTGTTATACTGAAAAGGAAAAAATGAACTATGGAAAAGAAAGGGGGCATAACATTATGCCGCAGAATACAATAGAACAGCTTTCGAAAAAAAAGATCCTGGTCATCGGTTCCACCTGTGTGGATATCATCATCACTCTGGATCATCTCCCGAAGACAGCAGAGGATCTTCATCCGCAGGGACAGACCATGACTCTGGGCGGCTGTGCCTATAATGTGGCATCCATGATACGTCTTTTGGGTGCTCCGGTCACACTGATCTCCCCGGTGGGAACCGGCATCTATGGCGAATTTGTGAAACAGCAGCTGGAGCAGCGGGGATTTCCGGTTTCCATCCGGATCCCGGATCAGGAGAATGGCTGCTGTTATTGTCTGGTAGAAAAAAATGGAGAACGGACGTTTCTCTCCTGCCATGGTGCGGAGTATACCTTTCAAAAAAGCTGGATGGAGTCATGGGAATCAGAAGAGTTTTCCATGGTGTACGTCTGTGGACTGGAGATTGAGGAACCGACCGGTGAAGAAATGATTGAATATTTAGAATTGCACCCGGAACGCCAGCTGTTCTATGCCCCCGGTCCCCGTGGAATCCGAATTGCCAAAGAAAAGACCGAACGTCTCTTCCGACTTCGGCCGATTCTTCATATTAATGAACAGGAAAGCTATGAACTGAGCGGACTTTCTCCCGTACGGAAAGAGGATTCCATCCGTAAAGCTGCCGGACGGCTGCTCCAGAAAACCGGCAATACCGTAATTATCACATTAGGCGCTCGGGGCACCTATTGCGTGGAAAAGGACGGCTCGGAATACATGATTCCTGCCGTCCCTGCAAAAGTTGTTGATACAATTGGAGCCGGAGATTCCCATATCGGTGCAGTCATGGCATCGCTCAGCCTTGGGCTGCCTATGCGGGAGGCCATTTTTCAGGCCAACCGGGCTGCTGCCGCTGTCGTCTCCGTCAAGGGATCTACCTTATCCCCGGAGCAATTCCACGGAATTTTTTGAATCCTGTTCTAAAAAGAGACACCCCACTGCATACCAGTGTACTTCATCCCGGAACGTCTCCGACAGTGTTTTTTCCCGGCCATCTGTTCCGGCATTCTGCCCCAGTAAAGAGAAGACTTTCTCTTCCACCGGACGGCACAGCCCGGAACAGGGAGCCAGCTTCCGACAGATATCCGTCCGTTCCTTCTCATAAAATTCCGGATCCATCCAGGAGGAACGGCGAAGCTTCTCATCCTCCCGAAACATCAGAAAATACTCTTCCCAGGAGTCTGCTGCAAATCTTGCAGCATAGAGCTGTTCCAGACGTTCCAGCAGGAGCCTTCTCTTCGAACGGAATCTGCGCAATCTGCTTTTCTCCACACAGACCATCTGGTTTTCCAAACGTTTTAATTCCCATTCACAGTCAGAAATCTGCGTCTTCAGCCGGATGATCTTCTCATCACTCCGGTGAGGCCAGTCCTTTTGAATCATCTCTTCCATATCAAGAGGCTCATCGCTTTTCTGCAATTCTGCTGTCTCCTGCGTATGCGCGGTCTCCTGCATCAGCCGAAGAGCTGTTTCCTCCAGATACGCCAGTAAACGTTTTTTCTTATTTTCCATCATATTCGACAATTTTCCACTCTATCAGATGGTAAGCTTGTTTTTCCGGTTTGCCTTCCATACATAGATACCAAGGGCAAAGCCGATAACGCCGTATACCATAAAGGTACGGAAATATTCCCCCAGAAGTGCCTGGCCAAATACCGCCTGGCCAATCTCCGGAGACATAATAAACATGGCATTGAACAAAATGGTACCGATGATCGCCTGTCCCACGGTTGCCTTGGAGGTAGAAGCACCACCAACAAGGATGGAAGCAACGGCAAACATACCAACCTGAGAATGTGCGTTGTAGGTATTTAAGGTACCTACATTCTGCAGGAAGATAATCTGGCCCCAGGCAGCAAGTACGGTGGAAAGAATAACCGCGATAATACGGGTCTTATCTACATCAATACCGGAAACCTCTGCAATTCTCTGGCTCTGTCCTACAGCCTTGAAATCCTGGCCCAGCTTGGTTTTCAGCAACAGTTCCGTAAAAATACAGAGACCGATGATGATAAGCAGCGTCACAACCGGAACCTTCGCTACGGTAGTAAGACTATTTTTCGACACAATCGCATTGACAGCAATACCGATGACAATCAGACAAAGAACTACATTGATGCCTGTCATCACACGGTTCTTTACCAGCTTCATCTCCTGCTTAGCACGGAAGAAACGAACTACCTGGAAGATCAGAATCGCAGCAGCGATAAGGATCATCGCATGGGTAAATGGAATCTTCGCCAGATTATCGAGGGCATATTTCAAACCGCCCTTATCCGCGATACCGAGATCCACGGTGGAACGGATACCGATACCATCCGGCTTAATCAGTGGATGATTGCTGGGAACCTTGATGATAACACCAACCACAAACAGGAACAGGAACTGATACAGTCCGTTTGCAAAATATCCGACAATCAGGCTGGCAATCATTTCCTGACCGCGTGTCTTGTTATACAGAAGACCGGTCAGCCATCCAAAAAGCACCGCCAGCGGAACAGATAACAGAATGGCAGTAAAGAACCCACCCAGATTGCCCCATTCAAAATAGCGGACAAACACGACTGCAATCTGACCGGCCATCGCTCCGACAACAATACCGAAGTTTAATCCCAGACCGGCAACAACCGGAATAATCAGAGAAAGAACCAGGAAACCGTTCCGGTAAAGACGCCCGGTCAGCTCTCCGAGGAACCAGCTGAAAGAAACATTGGATACTGAAAAACCAACAATTGTAAATGCAAGGAAAATCAGAGTTACCAGATTGTCACCAATCCAGGTAAGCACCTTTTTGCTAAAAGAAGTATTCTCCATCACTCTTTTCCTCCTTTCCGTACCTGTGTCAGAGCGTAAAGGATGATACCGTTCTGGATAACCATTCGCATTACCTCAGAAAGATCGGTACCCGCAAATACGCGGTTTGCAACCGGAAGTGCAGAGGTCAGAAGTCCCTGGAACAGGAACACACCGAGAATTACATGAGATACCTTCGCGCGGGAAGCCGAAGCTCCGCCGATGAGAATAGCTGCAACTGCAGCGAACGCCATGGTCAGAGGCGCATTGTAAAGCTGTGTATAGCCATAGCTCTGAGAATAAACCACGATTCCGATAGCACCAAGAATGGTGGAAAGAACGTTGGCCAGAATCCGGTTCCGATTAATGTTCAGACCGGATGCCGCAGAGAAGCTGTTGCTGCTTCCTACAGCGGAAATGGCAATTCCGTGTTTACTCTGGAAGAATGCCCACACAATGCCGCAGAACAAAAGGAAGAACAGGATCATACCGGTAGGGAAATAGAAATCCGGACCGATAGAGAATCCAAGGAAATTGTTCAGAATCATATTGGCGCCGATGACATCCAGCTGAATGGTCTCACGAAGACCCTGTCCGATAAACCAGCCCATATTCGGGGATTTAAATGGAACCAGAAGCCAGATCAGACACATGAATGCAACGATGGAGAAACCGGTGTATGTTGCGATCGTCATCTCGGAACCCTTTACCGCATTGATCAGCTTGCCATAAGCATATCCGACGATGGTGGCAAAGACCGTGGCCAGGGCAATGGAAACAAAGAACCAGGCCCAGCCGGTAAATCCGAATTCGATGGTACAGACAATCGCAAACAGTCCGCATTCAATTCCTACCGGAAGCGCAAAGTTCGGTCCGGTACCGGACTGAATGGACGGAAGCATCGCCAGAACCAGAATACCGTTCATTCCGGCACGCTTCACCGTATCACTTAACAGAGTAGCTACTGACAATCCCATAAAATGTCCCAGAATCAGGATAAAAGCAAGGAATGCCGCAATAATAATGGTGGGAAGGCTGACCTTATTGACCAGTTCTTTCAATGAGAATTTCTTCTCTTCCATTATTCCTCACCTCCTTCTTCTATTTCGGTAATGCCGGACATCATCAGACCGAATTTCGTGTCAGAATCTGTCGGCTTCAAGATGCCTGCAACCTTGCCGTCGCAGACAATGGCAATATTATCACAGATGCTTCGAAGCTCAGCCAGCTCGGAGGAGGTCATCACAATCGTCATTCCCATCTCCTGATTCAGCCTCTTCAGTAAATCCAGAACCAGTTTTTTCGCACCGATATCGATACCACGCGTCGGTTCGGATACCAGAAGAAGCTTTGGATTCTGCGTCAGCGCACGTGCTACACACACCTTCTGCTGATTTCCGCCGGACAGGCTTCCCGTCTTCTGCAGCGGTGAAGTACAGCGGATATCCAGTTCCTCAATCATCTTATTGGCATGCTCGCGAATCATCTTGCTGTCCTTCATCTTGATGATTCCGTAATTCTTCAGGAATTTATCCTGATTCTGCATCGCCGTAAAGCAGATATTCAGTTCAATCGATTCGTCCAGAAGAAGGCCGACTCCTTTTCGATCCTCACTTACAAAAGCAACTCCGTCCAGCAGAACCTGCCGGGAATGATTCAGCGGAAGGGATTTTCCTTCAAAGGTTACCTCGCCCTTGGCCGGGTAGATACCCATAATACCGTTGGCTATGCCCAGCTTGCCCTGTCCTGCCAGACCGCCGATACCCATGATCTCACCCTTGTGAACATCCAGATTGATTCCCTTTACCTGCTCGCCCGGCATATTGACATGAAGATCCCGGATACTTAAGACAACCTCATCCGATACGGTACGGTTCTCATCCAGATCGCGATCCAGGGTAACTGCACGGCCAATCATCATACGGGCAATGTCTGCCGCACTGGTCTCGCTGATCGGCTTGGTAGCCACATGGGTGCCGTCTCGAAGGATGGTTACAGTGTCTGCCACCGAAACAATCTCTTCCAGACGATGGCTGATAAATATAATACCAATGCCGGTATCTGCCAGACGACGGATGGCTTTCAGAAGATTCTGCGCCTCCGCATCCGCCAGAACTGCGGTCGGTTCATCAAATACGAGAATCTTTACCCCTTCTTTATCAATCTCACGGGCAATCTCGATAAACTGCATATGACCAACCGGCAGGCCGGCTACCTTGGTGTAGCTTTCGATGTCCATATCCAGCATCTGCAGTGCCTGCTGCGCATCCGAATTCATCTGTTTATAATTCAGGCCTTCCAGACGCTTTCCTAAAATTTTACTGACTACGTTTCCTTTCGTAATCTCTCGGTTTAACTTGATATTTTCAGTAATGGTAAATCCCGGAATCAGCATAAATTCCTGGTGTACCATACCAATGCCCTCCAGCATGGCGTCATGCGGAGAGCGGATATGCATCTCTTTTCCCTCAATCTCTACGGTTCCTTCAAAACCGCCGGTCTCATGAATCGCCGGCATACCGAATAATATGTTCATCAGGGTGGACTTACCCGCACCGTTCTCACCAATCAGTGCATGAACCTCGCCCTTCTTCAGAGTCATATTGATATTCTTCAGTACCTGATTTCCGTAAAATGATTTTGAAACATTTTTAAATTCCAGCAGATTTTCGCTCAAGCGTATACCTCCTAACCTCTGGCTTCTTTCCGCCTATTTTTAACGGCACGAAGGAGAAATCCCCCGTGCCGCTGCAAGCATCAAATGAAGCTTATATTATTCGCCGTAGGTCAGATAATCCATCATGATTAACTGATAGTTATCATAAGATGTACCTGCGTCGTCTGTATACGGAGACATCTGACAGTCAAGTCCTGCGTACTCGTCCATCTTTGCCTTCAGAGCATCCAGATCCAGCTTACCGTTGGTGTTGCCAGCCATCCAGTCAAATGCATACTCTGTACCGGCAACAGTCATCATCATGGAAACCGGAACCGGCCATGTGGAGAATCTGCCAAGAACGCCGGCCTCGTCAAGAGCCTTGGTGGTCTGAGCAACAATATCCTCAATGTTCATCTTCTCTACTGCGGAATCTTCCTCAGATACCAGACCTAATGCTGCAGGATAGCCATGGTACGGAGACGGGCAGCACGGCTGCGGATAGATAGCGCCTTCGCTGACACAGGCCTTGATTAACGGAACCTGCATTGCGCAGTTGGTGGAGAAGAATGCGGTATCCTTACCATACTGAGCTACCATCTTCGGAACGTCCTCAAGGATGAACTGCTGAGCACCGGATACACCGGAGTCACCGGTCGGGTCCGGAGCGGTTGCATCTACAAATTCAATACCCAGTTCTGCACATTTTTCTTTGATCAGCTCACGTCTGGAGGACAAAAGCACCTGAGCCATATGTCTCGGGAAGGAATAGTGAACAAAAGTCTTTGCTCCCATCTTCTGTGCCTGCTCAACCATCGCAGGTCCCATATCCAGCTCGTTCGGCTGAAGAATAATATCTGCTCTGGCAGCTACGTCTTCCGGGTTCTCCTGCGGTGTGCCGTAGATAATCAGCATATCATCACGAGACTCCAGAAGCTTATCAATAGCGGCGTTGGTTCCCGGAACGGCCTGGTTGATGATCACAGCCTTGATCTCCGGATCTGCTGCCAGCTTGCTGACGGTGGTAATCATCTGCTCCTGCTCGGTCATGAAGTTATCCGGCCAGGTAACATGAACAATCTTATCGCCGTACTTCTGAGTCATGGACTCAGCAGAACGGTACTCTTCCTCGTTCTGAGATACCGTATTGGTAACGATGGCAACCTTACCGTTGGGAGCTGCTTCTTCTGCTGCTGCGGTATCTCCGGCTGCTTCTGCTTTTGTCTCAGCTGCTGCCTGTGTCTCAGCCGGAGCTGCTTCCTTGGAACCGCAGCCTGCCAGCATGGATACGGTCATCGTACCTGCAAGAACTACTGATAATAATTTTTTCATAGGTTGTTTCCTCCTTCTTTTTTTACTCAATTTCTCTTCCGCTGAAATTCACTTCGGAATAACAAATTGAAATAACACGTCCATTGTACCCCAGTTGTTTCCAGACGTCAACAAATTTTTGTTATATTTTCAATTTTTTTCATTTTTTAATAACAGACTGTTATTTTACTTGACTTTTGCAGATAATTCTTTAAAATTATGGTAATAGCTTTACAAATTTCTACAAAAAATTCATATTTAAATAATTCTTAGGGAGGTAATTTCATGAATCGCGAAAGGCTTGAAAAAATTTTAGGGAAACTAAAAGAAAATGGACTTCGGCAGATGATAATTTCAGATCCGTTTGCAATTTATTATCTGACCGGGCGCTTTATCAATCCCGGTGAACGGCTCTATGCTCTTTATATCTGCGAAGACGGCAGCAATAAGATTTTCATCAACAACCTGTTTACGGTTCCCGAGGATCTGGGAGTTGAGAAGGTTCGCTTTGATGATACCGATGATTATCTGTCTCTGCTCTGCGCCTGCATTAAGAAAGGAGAGCCGCTTGGAATTGATAAAAACTTCCCGGCCCGTTTCCTGCTTCCTGTCATCGATGGTTCCGGCGCTTCCCGCTGCGTACTAAGCTCTGTATGTGTAGACGAGGTCCGTGCCTGCAAGGATGCAGAGGAACAGAAGCTCATGAAGGCTGTATCCGCACTCAACGATCAGGCCATGGCCCGTTTCCGTGGTCTCATTAAAGAAGGCGTAACTGAAAAGGAGGTAGCTTCCAAAATGATGGAAATCTACACTGAACTTGGCGCAGAGGGATGTTCCTTCTCCCCGCTGGTCGGTTTCGGCGCCAATTGTGCCAAAGGCCATCACGAGCCGGATGATACCGTATTAAAAGAAGGCGATACCGTTCTCTTTGATGTCGGCTGTGTCAAGGACAGCTACTGTTCCGATATGACCCGTACCTTCTTCTACAAGAAGGTACCGAATGAAAAGCATCGTGAGATCTATGAGCTGGTGAAGAAGGCCAACGCCGCCGCTGAGGCGATCTTAAAGCCCGGTGTTCCGCTGTGTGAGGTAGACCGCGCTGCCCGGAAAATCATCGAAGATGCCGGCTACGGCCCCAACTTTACTCACCGTCTGGGCCACTTCATCGGTCTGGAGGTTCACGAATTCGGTGATGTTTCCTCCGTCAACAAGAAGACTGCCGAAGTCGGCAATATCTTCTCCATCGAGCCCGGCATCTACGTGGACGATGAGCTGGGCGTCCGCATCGAGGATCTGGTGCTGATTACCGAGGACGGATGCGAAATCTTAAACTCCTACAGTAAAGAGCTGGATGTTGTGGAGTAGAGATTTAATTGAGTAACCTGGAGCGTCGCGTAAGCCGGCGCTCCTTTGTAATTGGTCGAAAATATCTTCTGTAAGGAGTCGGACACGGACGCGGGAAAGGG
>JAEDOC010000089.1 GCA_016302185.1 Clostridium sp. | reverse complement strand
GAAGGGTTGGCGATGGGCCGATGACGTTCCTGAAAGAGTATAAGAAGATTAAATATTGATTTAACTGAGCAGTGCGAAAAGAGCCGCCAAGCGAGATGAAGCGAAGCGGAATCGAGCTTGGGCACTGCGGAGTAGTGGGCGTCGCGTCAGCTAACGCCCGGCGTGGTGAGGTGGAGATATCTTCTGGAGGTGGATGACTCCGGACGCGAAAAAGAAGCAGGGGAAGAACGGCGAAAAAAAGCACACAGGTCTTCTGTATGCTTTTTTTCCCGCTCTTCCGCTGCTTCTTTTTCGCTGTTTTCCGAATCCGGTCCAGAAGATATCATCACTATGCTGTGTCGGGCGTTCCCTGCCGCTCTGATCCGCCTCATCCCTTGCGCAGGGAAGTATACGATGGCGAGACCACTACGGTAATTGCTAACTTCACTAAAAAAGTAGTGGCTGCAGCTCTATTTTTCCCCATTGAGAAAAAGAGCGAATCAGAGCGTAAGTCGGCGCTCTGCCATAACATACTGCAAATATCTTCTGTCCTTATTCGAACACCAGCGGGGAAGAGGTCAGGGGCGGGAGCAGGGATCAGGCTTGCGGTTCATTGCAGGAAATTCGGAAGTTCTTAGATTGCGGCAGGGAAAAAGGAAGGGGCGGAATTGGCTTTTCAGGAGCCAATTCCGGATGTACCTAAGCAGGAAAATTATCAAAATTTTGCTGCGTATTACATCGTACCCTTCCTTTTTCCCTGACACAGTCTTAGAACTTCCCATTGACTGCACAAGAACCGCAAGCCTGATCCCTGCTCCCGCCCCTGACCTCTTCTCTGCGTCCGTGAACGAATCGGGACAGAAGATATTTTCGACCAATTACAAAGGAGCGCCGGCTTAGGCGACGCTCCGGGTTACTCAATTATATCTCTAAGACGTTATCTCCCTCATTTTTCGAAGCATCTCCAGATCTTCCGGGCGGATCTTCAGATTGGAGTCCAGAACGGTGCCGTCCGGAGCAGTAATGTGAATTTCAATTACGGTGTCTTCGGTGATGCCCTTCTGCAGGACAGCATTTAAAAATAATGGAAATTTGGGGTGGCGGAGCTTGAAGCCGTCCCATTCGGTTTTTAACTGCATGATAGATGAAAAATTCATGGTTCTTCCTCCTTTGATGGGAGTTAGTGTATCATTTTTTTGGGAAGATGTAAAGAAACCGCGGTGGGAGAATTTTTGCCGCGGTTTTTTATCATATTCCGGTTTGTCCCACATATATTGATGATAAAAGGAGGGACAGAGAATGGGGAGGCAAGACAGGCTGTTTTCAATCTTTCCGGATCGGATCCGGGCTGCGCTGGGAGAAGCCCGGGAAAACGCGGAAACACTGGAGGAGATCCGTCTGCGGGCAAACGGACCTTTGTTTGTGATTGCCGGAAGCCGGGAGCAGCGTCTGGGAGGAACGGAATTTCTGGTACATCCTAAGGAATTGGAGGAGACGCTTCAATGTGCTGTCCGTTTTTCTCTGTATGCTTTTGAGGAAGAGCTGCGTCAGGGGTATTTTACGCTGCAGGGAGGTCATCGGATTGGTGTGGCGGGGCGGGTAGTACTGGAACAGGGACGCATTCGTACCATTCATCCGGTTACTTTTTTGAATATCCGGATTGCCCATCAGATGCGGGGCTGCGCCGATGAGGTTCTTCCGTATCTGACGGAGCCGGACACAGGAAAAATCAGGAATACGCTGCTGATATCACCTCCCCGGTGCGGCAAAACAACGCTGCTGAGAGATCTGATCCGCCAGGTGTCCGGCGGCAGCAGGGGAGTTACGGTGGGAGTGGCGGATGAGCGCTCGGAGATAGCTGCCTGTTATCAGGGAATTCCCCAAAATGATGTGGGCTGCCGGACCGATGTGCTGGACGGATGTCCCAAAGCACTGGGCATGATGATGCTGATTCGTTCCATGGCACCGGAGGTAGTAGCGGCAGATGAAATCGGAGGAATGGAGGATTTGGAAGCCCTTCGCTGCGTAATGAACTGCGGCTGTCGGATTCTGGCGACCGTGCACGGAACTTCGGTGGAGGATTTAAAAAAGAAGCCGGGGCTGCGGGAATTCCTGCAGGAGCGAAGGTTTGAGCGGTATCTGGTTCTGGGCAATACCTGCGGGCCGGGAACAGTATTAAGTATCAGTGATGAAAGGGAACGGATTCTCTGGAGCAGGGACAGCCGGCAGAAGACAAAGCTTTCAGAAAACAGACAGTTTCCGGAGAAGAGGATGGTCTTATGTGGCTGAAGGGGCTGGGCGCGGTGCTGGTTCTTCTCGGCTGCAGCGGCCTGGGAGCGGAAGCAGCGGGAAGGCTGAAGGAAAGACGGCGGATTCTGGAGACGCTGAAGCGGATGATTTCTCAGTTGAAAGGGGAAATCCTCTACAGCAATCTGACGCTGCCGGCGGCTTTTTTCCGGACCGGACAGAGAGGCGGCGGAGCGGCAGGGGAGTTCTTCACTGCAGTGGCAAAACGAATGGAAGAAGCAGCGGGAGTCAGCTTTGAGGAGGTCTGGAAAACAGAAACGGAACAGTTTTTAAAAAGCTGCTCTCTTGGGGAGGCAGAGAGGGAACAGCTGAAGGCCTTTGGTTCCTGTCTGGGCTATCTGGATCGGGACATGCAGGAGCGGACGATGGAATTCTATATGGAAGAACTGGAGCAGGAGATTTTGGCGCTGAAGGAGTCGGAACCGGAAAAATGCCGGCTGTTTCTGGGGCTGGGAATCCTGGGAGGTCTGTTTCTGGTGGTAATTCTATTGTGAGAAGGGAGGAGACGGATGGGAGTCAATCTGATTTTCCGGATTGCCGCGGTGGGGATTCTGGTGTCGGTGCTTTGTCAGATTTTGAAGCACAGCGGGAGAGAAGAACAGGCCTTCTTAACCAGTCTGGCCGGGCTCCTTCTGGTCCTGTTCTGGATGGTTCCGTATATTTATGAGCTGTTTGAGACGATGAAGGAGCTTTTTGCGCTTTGAAAGGAGGGAGAGCGTGTCTATTGTCACGGCTTCTGCACTTGGCCTGTCTGCCGTTCTTCTGGCGGTCTGGCTGAAAAGTGTGAAAAGTGAATATGGGGTGTATCTGATTCTGGCAGCAGGACTGCTTCTTTTTTTCTATGGAGCAGGAAAAATGAAGATTATCCTGGAAACGGCAGAAAGGATTCAGAGCTATATTGGGATTGACCGCATCTATCTGGTGACCCTTTTGAAGCTGGCGGGGATTACCTATATTGCAGAATTCGCTTCCGGAATCTGTAAGGATGCAGGGTATGGGGCCATGGGAAACCAGATAGAAATTTTTGCCAAGCTATCAATTCTGGCGATCAGTATGCCGGTGGTACTGGCGCTTCTGGAGACATTGAAGGAGTTTCTTTCCTAGCAGAGAAAAAGGGGGAAGATCGAATGATATCAGGGCGCAGGGCATTTTTTTTTCTGGTGCTGTGCGGACTGTTCCTGGGAATTGGGGTTCCGGCGCAGGCAGGGTTTTATGGAGAAGCTGCGGAAACGAAGACAGAGGAAGAGGCACAGCTGGAGGACGGCCTTTTGGATGAATTTGATCTGGAGCCGCTGGAAAAATTTTTGCAGCAGGGAGATGACGGAGGCTTTTCTGTCAGTTTCCGGGAACTTCTGGATCTTCTGAGGAAGGGGGAAGTAAACGGAGCGGTCCGTCGGGTGATGGACGGAGTGAAGGAGAGCCTGTTTGGGGAGATAAGAGAAAATGGGAGATGGATGGGACAGATCCTGATTCTGGGACTTCTCGGCGCCGTGTTTGCCAATTATGCCAGTATTTTTTCCGGAAGCCAGATTGCGGAGATGGGATTTTATGTAACCTATCTTTTGATTTTTACTTTTTTGGCGTCCAGCTTTCTGACCGGGCTTACGGTGGCGAAGGAGCTGTTGGAACAGGTGCTGGAGTTTATGCGGGCGCTGGTCCCTGCCTTTTTCCTTTCTGTTTCCTTTGCCGGGGGAAGTGTGACCTCAGCTGCCGGCTGCAGTCTGATGCTGGTTTCCATCCGTGTGGTGGAATGGCTGTTTCTGACGCTGTTTCTGCCTATGATTCAGCTATATCTTCTTTTGGTTCTGGCCGGGCATCTGATAAAGGAGGATTTGTTTTCCAGAACCACAGAGCTTCTGGAACAGGGGCTGCGCTGGGGCGTGAAGACGATGACAGGAGTGGTTCTGGGAGTTCATTTACTGCAGGGAATGGTGGTTCCCTACGCGGATACGGTAAAAAATACTCCGCTTCGCCGTCTGATAGGGGCGATCCCCGGCGTGGGAAGCGGTGCCGCCGCTGTATCTCAGATGCTGCTTGGAGCCGGTGCTCTGATGAAAAACAGTATCGGGGCCGGAGCCGCTCTGGTTCTGGTGGGGCTGTCGGTGATACCGCTGCTGAAGCTTCTGATTCTGGGGGTGTTTTATCAGGGAACCGCAGCGCTGCTGCAGCCGGTTTGTGATAAGAGGCTGATCGCCTGTATCAGCGGTGTGGGGACGGGCAGCCGGCTTCTGCTTCTGGCGGCTTCCTCGGCTGTTCTTCTGTTTCTTCTTTCCATTGCCATTGTGTGTCTTGGTTCCAATACGGTATACCTGGCGGGATGACGGAAGGCAGAGACAGAGATAGAGTCTCGGGAGAGGAAAAAGGCAGAAGCGGCTGAAATTCGGGAAATGAGAAGGGGGAAGGAAGATGGAAGCGGTGTATCAGTGGGCCGGCAGGATCGTGAGCTATCTGGTGTTTCTTTCGGTGCTGAACGGTCTCCTGCCGGCAGCCCGGTATGAAAAATATCTGCGTCTGTTTGCCGGCTGCATTCTGATTCTTCTGGTGTTTCAGCCGCTGACCGGAGGGCTTCGCCTGGAAGAATCGATACGTCATCTGTTCGATCATATTTCTTTTGAAAATGAGGCAAAGGAGCTGAGCGACAGCCTGGATGAGATGGAGAAAAAGCGGCTGACGATGTTTCTTGCGCAGTATAAGTCGCAGACAGAAGCAGAGATCCGGCAGCTGGCTGAGGCATCCGGGATTGCGGTAACGAAGGCGGAGGTTTTGGTGGAGACGGATGAAAACAGCCCGGAATTTGCCAGAATCCGTGAAATTTCGCTGGAATGTCAGCTGCCGCTTCAGACTACTTCAAAGGAAGAAAAAGAATCGGGTGGAACAATTTCTGTGGATACGGTGACCGGAGTAGCGCTTCCTCCGGTGTTAGTGGGGAGGAAAACGCAGGCTGCCGGGGTTTCCCCTTCGGATCAGAGAATAGCAGAACGATTGCGGCAGCAGCTGGCATCCTATTATCAGGTGGAGGAAGCACATGTGGAAATCAGGTTGGAAGCTGGAGAAAAGCCAGTTACAGGGAAGGGAGAAATGGATTCTTCTTCTGGTTAGCGGAGTGATCCTGCTTTTACTTGCGGTACCTGGCGGAAGAAACACAGAAAAAACGGTGTCGGCTGTCTCTGGAGAAGAGGCAGCTTCTTTGGAAACAGGGGATGCGTCAGCATCGGCTCTGTCTTCGCAAACGCAGGAAAGCAGCATGAGAAGCTACGAGAAAGAGCTGGAACAGAGGGTAAAGGAGCTCTTAAAGCACGTGGAGGGAATCGGAGAGGTGGACGTGATGATTACACTTCGCTCCTCCGGGGAACGCATCTTCCATGTGGATCAGGAGAAAAACCGTTCTTCCACGGAGGAGAAGGACAGCTCCGGAGGTACAAGAAAGGTGTTGACGGAGGAGATTCGGGAGGAGTCGGTGCTGTCCGGGGCGTCCGGTTCCCAGGAACCGGTGGTGGAGAAGGAGCTGGAACCAGAGATTGCCGGTGTGGTTATCAGTGCCCAGGGCGGCGGAAGTGCCGCGGTAAAGGCGGAAATTTCCGAAGCCATGGAAGCATTATTTGGCCTGCCTGCTCATAAAATAAAAGTATTAAAGCGGGCAGAATAAAGGAGTATGCGGGGATATGAAGATGAAGCGGATGTTCAGGAGAAATCAGATCATTATTACCACACTGGCGATCATGATCGCCGCTGCCGGATATTTGAATTATTCCGGAAAGAAGGAGATCATGGGAACGGAAAGCTTTGAAGCCGGGGCTATGGAAATCTCGGATGAGGATATTCTGGCGGAGAATCAGGCCGTGTCCGGATGGACAGGAGACTATGAGGAGATTGCCAGTCTGGACGATCCACAGGAAGGAGCAGCAGCCGCAGCGGATTCCGGGCAGTCTTCGGAGATTCCGATGGAGAATCCGGGAGAGGCGGTGCTGACCGGAGGAACCAGTGTGACGGAATATATTGCCAATGTCCAGTTAAGCAGAGAACAGGTGCGTGCCAGAAGCAAGGAAACCTTAAACGAGATTATCAATAATGAGAGTGTGGATGCGGCGTCAAGGGAAGCAGCCGTCAAAAGCATGATGGAGCTGACTGCCATTGCGGAGAAGGAAAACGCGGCGGAGACACTGCTGATGGCCAAGGGCTTTGCCGATCCGGTGGTCAGCATCACGGACGGTAAGGTAGATGTGGTGATTAATGCAGCCAGCATTACGGATCCGGAGCGGGCTCAAATTGAAGATATCGTAAAGAGAAAAACAGAAACCGCGGCGGAGAATATCGTGATTACTCTGCTGAAAATGGAATAAACTCCTTTGCAAACACTGCCCTTTCTGCTATAATGAAAGCATCGAAAGAGACAGGAGGTAATCAGGGTGGCAAAAGAGTTTGAAGATAGAAATACACATAAATTATATGAAAAGGATAAAGTCGGAGAAGTACAGATTGCGGATGAAGTGGTAGCAATCATCGCAGGGCTGGCGGCAACCGAGGTGGAAGGCGTGGATTCCATGGCAGGCAATATTACCAATGAGCTGGTTGGCAAGCTTGGCATGAAGAATTTAAGCAAAGGGGTTAAGATCAGCATGACGGAGGATCATGTCAGCGTGGATCTGTCCCTGAATATGAAGTATGGCTACAGCATCCCTGCTGTCAGCGAGAAGGTTCAGGATAAGGTGAAGAGTGCTATTGAGAATATGACCGGACTGATGGTTCTTGAAGTGAATATCAAGATCGCGGGGGTTGCCCTGGAAGAAGAGAAATAAGCAAAACGCAGAGAAATTCATTTTTTCCTCCTTGACGGATGTTTTTTCCTGTGGTAAGATGTAGCCGTTAAAAGGGAGTAGTTGCAACATGTAATCAACATCACTGGATCGGAAAGACCATGGTTACATGCCTGTATGAACAGATATGGGAACAAGACTTTTAGCATACTTAAGGTATGCTGAAAGTCTTTTTATTTTTGTTAAGGGACAGGCAGGGCAGTGAAGGACGTTGGAAGTGTGGGGCGGTGAAACCGATTTGAAAAAAGGAGGAAAATCATGGATTTCTTACTGGAAGGTATTTTGGCAATTACCCCGCAGCAGCTGGTCATGTATGTGGTCGGGGTGCTGCTTATCTGGCTGGCAGTGAAAAAGGAATATGAGCCGGCGCTGCTTCTTCCCATGGGCTTTGGTGCGATTCTGGTCAACCTGCCGTTTTCCGGCGTCATTGATCAGACAATGGAAGGAATCGGAGTGGCCCACGGAGTGATTCAGTGGCTGTTTGATACCACCATCGGAGCGTCGGAGGCATTGCCGATCCTGCTGTTTATCGGTATTGGTGCGATGATTGATTTCGGACCTCTTCTTTCCCAGCCGATTATGTTTCTCTTCGGCGCGGCGGCGCAGTTCGGTATTTTCTTTGCGATTTTTGTTGCTACCCTGTTGGGCTTTGACTTAAAGGATGCGGCCTCCATCGGTATCATCGGTGCGGCGGACGGACCCACCTCGATTCTGGTATCTCAGGTACTGCATTCCAATTATGTGGGAGCCATTGCCGTGGCGGCATATTCCTACATGGCACTGGTGCCGATTATCCAGCCCTTTGCCATTAAACTGGTAACCACGAAAAAGGAACGGCGGATTCATATGAAATACAGCCCGAAGAATGTGTCTAAAACCACGAAGATCGTCTTTCCGGTGATCGTGACCATCATCGTGGGACTGATTTCTCCGTCCTCTGTGGCACTGGTGGGCTTTTTGATGTTCGGCAACCTGATCCGTGAGTGTGGTGTATTAAACAATCTGTCCAATACGGCACAGAATGAGCTGGCCAATTTAATTACCCTTCTTCTGGGTATTACCATTTCCTTCAGTATGAAGGCAGATGCTTTTGTACGTTTCGATACGCTTCTGATTATGGGAATCGGTCTGATTGCTTTTATTTTTGATTCCATTGCCGGTGTTCTCTTTGCCAAGTTTTTAAACCTCTTTTTGAAGGAGAAGGTAAACCCGATGATTGGTGCAGCCGGAATCTCGGCCTTCCCCATGTCCTCCCGTGTGGTTCAGAAGCTGGCCAACGAAGAGGAGCGGGGAAATGTAATTCTGATGCATGCCGTAGGAGCCAATGTCTCCGGTCAGATTGCATCCGTCATCGCCGGTGGTCTGGTCATCAAGCTGGTTACGCAGTATCTGTAAGGAGGAATATGTATGGGACACAATGTGATGATTGCATTGGAAATTATGGGAAAAGGTATGGGCGGCATTTTCGTTGTGGTGTTGATTATCACGGCGGTGGTGATGCTGCTTAGTAAGCTGAAATAGAGATTTTGCGCAGGAAGTGAGGGCGTCGCGGCAGCTAACGCCCGGCGTAGTGAGTTGGAGAT